>JAAZXC010000042.1 GCA_014240365.1 Acidimicrobiales bacterium | reverse complement strand
GCCCCGAAGGCGACCCTGCTCATCAGTTCCACGCCACAGCCCACGGCTGCATCAACCACGCCGCTGGCCACGAGGGCGTACGCCATGTTGGTGGCCTGCTGCGACGACCCGCACTGGGCATCGACGGTCGTTGCAGGCACCTCCAGCGGCAGGCCGGCGGTCAGCCACGCCGTGCGGGTCACGTTCATGGACTGCATGCCGACCTGGCCGACGCAGCCGCCCACGACCTGACCGACCTCCAACGGGTCGATCCCGGTCCGGTCGAACAACGCCTTCTGGACGGTGCCAAGTACGTCCACGCTGTGGCAGGTCGACATTCCACCGTTGCGACGCCCGACAGGCGTCCTCACTGCATCCACGATCACGACGTCTCGCATGTTGCTCTCCTGTTCCTGTCGCCCTGCGGGCGGACTCGGTTGTGTTCCACCCCGGGGCGGACAGATGTCTCTGGTAGGTCTGTTGGTTAGGTCTGGTCAGATCGGCAGGTTGCCGGTGGCCCTCGACGTCGAGCCGGTGTCGGTCCATGCCTTTATGGATCGCTGGGCGATGCGCATCTGGTGCACCTCGTCGGCCCCGTCGGCGAACCTCGCCCAGCGGGCCTGCTGGAACATGTGCGCCAGCGGTGTGTCGGTCGAGTAGCCGAGCGCCCCGTGCACCTGGATGGCCCGGTCGATGATCCGGTTCAGGCTGTTGGCCACGAAGTGCTTCGCCATCGACACCTCGGACTTGAAGTCATCGCCGTTGTCGATCTTGTAGGCGGCGTGCAGAACCATCAGCTTCGACTGGTAGAGCTCCATTGTGGAGTCGGCGATCATCCACTGGATGCCCTGCTTCTCGGCCAGCAGCGAACCGTGGCTGAACCGGTTCAGGGAACGCTCCACCATCATGTCCAGCGCCGTCTCGGCCTGGGCGATCCAGCGCATGCAGTGGGCGAGGCGGGCCGGCCCCAGCCGGTACTGGCCCAGCAGGTGGCCCTGACCCCGACCGCCCAGCATCTGGTCCTCATGCAGGCGCAGGTCCTCGATCAGGATCTCGCTGTGCCCGGTCGAGCCGTGCATCGTCTCGATCTGGCGGACCTCGGTCCACCCGTCGGATGGGATGTCCACCAGGAACGCCGTATTGGCGGCCTGGGGGATCTCCGGGTTCTCCTCGGTGCGACACACCAGAATGGCGAACTTCGCCCGGTGGGCATTGGAGATGAACCACTTGTGGCCGTTGATGACCCACTCGTCGCCGTCGGTGTAGGCGCTCGTGCGGATCAGCGTCGGGTCCGATCCGGCCACCTCCGGTTCGGTCATCGCGAAGCACGACCACGTGGTGCCCTCACACAGCGGCCGCAGGTACTTCTCCTTCTGGGCGTCGGTGGCCCAGTGGAGCAGCGTGTGCATGTTGCCCTCGTCGGGTGCCTGGCAGTTCAGGACCCACGGGCCGTAGTAGGAGCGGGCCGCCTCGGCCTGCACCATGGCCAGCTCGACGTGGCCGAGCCCCATGCCGCCCCACTCCTCGGGCATGTGGGGGAGCCACAGACCCTCGGCGCGGGCCTGCTTGCGCATGCCGATTAGCGCCTTGAGGCGGTCCTCGCCGGTGAGGGCCTCGTTGTCGCCCTTGCCGTCGATGATCTCCCCGCCGGGACGGATCACGTCGTTGACGAACGTTCTCACCTGGGCCCGGATGGCTTCGAGTTCCGGTGTGAGGCTGAAGTCGATCGCCACGGCGTTGCTCCTGTTCCCTGGCGGGTCCTAGATGGTCTTTCCGGGTCGGCCCGGGCCTTCGGTCGGGTGGCCGCCCATGTCGGAGTTGAGCGCCGCCTCGGCCATCAGGCCGGCGATCACGTCGGTCATGTCGGCCGGGTCGTCGGTCTGCATGGCGGTCGGTCCGAGCTTCCACTGCTCGGCGATGCCGACGCGCTGGCCCACGATGTCGAAGATCCGACCGGTCACGTTCTGGGCGGCGTCGCTGCAAAGCCACGCCGTGGTCACGGCGATCCAGCGGGGACCCATCTTCTCCTGGGTCTCCTCGTCCATCCCGGCGAAGCCCGGCAGGTCCTTGGTCATGCGGGTGTAGGCGCCCGGTGCCAGGCAGTTGACCGTCACGCCGTACTTCACGAGCTCCATCGCTGTGATGAGTGTGAACGCCGCGATGCCGGCCTTGGCGGCGCCGTAGTTGGACTGTCCGATGTTGCCGTAGATGCCCGACGGCGACGCCGTGTTGACGATCCGGCCGAAGGCCTCGCCGCCCGCCTTGACCTTCTCGCGCCAGTACTTGGCGACATGGTGGCTGGGGGCGAAGGTGCCCTTCAGGTGGACGTTGATCACAGCGTCCCAGTCGCCCTCGGTCATCGAGAACATCATGCGGTCCCGGAGTATTCCGGCGTTGTTGATGAGGATGTCGCAGCTGCCGAACGTGTCGATGGCCTGCTGGACCATTTCGCCGGCGGCGTCGAAGTCAGCGACGTTGGCGCCGTTCACGACCGCCTCGCCGCCCATGGCGAGGATCTCGTCGACGACCGACTGGGCCGGGGTGGTGTCGGCCCCGTCGCCGGTTGCGTCGCCTCCCAGGTCGTTCACGAGCACCTTGGCGCCGTTCTCGGCCAGCAGCAGGGCATGTTCCCTGCCGATTCCCCGGCCGGCGCCGGTAACTATGGCCACGCGGCCTGCACAGATGTTGCCCATTTGATGTTCTCCTGGATGTGGATGAGAGGGGATCGGGGCCCGCTTCGTGGCCGACCCCGAGGACACTGCAGAGCCTGCCACCGTGGCGCCTCCGTTGCCCATGCGGGACCGGGGGACGACTGTCACACCTCTGGTTCATGATTGGTGCATGGACGAGGTAACGACCGCCCACAAGCCACTCCTCTTCACCGACCCCACTGGCATGCGCTACGAGATCTGCCTCGGCTCCGGAACCGGCCGTCGCCAGCCTCCTAGCCGGGTACACGTAGTGTCACCCGGGTGCGCACAGCCGACGAGACTCCCTACACGACCGGCCTCCACGAGGTGGCTGATGGGGTCTTCGCATGGTTGCAACCCGACGGCGGCTGGGGCTGGTCCAATGCCGGCCTGCTCGCCACCGACGACAGTTCCCTTCTCGTCGACACCCTCTTCGACCTGAAGCTCACCCGGGCCATGCTCGACGCCATGGCGCCGATCACCGACACCCGTCCGATCGGCACGCTCGTCAACACGCACGCAAACGGCGACCACTGCTACGGCAACAGCCTGGTCACCGGCGCCGAGGTCGTGACCACCGAGGCCGCAGCCCGCGAGATGGGAGCCGTGCCACCGTCCGCCCTCGTGGCCCTCATGCACGCCGACATGGGTGAGACCACCAACCGCTACGTCGCCGATGCCTTCGGTTCGTTCACCTTCGAAGGCATCGAGGTCCCCGAACCCGACAGGACCTTCCACGGCGAGCTGGATCTCCGGATCGGTGGACATACCGTCAGGCTCTTGGAAGTAGGCCCCGCCCATACCGCCGGTGACCTGCTGGTGCACCTGCCTGACACCAAGACCGTGTTCTGCGGCGACATCCTCTTCATCGGCGGCACCCCGATCATCTGGGACGGGCCGGTCGCCAACTGGGTCGCCGCCTGCGACCGGATCCTCGACCTGGACTGCGACGTGATCGTCCCCGGACACGGCCCGCTCACCGACGCTGACGGTGTCAGGGCAGTGCGCGGCTACCTGACCTGGCTGGAGGCCTCCTGCCGTGTCCGCCACGTCACCGGCATGAGCGCCGCCGACACCGTCGCCGACCTCGCTGCATCTGATGATTTCGCCCAGTACCGGCAGTGGGGCGAGTGGGAGCGCCTCGCCGTCAACGTGCGGGCCATCTACCGTGAAATCGACGGCGGCGACGGGACCATCCCCGACCTGTTCGCCGCCATGGCGGCTCTCGCCTACGGAATCTGACCAGCCGACGGAGGTCGTCGTGGGCGTTATTGTTGTTGCACGAGTCGGAGACTCCGCCAGAGATAGCCCAACCAGGGGGAATCCCGTCAGGGAGCACCCCTTCATAGAGAAGAGAATCTGACCATGGCGGCATGTGCGTTCATCGGCCTCGGAGTGATGGGATTTCCGATGGCCGGACACCTCCAGGCCGCCGGGCACCAGACCACCGTCTACAACCGCACGACCTCCAGGGCCGAGGAATGGGTGGAGGCCCACGGAGGCTCCTCGGTGTCGACTCCCCGTGAGGCCGCTACCGGTGCCGGCGCGGTGATGGTCTGCGTCGGCAACGACGACGACCTCCGATCCGTTGTCTTCGGAAAAGACGGTGCCCTGGCCGGCATGGCCGAGGGTTCGACTCTGGTCGACCACACCACGGCGTCAGCCGAGGTCGCCAGGGAGATCGCCACCGTCGCGTCAGAGATCGGCGTCGGTTTCGTGGATGCACCGGTCTCTGGCGGCCAGGCCGGGGCTCAGAACGGACAACTATCGGTCATGTGTGGCGGTGACCCGGACGTGTTCGCCACCGTCGAACCCCTTATCGACTCCTATGCGAAGGCCATCGTGCTGGTTGGCAAGGTGGGTAGCGGCCAGCTCACCAAGATGGTCAACCAGGTCTGCATCGGCGGCCTCATACAGGGCCTTGCCGAGGCCCTGGACTTCTCGCGCAGGGCCGGTCTGGACACCGACAAGGTGCTCGCCGCCATCAGCCAGGGCGCCTCGGGTTCATGGCAGATGGAGAACCGGGCCCGCACCATGCTGGACCGCCACTTCGACCACGGCTTCGCCCTGGACTGGATGCGCAAGGACTTCGGCATCGTGTTCGACGAGGCGGAGCGCATCGGCGCCACCCTGCCGGTCACCGCCATGGTCGACCAGTTCTACGCACGCCTCCAGCGGGAGGGCCACGGCCGTTGGGACACCAGCTCGCTCATCGAGCTCCTCCGCGACGACTGAGACATGCCGCCCTGCTGATTAGGTCCTCAGGCCGTCGGCTCGGTGCCGGCGACCGTGGTTCGGTGGAGTTCCCGGCGCTGACCGGGGTAGTCGTTCAACGCCAGGTGCTGGGTCGAACGGTTGTCCCACAGCACGACGTCGCCATTCGACCAACGATGCCGGCACGTGAACCGGATATGGGTAGTGAAGTCGTGCAGCCATCGCAGCAGGCGCTTCTCCTCTGCGGCCCCCGATTCTGTGCCATCCCCGACTCCCGGTCCCCTCAGGCCACGCACGTACGTTCCGTTGAAGTACAGGCTGCGCCTGCCGGTTTCAGGGTGGGTGCACAGCAGCGGGTGATCCCGGGTCTCCTCGGCGGATTCCGATGTCCGGATGTCCATGCCTGACAAGCCAGCATGCAGTTTCTGCTGGGCGGGCGAGTAGGAGGCACTAGCCGAGTGCACACACGTGATCTCCTCCAGGCGCTCCCGGTCAGCTACCTCCAGTGCCTCCTGGGCTGCGGTCATAGACGCCCACACCGTGTCGCCTCCCACAGCGGGCACGTCCAGCGCGTGCAGGATCGTGAATGCCGGCGGGGCATCCAGGAATGAGAAATCGCTGTGCCACACCCCGCCAAAGTTGAATGCCGCGGACTCGGAGGCCTCCTTGACGACTTTGATCACCTCGGGATGCTCCGGCACCGGCTGCACGAACGGGACCGGCGAGAACCCACCCAACAGGTGGCTGAACCCTGCTTGTTCGCCCGGAGAGAGGGTCTGGCCGGGTACAACGACAACCTCGTGGGTAACCAGGGCACTCCGCAGGTCGGCAACCTCCGCCGGGTCCATGTCGGGCCCCAGGTCCAGCCCGTCGATCCGGGCACCCACTACTCCCGTCAACTGTGAAACCGTGATTCCCATGCTCCGAACCCTACGACAGCGTCCCACCGGGGGTTGTGCCGGCACGGTGGCAGGCCCGGACTGGTCGACTGTCACGTCCACTTCATGGTCGACGGTGATGCAGGACGGTTCGATCGTCGTCTTGCACTGAGCGTGATAGCGGTTCTTGAAATGAGCGCTGGACCCTCGAAATAAGACCTGACCTGTTCTGGGGAGGGTGCGTGCCACTCAAGCAGAACTCGCGAATGGGGCCACCACCTGTCCCCGACGGCGGATCTCATGGCGGAACTGGTCGAACCCAGTCCGCCTGCCTGAATCTGCATCTGGAGGCGTTCGCTGCCGCCCATGTTCGTTGTTCATGACGAAACCATGTTTCTACGATGCCCCAGATGCGGATCTACAGCTACGGGCTCCGAAGTGGACCCATCCCAAAACGGTGGAGAGAGACGCTCCGCCTACCCCTGAGCGGTTGGATAACTCCCAAATAGGGGGCTGAAACACCGTTCGCTGGGGCGCAGTCACGCCTCTCACCAGTAACTCTACATACCCCAGACGCAAATCGACCCTCAAAGGTGGGACGCCTGCGCGTATCTGCACTTAGGGGCCTCGATGTTGCCCAGCACGTACGTGACGGTGGCCCTTGGGCTGCCTGCCTGAGCCTCTGCCTCAACACAGGCAGGTGTTCCGGATTGGTGACAGGTCCTAGGGGGCGCACTACTTAAACCCAAACCCAGCCTGTGTTGTCCCGGACATTTTCGCTCTAGTAATCGTTCCAATTCGTGCCGCCGCTCTCACGGAAATCGATTTCCTCCTGCCAGGTCCCGTCGGGGAGTTCGACTTCGAGGACGATGGGTACCCAGCCGTTCTCCTTCCCGGCCGGAGGTTCCACCAATAGACCGTGGTCAACTTCGGCGAGGTGAAGTGGATTGACCCCGGTAGGACGCTCCAGGAGTGTGTGAGTGCCGCCCCACTCGCTGTGCATGGTCTCGATGACCACCTGAAGGTCGTCGAGGACTGCGTCGGAATACGCGTCCGGGTACTCGATGCGGAGATGGTGAAACACCGGTTGGTCCCTGAAGCGATACCACCGATACGTGATTTGACTGCCATCGTCCAGCACCGTCTTGTATTCAGTGTCGTCGCAGCCGGTCGGGTCCTCGCAGGTGTAACAACTTGAGTCAAGCCTTGTCGTTGGATTCTCGTTCCTCATCAGGCTGGTGGTATCGGGTCGAGTCCCGTACTCGAGGCTGAGGAGTTCAGCGGGCACCTCGGCGGCAGAGACTGCGACGGCAACGCCTTCGATGATTTCGTAGTAGGAGGACCAACCCCGTTTGTCCTGCTGCACACCACCCCAGTTGAAGACGATGTTGGTCTCGCCGCTCTCGTTAAAGGGCAGGAGTGGGACCCGGAGCACCAGATTTCCCTCGGATGGATGCACATACTCAATGCCAGCCCATGGGGCTTCGTCCCACCTCTCCACCTGCATGGGAATGCCGAGACCTTCAAAATCTGCGTCGGAAAAGACTCCACCAGATTGGAAGGTGCCGAGAAAGTGGTTGTAGAGATCAACATCGAAGGACTGAACATTCAGGACGAACGGTTCCCGATCGACCGCATTTGGGATCTGGGGAGGGAAGACCTTGAGGAACGTCCGTCCATCGGATCCTTCGATTTCGAAAGAGGGAATCCCTGGCATCTCGATGCCTGTCGGGATGTAACTGTCTGCCGGAGCGAAACCGAGAGTGTCCTCTGGTCGAACCCAATGGGGGGCTCCAAAGTCCTTACCGTTGGCTGGACCTCCGTACCAATCTTCATCAGCAATCGCTGTGTGAAGATCCTCCGTCGACACTTCACCATCGATGTACGCCATTAACGTCTCGGCGATTGCATCCGACGGGTTCCACTCGTAAACGTCGTCGAGGATCTCCATGGCGTTAAAGCGGTCGATCCGTCGAGACCAATGCTCCGGTGCATAACCAATGAGCGGGCCGCTGTAGTTCGCAGCGTCAATGATGAACGTCCAGGTCATTAGGCCACCATCAAGACCGTGGGGTTGGTTGTCGACCCGGGCTGCCCCGCCGATCATTGGCAACGCAACCCACGAGGTTCCTACGAAGATGCCGCCTTCATCGTCGTGTGTCTCCTGATCAGCATCGAAGGCGATCAGGTTCGGAGGAACGATCATCCGATTAGACAGCGTTACCCGGCCGAACATCGAGCAATCAATTCGGCGTTCGTAAAAGCCCCAACCTCCCCCAGTGTCACTGACAGCCGAGTAAAGATGGGTAGCCGCCGAAGCCATGTACTTAGGGAACCTGCTGCGACCCATCTTGTCCTGGATGAATAGTCCGCCTTCAATCGAGTTGAAGTGGCCATTGGGATGGGCACCGTGTGAACCAATCCACTGACCCCAAAGGCCAAATTGGCCAGTGTTTGGGTTGTCGTCCATGAAATCGAAGATTCGTACGTACTGGGAGACCCCGTAGGCCTGCTCGGAGGATTCGGGTTGCACAACGACTTCTGCGCTCATCTTTATGTCCATCTCGGATCCGGATCGGCAGTCCTGATCCACGACTTCCTTGACTCCATGGCCGTCGAGGAAGTCCTGATCCAAGACTTCCGTGACAAATCCGGAGTCTGTAGATCCTTCACAATGACGCGCCAAATAAGTGCCGGGTTTCCAGGCCAAATCGGATGTCATCGCGGTAGTTGCCTCAACTGTCGGTGCATCAGTCGTGGTCGGTGGCTCAACTGTCGGTGCATCGGTCGTGGTCGGTGCACCGGTCGTGGTCGGTGCACCGGTCGTGGTCGGTGGCTCAACTGTCGGTGCATCAGTCGTGGTCGGTGCACCAGTCGTGGTCGCGACCTGTTCCTTTAATGCGTCAAGTTCTGCGCGGAGCTGTGCAAGTTCTTCAGAATCGCTGCTTCCGCTACAGCCAGCAGCAAACAGCGCCAGAGCAACCACACCCGTCAGGACCTTGTTCACGCTCTGAGTCTGGCACCCCTCCCCTGAGGGGGGTGGGGTGCCGACCTTCTCCTCGTGCTCGGCCACGATCTGGAGCCCGTGCCTCTCGGCTAGGCGCTCCAGGTCATGGCGCTGGTCGGTGATGCTCCGGTTGTCCCCGGACCGGTCGTCGAGTGACGACTTGCGGAGGTAGAGAGCGGCGGTGTTCTGTGTGGTTCCCATGTCAATCTCATGTCCCTGTGTCGGCGGATGTTGCGCCGAGAGGGCTGGGAACTTGTGTTGGGTTTTGTGTCCCGCTCTAGAGAATCTGTGACAGGAACAGCTTTGTACGGTCCTCGGTCGGGTTAGAGAAGAACAGCTCCGTCGTGTTCTCTTCGACGATCTGTCCACCCTCCATGAAGATGAGTCGGTCGGCGACCTCCTTGGCGAACCCCATCTCGTGGGTCACGACCATCATCGTCATGCCGGAGAGGGCCAGCGTCTTTATGACGTCCAGCACCTCCTTGATCATCTCCGGGTCAAGGGCCGAGGTTGGCTCGTCGAACAGCATGATCCGGGGTTCCATGGCAAGGGCCCGGGCGATGGCCACCCGCTGCTGCTGCCCACCCGACAGCTGGCCCGGGTACTTCTGGGCCTGTTCGGGGATACCGACGCGCTCCAGCAGGGCCATGGCCTGAGACTCGGCCTCAGCCCGCGGCTTCTTGCGCACCCAGATGGGGGCCAGGCTCACGTTGTCGAGGATGTTCAGGTGGGGGAACAGGTTGAACTGCTGGAACACCATCCCGACCTCGGACCGCACTTTCTCGATGTTGCGCAGGTCGTTGGTGAGCTCCACGTCGTCGACCACGATGCGTCCCTCCTGGTGGATTTCGAGGCGGTTGATACACCGGATCCACGTCGACTTCCCGGAGCCGGAGGGCCCGAGCACCACCACGACCTCCTGCTCCTTGATGGTTGCCGAGACCTTGTCGAGGGCCTGGAAGTCGCCGTACCACTTCGACACGTCCTCGCACACGATCATGTCGCGGCCTCTGGACAGGTCTCGGATCTGGCCGGCGGTTGGCTCGGCTGGTGTTGCATCGGTCATGACATCACCTCATAGGCCCCGTGAGAGGCCGCTAGCGCTCGCCCAGCCCGGTGCGCCGCTCGAGGCGCTGGCTGGCCTTGGACAATTGGTAAGCGAAGATCCAGTAGATCACGGACACGAAGAGAAGGTTCTCTCTGGCGCTCCCCATGAACTCGGTCTGGCCCGGAATCACGATCCGGGCGATGTAGAGCAGGTCGAACACGCCAATGATGGCCAGCAGGGAGGTCTCCTTGAACACTCCGATGCAGTGCCCCACCAACGGCGGGATGGAAACTCGTAGCGCCTGGGGCAGGACGATGAACACCGTCTTTTGGGCTGTGGTCATGCCGACCGCATCGGCCGCCTCGTGCTGTCCCCGGGTCACCGACTGCAGGCCCCCCCGTACGTTTTCGGCAAGGTATGCCGACGAGAACAGGACGTAGCCGATGATCACGGCGGTGACCTCGTCCAGATGCATCCCCGTGGGAAGGAAGAGGGGCACCATGATCGAGAAGAAGATCAGGATCGTGATTAGCGGTACGCCCCGCACGATCTCGATGAAACCAGTCGACAGGTGCCGGAAGATGGGCATGCTCGACGTGCGGGCGAGCGCCAGGCCAATTCCCAGGGGAAACGAGAACAGGATGGTGAAGACCGCCACCATCAGGGTGATCGACAGGCCGCCGATGAAGAACCCCCCCGGGACCTCGACGGTGGACGGGGTGTTGATTGACGTGATCAGCCACGACGCCACGCCCAGTACGCCCAACCAGCCGACGGCGTAGCGTTTCCGAGCCCGGGGACCGCCGGCGAACGTCGGTGCTGCGAGGGCGAAGACGGCAAGCATGAGCATGTCGATCCGCACGACCATTCGCATCGGCGTAAGGAACGTGCAGAAGCCGACCAGCAGGATCAGCACGGCGATGATTCGACCGGCCTCACCGGTCGACGGACGGGTGAGCCACGAGAGCAGGGCCGCTCCGCCGGTGGCGTAGGCGAGGAAGATCGGCAGGTCGGTGCCGACTACGTGGCCTATGTCGAAATCCGGGTCCCGTAGCACCAGGTAGACGAGCACGGGCGGTGCAAGGAGCCACAACACCATAAGGGTGGCCCGTATCGGATTTGCAGGCAGACGATCCCGCATCAGACGCCCCGCGAAGTAGGCCGTAACGACGATGAGCAGCATGACCGTCCACGGCAACTTGGTGGTCAGCGCCACCGTGCCGGGTTCGGCCAACACTCTCGGGACGCGGTTCGCTATGTAGGTGTGGTGGCCGTAGGGGACCACCCACAACGAGGCCACAAGGCCGGCCAGAGCGATCACCAACACTGTCAGCGTGCTGACCGTTCGTTCGTCTTCGCCCTTGCCGGGGGAGCGGCGTAGGACCTCCCCAGTAGCAGCCACGGCCAATGCGGCGACCAGCCACTGGATGGTCGCCGATGCACTGAACGGAGCGAGGAGGGCGAGAAGGACGAGGAGGGCGCCGGTGCCCAGGAGTTTGTGTCCGATTGCCGCCACAGGCATCGTCGAGCCGGCCCGCCATACAGCCATCGACACGCCCGTGAGGATCAAGATGACGGCGACGCAGAACCAGATGCGGATGTACTGATCATCGGGGTAGGCCCGGGTCATGAACAGCTGCAGGTTCGTCGCCGTGCTGTCCCACTGGCGGACCGGATCGAAGACGAACGCCAGGAAGCCGCGGAAAATGGCCAGTAGGACAACCGTGGTTAGGAGGGTGAGTACGGAGTTGAATGGGCTCGAGAAGAGGTTCGCCTTCACCCACTCACGCGGCGGCAACTTCAGAACTTCGGGTGGCGCAGCGATCGGGACATTCGCAGACGGCACCACCGCCGAGTTCCTGCTTCCGATACCGAACCCTCCCATCTACCGCTCCACCAGTTGCATGCGGACATTGAACCAGTTGACGACCACCGAAATAGTCAGAGAACAGCTCAGGTAGAAGAGCATCCAGATGGCCACCACGGGCAGGGTTCTGCCGGTCTGGTTGAACACCGTGGTGCCGACCTGGACTATGTCGCTCATGCCGACCGCGACCGCAAGCGAGGTGTTCTTGACCAGGTTCAGGTACTGATTGCCGGTCGGCGGCAGGATGACCCGAAGGGCCTGGGGGAGTACCACGTGCCGGAGGATCTGTCCACGGCCGAGGCCTACGGCTTTGGCCGCCTCGGTTTGGCCCTTGGACACGGCCAGGATGCCGCCTCGAACGTTCTCGCCGATGAATGCAGAGGTGTAGAACACGACGGCGAAGAACACGGAGGCGAAGCCGATCGACATGGTCAGACCGTTCTTTCCGTAGTTCGGAAACTTGGCCTTCTGGACGATGTCGGGCCGCATGGCGTCAAACGGGCGGGCTGCCCCGTCGACGTCGAATTTCGCCTCCAGGACTCCGAACAGGTCGCGGCCACTGTTCAGGATCCACGACGATAGGCCGGTCCACCGGACCGCGACGTATACGAGCACCAGCGACACCAGTGCGGTAAAGGCAATCCGAAACCAGTCGTCATCGGTGAGCGACAGGTGCCCGCGGGCGCTGCGGTGGTCGGAAACGAAGCGGCTGATCCAGGTGGTGGCAAAGCCGACAGCGATGGCGGATAACAGTAGCTGTGGGACGGCGTTGGGGAGCGAGTCGAGCAGGTCGGCAATGGCGCCGAAGACGGCCCCCAGCCAGAAGAACGCAGGATGGACGACCAGCCCGACCAGCCCGAACAGGGCGACGGTTCCGAGCGCCCACAGGATCGGTGAGGCGTTGGCACCGGTCTCGTCCTGGATCCGTTGACGGTGGCGGCGGACGAAGTGAGCGGCCACCGCACCGATGAGTACGACTACCGCCCACTGGTAGAAGCCGTCGGCGATGTGGACGCGGGGCATCGAGATGCCCTTGTTGGAGACGTGGAGCCAGCCGTTGATGGGGCCGGCGTCGAGACCGAGTCGCGGCAACGCAGCGGTCATGGTCGAGTAGTAGACGATCATCTGCACCAGGAGCGGAATGTTCCTCAGCATCTCGACCCACCCGGAGGCGATGCGACGTACCAGCCAGTTGTCTGAGAGGCGGGCCAGGCCGACGATCACACCCAGGACAGTGGCAAAGATAATGCCGGCAACGGATAGGCGCAGGGTGTTGACCATTGCAGCCCAGAGGGCCCGTCCACCCGTGTCGGGGTGGGTGTCGATTCCCTCACCGAGCTGGATGTCGACTGGGCGTTCGAGGAAGTCGAAGTCGGTGTTGATGTTCCGTGCCCGAAGGTTGTCCCCGGCCTGGCTGGCCAGGAACCACATGGCGCTGAGCACCACGGCGAGGAGGAATACCTGTGTGACCCACTTCAGGACGACGACGTCACGCCACAACGGTGTGCGGGCCGACGCAGCGACGAGCGTGCTCGGTGCGCTGCTGCCCGGAGACTCCGAAGATGAGGTGTTGTCAGAGGTCGTCATGCTCGCCGTTGAGTCAGGGCTTCAGTGGGTGGGTGATTGAGAAGTATGCGGGAGTGTGTGGCTGGTCTGGCTGGCGCCTCGGCATGAGACAGCCTGCCACGCGGAAGGTCCCGAGGCCGGAGGTGGTTTGCACCTCCAACCTCGGGACCTTCACGTGTCGGTCAGTACTCGATCGACCGACCTGTCAACTTCTGGCTACCGGGTCCTAGCGAGCCGGTGGCGAGTAGATGAGGCCGCCATCGAGCCAGCCGGCGTTGGCGCTGCCATCGCGGTACAGGCCTACCGGGTTCAAGTTGCGGTCGTAGACCTCGCCGTAACTTCCGACCTGCTTGATCACCTGGCGGAAGGCGTCCGCGGACAGACCCATTGCGGTCTGGAGTTCACCATCGCCGCCGCACAGACGTGCTACCTCGGCCTCGGCCGTAGCGCACGTGGCATCGATGTTGGCGGAGGTGACGCCGTACTCGTCCATGATGATCATGGAGTAGACGGTCCAGTTGACCGCATCGGCCCAGGCCGAGTCGTTCTGACCGTAGGTCGGGCCGAGCGGCTCCTTGGAGATCGGAGTGGCCGGGAAGATCACCCACTCCTGATCGGCGGGCTGCTGCTTGGCCTTGCGGCCCACGAGCGCCGAACCATCAGTGGTGGTGATGTCACAGCCACCGGCGATGAAGGTCTCGTACACCTCGTCGCTTGTCTCGAAGCCGAGCAATGTGATCTCGGCACCGGCAAGCAGGGCGGCCTCGGCGATGTTCTTCTCCGTGGTTGTTCCGACGTTGGTGCAAACCACGGAACCGTCGGTGTCGGCGACCGTGCTGGAACCCGAGAAGCCGTCGCTGACTCGGGCCATCAACTGCTGGCCGTCGTAGTAGGTGGTCGGACCGAAGTCCATACCCACCGAGCTGTCACGGCTCTGCGTCCACGTGGTGTTACGCATCAGGACGTCCACGTCGCCGGTCTGAACGGCGGTGAAGCGCTCTGAGGCCGTCAGGGCCACGAAGTTGACCGCACCGGCGTCGCCGAGGACGGCGGCGGCCACTGCACGGCAGAAGTCGGCGTCGATGCCGGTGACCGAGCCGTCAGCCTGGGTCTCTGAGAAGGCGACTGCGGAGCCACTGACACCACAGTTGAGGGTGCCACGTGCCTGCACGGTGTCGAGGAGGCTGCCGCTTTGGACTACCTCGACCTCAGCGGTCGTGGCCGGTGCGGCTGCCGTGGTGGCAGGAGCTGCTGCCGTGGTGGCAGGAGCTGCGTCGTCCCCGTCGCTGTCGCTACCGCATGCTGCGGCGACGACACCGATTGTGAGGAACATGGCGAGAAGTTTAAGAAACTTGCTCTTGTTCATAGATAAAACCCTCCAAGAGTTGTTATCGGTTTCCCGGAGGGCGGTAGTCGCCACTGCCGAGGGCCATCCGTTGTTGGATAGCTTGATTTAAGGGTAGGTGCCACCGGTCACGCGAGCAACCTCGACCATGCAGGGCGTATAGGGACCGGCACGACAGGTGGGTTTCAGCCAGGTGGGTGGGTTCCGGCCGAGCGGATCAGCCGAGCGTCTCCGCCAGTTCGATCGTGACCTCGTCGAGTAGGCCCGTGGTCACGCAGTAGACGAAGCCCCGGATGTGGTCCTTGTAGGGCAGGAAGGGCGACAGGTGCAGTCGCTGCATCGATTGGTGCACGCTGGCATGCGGATCGGTGAACGCCTCCACCACCCACGGTGGGGTCACACCCAACTCTTTCTGGAGCTCGGACCGGAAGGAATCCTCGGTGACCCTTTCCAGGCCGCAGTCGGTGTGGTGGATCAGGACGATCTCACGGGTCTTCAGGAACCGTTGTGACAGGCAGAGGGAACGGATGACATCGTCGGTGATGACTCCCCCGGCGTTGCGGACCACGTGGGCCTGGCCGTGGCCGAGGCCGAGGAGCTGGAACATGTCCATACGGGAGTCCATGCAGGCCACTACGGCCACATGGCGGGTCGGTTCGACCTGGAGGCCCGCATCGGGGAAGTTGACGGCGAATGCCCGGTTGGCTGCGAGGAACTCGTCGGCGATCGGAATGTGGTCGGACATGATGGTTGGATTGTCCCGCGGGTCTGTTTCTGCAGTGCCCGGATGCCCGGGAACCTGTCACGATGATGCCATGAGCGGGAACAGACCGGAACCCATGGTCCAGATGGTGACGGTATCGACCACGAGAGACGGGTCTTGGACCCAGAGACTGGCGACTCAGGCGTCAGGCGACGTGACGGGGCTCCGGGTCAGGATGCTGGCCGTCACCAGGGCACCCAGCATCCCGCCGGCAGTGGACAGCACCAGGTCGCCGACCGTGTCGTCGTAGGTGAGCTGCAGGCCGGTGGTGCCCATCTCCTGGATTATCCACTCCACGCCCTCCCAGGCGACGATTGCCAGTGCCCCGAACCCGGATCCCATGAGCACGAGGTTCCAGCGGGCCAGCCCGGCCGGGGCCATGAAGAGGACCAGTGCGGCGACCAGGAATGTCCAGTTCACGAAGTGGAGTACGTCGTCGAACTGCTCCACGGTGTCGAACAGGTTCACCAGGTTGCCCAGCAGGTCCAGGACGAAGGGGACGACCAGCAGAGCGTCGGCCAGGTACGGGTACCGCCCACGTCGCCCCCGGAGCACCCATATGGCAGGAACCACCAGGGCCGAGATGGGGTAGCCGACGCACCGCTCAGGCCAGCCCTTGCCGGCTACACCGGGAATGCCTGGAAACAGCAGGCCGGCCAGGAGGGTGGCTGCCAGGGCCCCCTTGACCACCCACATGAGGCGGCGGCCACCCTCGAGCCGGGAATCGTCCATGGGACAGACTTGCCCATGCGACTGCCTCGTTCAAGGTCGGTCCTGGCCACCCGGCGTGGGCCCGTCCGGGGCCTCTCCTGCCCAGACGACGGGGACCGGCGGCCAGATCGGGCCCGGCTAGTTGATCTGCTTCTCCATGCCGCTCCAGTAGGGGGCACGCAGCTTGAACTTCTGGAGCTTGCCGGTGGCCGTCCGGGACAGCTCGTCGCGGAACTCCACCGATGTGGGGCACTTGAAGTGGGCCAGGATCTCCCGGCAGTGGTCTATGAGTGCCCGCTCGTCGGTGGATGCACCGTCGGCCAGCACGACGAGTGCCTTGATCGTCTCGCCCCACTTCTCGTCGGGCACGCCGATGACGGCCACCTCTGCCACCGCCGGGTGCGAGAACAAGGTGTCCTCGACCTCGATGGATGACACGTTCTCGCCGCCTGAGATGATCACGTCCTTCTTGCGGTCCGTGATCGTGGCATAGCCGTCATCGTGGATCACCCCACCGTCGCCGGTGTGGAACCAGTCGTCGACCAGCGCCGCAGCCGTGGCTTCCGGCTGGGCCCAGTAGCTCTTCAGCACATGGTTGGAGCGGGCCAGCAGCTCGCCGTCCGCTGAGGTCGACATGGTCACGCCGAGGGCGGGTGCACCGGCGCGCGACAATCTCACGGCACGTTCGGCAGGGGTGTCGTCATCCCACTCGTAACGGCTGCGGCTCATCGTGAGCAGGGGGGCGGTCTCGGTCAGTCCATAGATCTGGATGAACTCCCAGCCCAGCTCGGTCTCGACACGTTCGATCGTCTGCGTGGGTGGCGGCGCTCCTGCCACCACGATGCGCATCGTCCCGGTTCCGGGAATCGGGCCGTCCCAGTCCGCTGCGGCGTCGAGCACGGCGCTGATCACCGCCGGTGCGCCACACAGCAGGGTCACCCCGTGCTGCTCGATGCGCCGGAGGATCTCTGGGCCGTCCACCTTGCGGAGCACGATGTGCTTTCCACCCATGGCAGTGACGGCGTAGGGCATTCCCCAGCCATTGCAGTGGAACATCGGCAGCGTGTGGAGGTATACGTCCCGGTCGTTCACGCTGGTCTGCCATCCGAACACGGCTGCGTTCAGCCAGAGGTTCCGGTGCGTCATCTCGACGCCTTTCGGACGGGCCGTCGTGCCGCTGGTGTAGTTG
The DNA here is from genome assembly GCA_014240365.1 of Acidimicrobiales bacterium. Lineage (GTDB taxonomy): Bacteria > Actinomycetota > Acidimicrobiia > Acidimicrobiales > MedAcidi-G1 > UBA9410. The sequence goes on along the minus strand of JAAZXC010000042.1, from coordinate 2,933 downwards.
ATGGTGGCGGTGGAACTCTCGTCCGGGGTCCAGGGGCGAGGCTCGACGCCCTCGAGGAACAACGAATCGGACTCCTCGCCGTTCAGGAACCGGTGCTTCACCTTCACGTCGCCCAGGTCGGCTTCCAGTTCGGGGTCCATGAGCAGGACGTCGGCGCCCGAGTGGTCCACGATGTACTGGACCTCCTCGACGTTCAGGCGGAAATTGATCGGCACGCCGACACGTCCGAAGGCGCTGGTTCCAAACAGGAACACCAGCATCCGGGCGGCGTTGTGGCTCACCATCGCCACCCGGGCTCCCATGTCGAGGCCCATGGCGTCGAGGCCGGCTGCCATTGCCCGGGACAGTTCGGCGGTGCGTGCGTATGTCAGGTCGGGGAGGGGAGACGCCACCTGGTCGGGCTCGTCGATAATGGCGATCCGGTCGCCGTAGACGACCTCGGCTCGCCGTAGGTGGTCTGCGATGGTCAGGGGTATCTCCATGTGGGGCCTCCTTCTGAGACGTGCTTCCGATTGTCGGGCCGATGAACCGCCCTGGACCAGGTAGGTCCCGACCGGATCCAGGGCGGTCGGGTCAGCGGGTGCGGCGAGACTAGTTGGGAGGCTCAGGCTTTCTCGCCCCAGGCCATAGCGTCCCAGGCCCTACGCTGCTCGGGTCCCGACGTATGAGGGTCGCGTTCCGGCCAGCCGAGCAGATGACGGGCCGGAGACTGGTCGGGATGCTGGTCAAGAGAGCTGGTCGGGTCGACAGCCTGTGTGACAGGTTGGGATGTCTGGTCAGGGTGGACTAACGGGAAGGGCATGTGGACCATGGATCACGACGAGGTCCTCGACGGATTTCGGTCGAGCATCGACAACATCGACGTCGCCCTCGTCCACCTGCTGGCCGAACGCTTCAGGGTCACCACCCAGGTCGGCGCCCACAAGGCCCTCGTGGGCCTACCGCCCGCTGATCCCGACCGTGAGGCTCAGCAGGTTCAACGCATGCGCGAGCAGGCCGAGGCGGCCGGCCTGGATCCCGTGTTCAGCGAGAAGTTCCTGCGGTTCGTGATCGACGAGGTGATCCGCCACCACGAGCAGGTGGTCAACGGGGACTGAATAGGCGTCGGGGTTCAGCCTTCGGCCAGCGCCCGGTCCTTTGCTACCTCGTCCAGGTCGTCGTACTCGTCGACCGTGTCGACCCAGTTCTCGAACTCGATCACGCCGATGTCGGTGAACCGGTCGCGCAGCCAGCCGTCGCCAGCGTCCAGCAGGCCCAGCTTCTTGCAGTTCGGCACGATCTTGGAGAACAGCATCTTCTGGAAGATGCGTAGCTCGTCGGGCATCGCCAGCGTGAACTTGACCATGTCCTTCACGTCGACGCCCATGCGCTCCCATACCTCCTGGCGCATGAACCGGTCCCGCATCTGCAGGGCTGCCTCGAAGGCGAACTCCTGGCGGTCACGTAGCTCGGCCGCGGTCAGCTCCTGGTACACCTCCTGGAGGCTGAGGACGCCGAAGGCCACGTGGCGTGCCTCATCGGCCATCACGTAGCGCAGCAGCTTCTTGAGCAGCGGCTCCTCGGTGGTCTGCTGCATGAAGCCGAAGGCGGCAAGGGCCAGGCCCTCCACCATGATCTGCATCCCGAGGTAGGTCATGTCCCAGCGGCTGTCCTGGATGATGTCGTCCAGCAGTGAGCCGAGGTGGGTGTTGACCGGGTACTTGATGCCGCCCAGCTTCTGGTCCAGGTACTGGGAGAACACCTCGACGTGGCGCGCCTCGTCGACCACCTGGGTGGCGGCGTAGTACTTGGCGTCGATCCACGGGACGGTCTCGACGATCTTGGCGGTGCAGACCAGGGCGCCCTGCTCCCCGTGCAGGAACTGGCTGAGGCTCCAGTTCATCGACTCGATCCCCACCTCTTCCCACTCCTTCTCACCGAACTTGTAGAGGGGAGACTCCGGGTTCTCGGCGAAGTAGGCCACCTCGGCGGGGTCGGCCGGGGAGAGCACCTTGTACGGATCCACGTCGATCGACCAGTCCAGGTCGGTCTGGCCGTTCCACTGGGAGACCTTCGCCTTCTCGTAGAGCTTGTCCAGTCGGGCCCGCTCGCCCTTGTCGTAGCCCCACGTGAAGATGGCGTCGGCGTTGTCCTCCACCGCGTGGATGAGGGACGTCACGTCATCGTTGTATACCGAGAATTCGGAGATGCGATCCGGGTCGTTGGCGTATGACCGGAAGTCGAAGGTCTCCTCGGTTATCTCTTCGCTGGGCATCGGCTCTGTGGTGGTCATGGCGGTTCTCCTGGTGCGGGGGCTTGCGGTTGTGGGCGGCTGCGGATCGGGTGGGCGGCTGTCGTGGTCGGGCCTGGCTCAGCTGGTCACGGGGCCAGCTGAATCGGGCGAACCAGCCGAACCGGCGTAGATGGGCTCGACGGCGTCACCAACGGTGAGGATGCCTTCTGCGGATTCGTCGGGGATCTCGATATCGAAGGCTTCTTCCAATGCCATCACGAGTTCCACGGTGTCGAGCGAGTCAGCACCCAAGTCGTTTTGGAAGTTGGATTCCGGCTTCACTTCACCGGCATCGACGCTGAGCTGCTCCGCGACGATCGATCGGACTTTCTCAAGGATCGCTTCCTGGGACATGGCCGTGGCAACGGGACAACGGGACGCTGCATCTTACGAGTAAGCCCTCTGATTCCCTCGCCTTGGATGGCTCGGTCGTTAACAACGGTGACGGCTGCTGTCTCTGGGGGATGAGGGGCAGGTACGTTTTGCACAAGTGTTTGTTCGCACCGGGCACATGTCCCACGCCGTCAAGATCTACGACACCTGCATTGGTTGCACTCAGTGCGTGCGGGCTTGTCCCCTCGACGTGCTCGAGATGGTGCCCTGGGATGGCTGTAAAGCCGGCCAGATTGCCTCCTCTCCCCGCACGGAAGACTGTGTGGGT
>JAAZXC010000041.1 GCA_014240365.1 Acidimicrobiales bacterium | reverse complement strand
GCAGCAGGGCGTGAGGGGGTCGGCCTCACAGAGAGAGAAGGCAGTCCACCAGCCCGCCAGCCCGAGCGCTGCCGGCCGCCAGACCTGACTCCGGCGGTTCGGACCGGGCACATGCGAACTGGAACGACATCACCGGGCACACCACGGCACCTACAGGACTCCTGCTGGCCTGTCTGGGCGACGGCGACCACTCCGTCGTGGAGGTGGCCTGCTGGGCGGCCGGGGAACTTCCGGATATCGCCGAAGCGACCGTCGACGTCCTCGTAGGGATAGCCGGGCCGGAACCCGGCGGTCACGAGGACGCTCTCTGCAGGGAGGCCGCCGTGGCCGCCCTCGGTGCACTCGGCCACGAGCGGGGCCGTCTGGCGGTGCTGGGTGGCCTCAGGGACCGACCAGCCGTGAGACGCCGGGCCGTCCTGGCCCTCGCAGCATTCGAGGGTGACGACGTCGAGGCTGCCCTGAAACTCTCGCTGGATGACCGCGACTGGCAGGTCCGCCAGGCCGCCGAGGACCTACTCGGACCGGGTACTACCGACGACTGTCCATGAACATCGCACGCATCGCGTCGAACGACTCGATGCACTGGCCTGCGCCGTTCACCACGCACTCCATTGGCGTGTCCACGTGGATCACGGGGACCCCGGCCTCCTCGGTCAGCCGGACATCCAGACCACGAAGAAGGCTTCCGCCCCCCACGAGGCAGATGCCCTGCGCGAGCAGGTCCTGGGCGAGTTCCGGGGGAGCCTGGGACAGGCAGGTCAACACCGATTCGACAATCGCGGTCACCGGCTCCTCGATGGCCTGACGGATCTCCACCGGGGTCAGAACCACGGTCTTGGGAAGGCCGCTCATGAGCTCCCGGCCCTTCACCTCGGCCCGGACCTCGTCGGGGGTGTGTGCCGCCGACCCGATGTGGACCTTGATCTCCTCGGCGGTGCGCTCACCTATGGACAGCCCGTACTCCCGACGTACATAGGTCTGGATCGCAGCGTCTATGTCAAACGATCCGACCCTGACCGCCTCGAGGACCACCACCCCGCCCAACGAGAGCAGCGCCGACTCCGAGGTTCCGCCCCCGATGTCAACGACCATGCTGCCGATCGGCTCGCTGATCGGAAGGTTCGCCCCGATCGCCGCTGCTATCGGCTGTTCGATGAGCTGCACGTCGGCCGCCCCCGAACTGCGTGCCGCATCGGTGACCGCCCGCCGTTCGACCGCCGTGATCGCCGACGGCACGCAGATGAGCACCTTGGGTCGGTTGAACCGGCTGACGCCGACCCTCTGCATCAGGAGTCGCACCATGCGCTGGGTCACGTCGAAGTCGGTTATGGCGCCCTTGCGGAGGGGCCGCTTCGCCACCACGTGCGTCGGGGTCCGCCCGATCATCTGCCAGGCCTCCTCGCCGAGGGCCAGGACCTCACCGGTGCGCTCGTTGATCGCGATAACCGATGGCTCCGCCAGCACGACGCCCTCCCCGCGGGCGTAGACCAACGTGTTGGCAGTTCCGAGGTCGATCGCCAGGTCGCGGGCCATGAGGTGTTCCTAGCCGTCCAGCTGGCCGTCGATGGAGCCGGACCCGTGGTCCTCGTCGCCGAGGATCCGCACGCCGCCCTCACCGTGGGCCGGCTTCGGGCGGTCCCTGGACTCCATCCGGAGGGTGCGCAACGTATGGCGGAGGTGGTTCGGGTCCTCGACGCGGTTCTTCGGCCGGCTGAACAACCACACGACCACCGACAGCACGACAGCCAGCAGGACCCCGCCCAGCAGGAACAACACAGCCGGGTTCACCGGTCGGCCCTCGTCTGGCCCGTCAGGTCCGTCATGTGCTGCGCGTCCAGTCCCCAGCTCTCGCCGCCATCCCACGTCTCACGCTTCCAGATCGGGACAGTCGACTTGAGGCTGTCGATACACCACCGACAGGCCTCGAATGCGACGTCACGGTGGGGTGACGAAACGGCCACCACCACGGCCGCCTCACCAATGGCCAGAGGACCCACCCGGTGGAGCATCGCGATCCTCGCCAGGGTGGGCCAACGGCTTCGGGCCTCGGCGACAACTCCAGCCAGGCGCGGAACCACCTGCGACTCGTACGCCTCGTACTCAAGGGCGGTCACACCGACCCGCCCGTCGGAGTGGTCCCTGGCATTTCCGCAGAACACCACCACCGCTCCGCAGTCCGGCTGGCCCACCCATCCGGTGACCTCGTCGACAGGGAGGACGTCGGACCCGAGGCCCAGCCAGGTATCCGGATCCGGGGCGTCCGGAGACGGCGCACCAACGGCAGACGGCACGCCTACAGGCTGGTCGGACTCAGAATCGGTAGACATTCCAGCGGGCATCGGACGCAATCGTATTGGGACACGTCGGCCGGCGGGGGTCAGCGCCGACGCGGGCGACGCACCAGCCAGACGACCACGCCCAGCATGGAGACCAGCAACAGTCCGGCCGCCGCCAGCGAGAGCTGCTGTCTGGACCTGGCGGTCAGGCGGTCCAGCACGCCCGGCTCGTGGCCGGCCACGTAGGCCTCCTCATTGGAATGCGACGGCGTCCACCCCAGGTCACGCAGCCGGTCGTTGGAGACCACCCACGGGTGCACCGTGTAGGGGAACACCCCGGGAGGCGCCGGCGACAGACCGACCCGGAAAAGCACCCGTCCCACCAGCGCCGCCAGGCTCCCCGGCAGTCGCAGTCGCGGTCCCGGCCCACCCAGCTCGGCCATCACGTCCACGCCTATCCAGCCGTCGGGCGAAACGTTCAGCGGGCCGTCGTAGCGCTCCGCCACGGCGCAGACGGCCGCGTCCGCCAGATCATCGGAATGCAGGAACTGGCCGAGCGGTTCGCCTTCGTTGCTCCGGATCGAAGTAGCAGCGCCGACCACGCTGGCCAACCCGCCGGGACGCTCCTCGGCCACGGTCACCGCGGGCCGCAACACGGACAGCACACGGTCCGGGTCACCATCCGCCCACGCTGCTGCCATCTCCTCGAGGCGGGCACGGTGGACGGCGAACGGGAAGTCCGGGCAGGGCCGCACCGGCGCGTCCTCGGTCAGGGGCACCGGGTTGTCGGGCCACGCTCCGTAGACCATGGCCGAAGACCTCACGACCAGGTGGCCGACCCCCACGTCACCGGCCGCGGCCAGCAGCCTCTCCACGACCGCCAGCCGTTCGTGCCCCGTGTTACCGCCCACGTCACCGGCCGTGACCCCGGAAGCCAGGTGGACCACCGTGTCGACACCGGCGAGCAGGTCACGCAGGTCGGCGACGGCCAGGTCCACGACCCTGATCTCGACCCCGGGTGCCGGCGGAACGCTGGACCGCCGGTCCAGCCCGACCACGTCATGGCCGTCGGCGGCGAGGCGGGCACAGACCCGTCGACCGACCGCACCGGTGGAACCGGTCACGACGACCCTCATGGGCGGGTGCGGTGCAGGCAGGCGGGGCTGGTCACCGTCATAGAGTGCCTCCGTGAGCAGCGAGGATCCACCAGAGTTCCCGAACGACGGCCCTGGAGGCCCTTACGAGCCCGACGACGCAGAGGGTGCCGGCGCATCCGGCGACCAGCCTGACCCGTCCGCAGGGCTGTTCGGGGTACTCGGCGAGATGTTCAGCGGCGGGTTTCCGGGCGCTGGTGGAATGCCGGGCCTCCCCGGGGGCTTCCCCGGCGGCCAGCCGTTCGCCGGCGGCGCGGGCGGGCCTGATCCGGCTCGCCAGATCGCAATGGCCGTGGCCTCAGGCGGGAGCAGCGAACCCAACGTGGACCCGTTGGTCCGGATCGAATACGAATCACTGCTCCGGGTCGCCGAACTGCAGATAGCCGACCGCACCGGGCTGCAGGTCTCGCAGAGCGGCCCCCTCCGCCTGCGGCCGGTGACCCGTACGGCCTGGGCCACGGCATCGGTCGATGCCTACCGCCCCTACATGGCGAAGATGGCCCAGATGCCGGGCACGGACCCCGGCATGGACCCGGGCATGAACCTGGGTTCCGGGTTCGGTATCGACCCGACGGATCCCGATGGGGATCCCTCCACTGCATGGCTGTCCGGCCTTCTGGCAGCCATGGCACCGATGATGGTCGGCGTCACGACCGGCACGATGGTCGGCCGCCTGGCGCTGCGCAGCCTCGGTACGTACGACCTGCCTATCCCCCGAGGCGACGACGAGCTGCTGGTCATCGTTCCCAACGTCGAGGCGTTCGCAGCCGACTGGAGCCTGCCGGCCGAGGATCTCAGGCTCTGGATCTGCCTGCACGAGGTCGCCCACCATGCAGTGCTCGGCGTGCCCCACCTCCGGACAGCGCTAACCAACCTCCTGAGTCGGCACGCCGGGGCGTTCCGCAACGACGGTTCGGCTCTCCAGGACCAGTTGGGCGACATCGACCTGACCAGCGGCCCGGAGGCCCTGGCCCGCCTCCAGGAGGCACTTGACCCGGAGATGGTGCTCGGCGCCGTCCGCTCGCCCGAGCAGGAGGCGTTGCTGCCTCACCTGGAGGCACTGGTCGCGGTCGTGATCGGCTACGTGGACCACGTCATGGACGACATAGGTGGCACCCTCATCGGGTCATACCGGCAGGTCACCGAGGCCGTTCGTCGGCGCCGGGTCGGCACCGGTGACGCCGACCGGTTCGTGGAGCGGATCCTCGGCCTAAACCTCACGCTCGAACAGGTCGACCGGGGCTCCGCTTTCGTCGCCGGTGTGGTCGAGCGCAGCGGCACCGACGGCCTGGGCCGCCTCTGGGCCGGCGCCCAGAACCTGCCGACACCGTCGGAGGTGGACGCGCCGGGCCTCTGGCTGGCCCGCATCGACCTGCCCGACCCGCCCCAGCCGTAGGCGCACGCGTCGGTTCTCTGGCTGGCCCGCATCGACCCGACCGGATGGCCCGCCACCACCGGGACATGCCACGATTGCGGCTCCCGGGATGCGGTCCGTGCTCCCGTGACCGACAGGAGAATCTGTGAGCGCATGGGTGGTCGTTGACACAAAGATCACGAACCCGGAGGCCTACGAGAAGTACAAGGCCCTCGTCGGCCCGATGGTCCAGAAGTACGGAGGCAGGTACCGGGCCCGTGGCGGAGAGATCGACGTCGTCGAGGATGACCTCTGGTCACCCACCCGGATCGTGATTTTGGAGTTCCCCGACATCAACGCTGCCCGGAAGTTCGCGTATTCCGATGACTACGCACCGATAGCGGCGATACGCCACGCCAACGCCGACTGCACCGTCCTCATCGTGGACGGCGTGGACTGAGCAGACGGCGTGGGCTGGGTGGGCCTACCCGTCCCGACCGGTAACGGCGACCACCGGGCCCGACCACAGCGACCCGACCCCCACGGATGCAGGCAGGCCACAGCGACCACAGGGTCAGTCCCGGCGCCAGAACCCGAGCTGCCCATCGGGCCGGTCCGGTTCATCCGGTGTCACGACGGTCCTGGGCGGTAGGGGCCCCAGTTGGAACCACGCCAGGGCGACCGCCATTGCAGCGGCCACGATGAAGTAGCCGTGTTCCACCGGCAACGGCAGGAAGACCGCCAGGAAGGCGCCGACGGCCCACGCCATCTGGAACCACCCCTCGAATCTGGCGAACGACCGTCCGTGGTTCGCACCCGGGGCGTCACGCTGGACAAGTGAGTCAAAGGCCAACTTGGCGGTACCGCTGCAGAGGGCGACCATGCCGCCAATCACCACGGCACCCGGGATCCCTCCCAGCCATGTGGCCAGTGCCGCTCCGCTCACCCCCAGGAAGAGGACTCCCCGAATGAGGATTTCCTCCGAGAACCGTCGCCGGAGCTTCGGTGCCAACGTGGCGCTCAGGAACGCCCCGATGCCCACCGCCAGCACGACCAGGCCGAAGTGCCAGGCCGGCGCTGCCGGACTCCCCAGGACATCCTCACCGCGCACGATGCCGGTGGACGCTCCGGCCGCACGGCCGGCTGCGTCTATGGGCACACCCTCTTCGCCACCCCTGAACTCGAACGCCAGCAGGAATGTCGTGAAGCCGACGACCGCCCTGAACACCCAGATGGAAGCCGCTGCCGCCCTGATTCCCTTCTGGCGGAGTGCGGCCATCTCACCTGCGCTGGCCCGGCCGGCCGCCACGAGAACGGTCGGCACGCTCCACCCCATGGCAAGGGTGATCAGGTAGCCGAGCAGCGCCACCCTCGTTGGAGCAGCTGGCCCCACCAGCAGTGCGATACCGCCGATCCCAGCGCCGATCATGCTCCCCACAGCGCTCAACATCGCCAGCTGTGCGTTCGCCGCCATCAGGTCCAACTCGTTGTGGACCAGGGATGGCACCACGGCGCTCTTGGCCACGAAATAACCCTTCTGGAGCACCAGCAGGCCGAAGGCCAGCGGGAACAGCAGCAGGCCGTCGAGGTTGGAGGCCATCTGCCAGGCAATGAGCCCCCGACCCACGACCGTGATGAGGATCATCCCGCGGCGCCCACCCCTGACGCTGTCCACCAACGGACCGATCAGGGGGGTGACCACAGCGAACGGGGCGATCGTGAGGACCAGGTAGATGGCGACGCGCCACCGGGCCGCGTCCGGATCTATCGAGAAGAAGATCGAGCTGGCCAGGGCGACCGTGACCATGGCGTCCGACATCGACCCGAACACGTGCATCCGGGCGAAACGGGTGAACGGGCTCACCGACCCCCTGGCATCCGGGTCTGACCCGTCACCGTCACCTGAACCCGCTCGATTGACAGCCACGGATCGGAGGCTACGGGCCGACGATCGATCCGGCCTCGGCAATGAGATCCGGCCAGGCCGCCGACCACTCCGCCAGAGGGAGCGCCACGCCCGCCGTGCTGGTGGGCAGGAGCGATGTGACGGTCATCCACCCGGCTGCGAGCTCAGCACTGTCGGTGCCCTCGGGTGCCGGGCGGTCGTTGGCAATCAGATCCAGGTCCAGGCCGTGATCGTCGATTCCGGTGATGATGGTCCGCACGCCGCCCACCGGAGCCCGCCCGGCACTACGGAGTCCATGGACATCGGCCGGTGGCGCATCGGGCACATTCAGGTTGAGGATGGTTCGCTGCGGTGCCGCCACCAACCAGGGAAGCACCAGGAGGGCGAGGCCGGCCGCCGTGCCCCAGTGCGGCTCGCGGAGACCTTCCCGGCCCGGACCGCCGTCATCAGACCTGTTGGGGGAGGACCCGTCCGGCACCGCCACATCGAGGCTTACAGCCATACCCGACCAGCCGAACCGTTCACCGGTCAGGACGGCGCCGATCGTCCCGGAGAAGAGAGTGGATCGCCCGGTGTTGGGTCCACGGTTGATCCCGGCGACGACCATCTCCGGTGGTTCACCGAAACCGCCCAGGTCGGCCAGCATCGAGATCAGGGCAGGTGGCGCCCCGACCGAGAACCCGGTCATCGTCGAACCGTCCGGAACCGGGAAGGTCACCTGTTCGACCGGCACACGCCTCGGATCCTCCAGCGGCCCGAGGCAGGCCGACGCCCCGCTCCAGTCCGATGACGGAGCGGCCACCACCACCTCATGCCCGGAAGCGACGACCGCCGCGGCCAGGGCGTGGAGGCCCGGCGAGTGGATTCCGTCGTCGTTGGTAACGAGTATGCGCATGGTCGTTGACCCTACGGCCGTTGGGTCCAGCGCTGACGACCGTGAGAGGTCACCGACTCAGCCCTTGTCGGCCTTGTCGCCGTAGCCGTCCTCGTCGAAGTAGTCGAGTCGATCCACCGGCATGACCACGGCGGTCACCACGTTCACGGAGTGGGCGGTTATGCGCTTCAGGAAGCGGTAGAGCAGCGCCCGCGGAACAGCATGGTTCGCAACCGTGGTGGAGTGCACCAGCTCCGTCACAAGGGCGTCGAACTCCCGGCGCATCTCATCGCCGCGGGCAATGTAGGCCCTGGCCCTCTCGGCATCCCGGGCGGTGAGAATCTCACCCATCAGGGCGATCCGCGACGAGATCTCGTCGCGGAAGCCGAGGATGCGGTCCAGATCGTCAGCGTCTAGGAACGAGACGCCCTCCTCAGCCAGGTCGAAGACGTTCTTGTTGTAGTCACCGATCCGTTCAAGGTCCTTGATCATGTTCATGAACACGAGCATCTCAGTGGCGTCGCCGGCGGCATGGACCGAGAAGTGGACGACCAGCTCCCTTCGGATCTCCATCTCGGTGACGTTGATCCGGCGATCAGTTCGCCGTACCTCCTCGCCGACAGAGGCCACCGAACCACCGGTGAGGGCGTTCATGGCCAGGTCGAATGTGTGCCTGGCGTCGGTGACCATTAGCTGTACCTGCGCTTCGATGCGATCGATACCGCTGTCATCGCGACGACGGAAGAAGCTCATGACCATGGGATGTTCTCCTAGTTTCTGTAACTGCTGTAACTGCCGGACGTGTCGGTCTTCATCGGAGGATCAGGACGCCGACGAGGGGAACGACCACGAACATCCCCACCGCGTAGATGATTGCGGCGCTGCGTCGTTCGGCGGCCACGTCGGCCAGGCCGGTCGCCAGCCTCAGTGGTATGCGCCTGAGGGCCCGTATCGGATAGAAGAGGGCGATCCCGCTCACGTTAAACAAAGTGTGGACCAACGCAACGGTGACCGCCGCCGGGTTCCCGGTCGCCAGCGCCGCCAGAAGCGCCGTGACCGTCGTGCCCACGTTGGCGCCGAGCGTCACCGGATAGATGTTCTCCAGCGTGAGGACGCCGGAGGCGGCCAGCGGCACCAGCACGGAGGTCGTGATGGACGACGACTGCACCGAGATCGTGATGATCGCACCGAGCAGGATCGCCACGAACCCGGACCCGGCGCCGAGGGTCCGGTTGATGGCAGCCTCCACCCTGTCGGCCACCAGCAACCGCATGTTGCGTGTGATGTAGGCGAGCGCCACGAGGATGGATGCCAGGCCGATGAGGATCATCAGCCCGCCCTTCCAGTTGCCGCCCGCGCCGAGGCCCGACAGGAGGTCCTTCACCCAACCGGCGGGCATCTTCACCGCCGCCTTGAGAGGACTGTTGAACTCGGCACCCGAGCTGCCGATCACCTGCTCGGTGATCCAGTGGGCGGTGGTGGACAGGTAGCCGGTGGCCAGCTCCAGGGGCAGGAAGATAATCACGGCCAGGATGTTGAAGAAGTCGTGAACCGTGGCCGCAGCGAATGCACGGCGGAACTCCATGTCGCGGCGCACATGCCCGAGGGAGGCCAGCGTGTTGGTGACGGTGGTCCCCAGGTTGGCGCCCATGACCATCGGAACCGCCTCGTCGGCGCCCACGACGCCGGAAGCCACCAGACCGACGATCACCGAGGTCGAGACCGACGACGACTGGACCAGCACGGTGGCGAGCAGGCCGACGAAGAGGCCCCCAACGGGATTCGATACGCCCTCGAAGAGGCCATCCACAAAACCGGCGCCCATGGTCTTGAAACCGCCGCTGAGTAGCTCCACCCCGGTCAGGAAGAGGTAGAGCAGGGCCACCACCAGGGCGGCCCTGACCGCGGTGGACAACTCCTCGTTGGTTGACCCGCCGGAACCCAGCGCTGACGGTTCTTCGGTCATCGACGGGCCCCGGTGGCGCGCCAGGCACCCGATACGGGTCGGTTCACGAAACGGGTTCCGAAGGATCTTCTGGCTTTACCGGGGTTTTCGGTCCGATGTGAGAGAAATACACCTGTCACGGGCGGAGCCGACGCGAAAGTAGAGAGAGACGATCCATGGACACGATCTGGATGGCGCAGGGAAGTTGCGCGAATACCGACCCCGAGGTGTTCTTCCCTCACGACGGCATCGGCGTGGCACTCGCCAAGCTGGTCTGTGAGAGCTGCACGGTCGCCGCACCGTGCCTGGAATACGCACTGATGAACCGGGTCGAGCACGGGGTCTGGGGTGGCTGCTCCGAACGGCAGCGCCGCAGGATCCTGAAGGCCCGACGTGCCGCGGCCCGCAACGACGAGCTGGTGGCCGTGGCCGCCTGATTCCGCCGGGGCGACCCCTCCACGCCCCGTCTCGGCAGTAGCCCCGACCTTCGTCGGGGCTGCTGTCGTTTTGCCGAGGCAATACGCGTTGCCGCGGAAGTGCCCGTTACCGGGGAGAGCCCACTGGCGGCGATGGGTGCACTGGAACCGGGGCGCAGCGGCGGACTGGCCGCGGACAAAGCCCCGGTGGACCGACACCGCTGGGGTCGAACCCCCGGATGGTGGACCATGGCGGGTTTTTAGCCCTAGGCCTCTTCGTAGCCGAGATCCCAGGTGATCAGGACATTCTCGCGCTCGGCATCACGGTTGATGCGCTCGCGGTTGCGTCGGAACTGGGGATCATGTGGTGGGAGCAGCATCAGGCGGGCATGCACCCGGTCACGGAAGGACTCGATCAGTCGGGTATCGCCGAACGTGGACCGGACTTCCCAGTGCGGGGCGGCCGGACCCAGGTAGACGACCTTCAGGTCACCAACCGGTGGCTGTGGCGGTAGTTCCTGAATGAAGTTGCTCATCGGCGTGGATCGCTCCTGGGAATGGGTCGACACAGCGGTGGACGCTGGCCGACCGGCGGCTCGAAAGTGTACCCAGCGCCCAACCGGGTCGGTCGGGCCCGGCGGCGGTCGGGACTCACGCCTAGGTGGAACCCGGGTCATGTATCAGATCAGGTGCCCTCATCGCCCTCGACGTCGGCCTGACCCTCTGCCAGCCCCTTCTGGAGCTCGCGCTGGGCCCTGCCCAGGTTGCGGGCCAGTTTCGGGATCCGGCTACCGCCGAACATGACCAGGATCACGATTCCCACGATGAGGAGTTCCTGGGTGCCGAGCACTGCGATGGCGTTCATGGATACATCCTACCCACCGCCTCGTCGCACGCCCGTTCGGTCAGACGGCCTCTACGACACGCTCCGCCGCCTGGCGGTCGAGAGCACGCTGGCGCCGGATGCGACGCCTCTCGCGTTCGCTCATGCCGCCCCAAATCCCGAACTTCTCGCCGTTGGCGAGTGCGTACTCGAGACAGTCGTCCCTGACGACACAACCCCGGCAGACCTCCTTGGCCTCCCTGGTGCTCGCCCCACGCTCCGGGAAGAACAGGTCCGGGTCCACTCCCAGGCAGTTGGAGTAGTTCTTCCAGTCGGTATCCAGATCGGGCTTGGCGATGATTCCCATCGTCACTGTCCGCCTTTCCGCCGGTTCGACAAGCCCCCGGTAGTGGGGGGGAGTCCCCATAAGGGTTCCAGCAGTGGAATTACACCACTGTGATTCCCATAATTGCAAGGGAAATCACAAATTTCTAGAAACTCCGCATCAGCTAGCCACCCTGCGCTGCTCCACGAAATCGACGAGAACGTAGTCCCCGAGGTTCTCGTTCGTGGTGAAAAACGCCCTCCCGCCGTTCAACCGGGTCATGTCCTCGACGAACCGGGCCAGGTGCGGCGTGGCGTCCAGCACGAAAACGTTGATCCTGATGTCATCTCGGGTACAACGCCGGACCTCGCGCAGCGTCCGATCCACCGTCTCGCGGGTGGGCGGATAGCTGAAGACGGGACGGCCATCGTCGGTCAGATGCGCTGTCGGCTCGCCGTCGGTGACCATGATGATCTGCCTGTTGCCCGACTGGCGCGCCAGGATCGAACGCGCCAGGGCGAAGCCGTGCTGCATGTTCGTCCCGTACGCGTAGTCCCATGACACCTCGGGTAGGCGCTCGGGACGGATCTCCCTGGCAACCTCGCTGAACGTGACCACCCCGAGAAAATCCCGGGGGAACTGACTGGACATGAGCGAGTGCAGCGCCATCGCCATCTTCTTGGCCGGTAGGAAGTTCCCCCGCATCGGCATCGACAGGGACAGGTCCAGCATGAGCACCGTGGAGGACCGCACCTCCGACTCGGTTCGTTCGATGGCGAAGTCGTCCGGCGTGAGGGCCACCGGCACACCGGCACCGGCCCTTGTCACCGCGTTGCGAACCGTCTGCTCGATGTCCAGGTCGAACGGGTCGCCGAACTCCCACGGGCGGGTCGTGAACTCGCGTTCGTGGCCGACCCCGGCCCTGTCCTGGTCGTGGCGACCGGACCGGTCCCGGCTGAGCCGTCGGTACAGGTCCGAGAGGGCGTTCTGGCCGAGCCGCCGGATCGCCCTGGGGGTCAGCGTGAGGCTCCCCTCGGTGTTCTCTATGAGGCCGGCCTCGGTGAGCAGTCGGGTCATCTCCGCCAGCCTCTCGAGGCTCTCTGCGGACTCATCGTCCAGGAGGTCCCGCACGCGGTCGATGTCGACCTCCGCCAGAGCCCCCGGCGAGGACGCCCCGCTGAGCATCTGCTCGAGCTGGTCCAGCTCAGCGAGTTCCTCCATTACCTCGAAGGCCCCGCCCAGGTCCAGGGGCTGGTCACCGGTGAACTGGCGGGAGTCCTCCCACCCCATCTGCGGAAAGGCCTCGCGCAGCGACTCGCCCAGCCGGGACACCTCCCACTGAAGGTCCAGGTCCTCCATCAACTGGTCCGAGAGCTCCTGGAGCTGCGCACGCTGTTCGGGCGTCATCGAGTTGAGAACCTGCTGCATGGCCGCCATCCGGCGGGCCAGCACCTCCAGGAGCTCGTCGAGCGTCGCCGGGTTCTCCGGGAAGAAGTCACCAAATCGTTCCATGAAACCGGCGAAGTCGGGTTCGCCGCCCTCGGCCCGCTGCTCGAGCATCCGGTTCAGCTCGGCCAGCATCTCAACCATCCGGGAACGGTCCTCTGGCGTCATGGCCTGCGTGGCGTCTGAGACCTGCTCCACGAACTGCGCCATGAGTTGCTCGCGGAGTCGCTCCAGCAGGGCTTCGAACCGCTCACGGGCCCCGGGAGAGGCGAAATCGTGCTCCTGGAGCCCCCGCACCTTCCCAGCCAGGTCCTCGTGTTCGAGGAGGTCAAGATGGTCCCGGCGGGCCTGGCTGGCCATCGTGGCCTCGTCCGGGATGGGCGCCTCCGGAGCATGCCCGCCCGCGTCGGCCCCGGCGGCGGTTTCCGGGAGGTCCAGCGCAGCGCGCTCCTCGTCGATCACGTCGCGCAGGGCCTGGTCGATCTCGGCATAGACGCCGCCCAGGTCATTGGCCTCGAGGCGCTCCCTGCGGGCCCGTCGCAGCCTCTCGAGGATCTCCCGGATGCCCTGGAGGTGCTGGCCGTCGACCTCGAGGCCCTGGTGGAGCATCCGACGCAGGGCCGATTCCGGGTCGCCGTGCTCGATGAGCTCGTCCCCCATGGCCTGGAGGAGCGCATCGGCGTCCAGATCCGGCACCTCCTGGGTGCCGTCCCACCTGGAGTAGGTGGACCGTCGCACCTCCCGGCGATGGGAACGACGTCGCCAACGGGTCACGGATCGACCCTAGCCCCGCCTTCCCACACGGCTCCCGGTCGGCGTGACGGCCGGGCCGCGGTTGGACCCCGGTCGCAGGCCTCCCGTACTGTCGGACCGACTCGCAGCCGGCCATGGGGCCGGCACACGATTCCCATGCCAACCACCCGGAGCCCCTGGAGTTCACATGCCCATCAACCCCGACGCCGCCGGATCCGTAGGCGAACCGTCCGAGATCTCCTGGACCTCCGAGCAGAGCCTCATCTACTCGCTCGGCATCGGCGCCGGCGTCTCTGACCCGACCGGCTTCGAGCTGGAGTTCACCACGGAGAACTCGAACGGCGTGGACCAGCGGGCCTTCCCCACCCAGTGCGTGGTGTTGGGTGGGGGCAGGACCCCCGGCTTCGGCGACTTCAACCCCATGTTCCTGCTCCATGCCGAGCAGGCGATCACCTGCTACCGGGAAATGCCCGCCTCGGGTTCGGGAATCGCCACCGGTCGGGTCGGTGACATCTGGGACAAAGGCAAAGCGGCCCTCGTGTACCTGGAAACCGACGTTACCGATCCCGACGGAAACCCACTGTGGTCCACCCGGGCCGGCCTCTTACTGGGCGGCGAGGGTGGTTGGGGTGGCGATCGCGGCCCATCCAACGACTGGACACTCCCCGACCGCGAGGCCGATCACGTGGTCACCTACGAAACCAGAACGGACCAGGCCCTCCTGTACCGCCTGAGCGGTGACCGCAACCCCCTGCACTCCGATCCGACCTTCGCCGCCGGGGCGGGATTCGACACGCCGATCCTCCATGGACTGTGCACCTACGGATTTACCGGGCGGGCCCTCCTTCACGCCGTGTGCGGCTCCGACCCTGCACGTTTCGCATCCATGGGCGGCAGGTTCAAGTCCCCGGTCATGCCCGGCGAGACCCTCGAGGTGCACGCCTGGATAGAAGACGGAACCGACGATGGACGGGTCCTGTTCCAGACCCGTGTTGGCGACCGCGTCGTCTTTGACGCCGGGGTCCTGACCCGCAGGGCCTGAACCCGACCAACGGGGCCTCGGCCCCAGCCAGTCCCGACGCTCCAACCAGCGACCCGGGTCGCGTCGTCCAGGCCCGGTACGGGAATGTTCAGGCTCTGATCTGGTAGCGGGACCGGCTCCCGATCGTCTCCTTGTTGAGGCGCTTCGAGAGGTGCAGACCCTCCAGGACCAGCTCCACGGCACTGGCGACGAGGGCCGCCGGGGGATCGCCACCGTCCATTTCGTCTCCGAGCAGGACCGTCACGGCCGTGGCCAGCGCTGGGATCCCAGCGGCCACGTCGGCATAGGCGGCCGATCCGACGGCCTCGCCGACCGACACGCCGTCATGCTCCTCGAAGGCCTCGACCACGCCCCGGTGCAGCTCACCGGGAACCACCTCGCGGAACACCCCCAGGAGGGCAGTCCGCACGATCCGGTTCAGGGTCTCACCGTCACGGTCATCGTCGATGCTGTCGATCTCAACCTTGCCGGCCATCGACGCGGCGAGGGCATCGAGGTCCGATACCCGCGGCACGGCCACCGTCTCACCGGACCGCACGGCCCGGCGCACGGCGCTGGCCACCAGGGCCTCCTGGTTGGCAATGCTCATCCTGACCGACACCCCGGACCGCTGATTCAGGTGCGGGCTGCGACGCGCCTCGTGGGTGATCGCCACCACCAGCCGGGACATGAAGTCGGGAACGACCACGCCCACACCGTCCACCACCGGGATGGTCGCCTCCTGGTCCACGATGTCCATCTCAATGTCGGGGTCCAGCGGATAGTGGGTCCTGATCTGGGATCCGAAGCGGTCCTTCAGCGGGGTGATGATGCGACCCCTGTTGGTGTAGTCCTCCGGATTGGCTGAGGCGAACATCACGACGTCCAGGGGGAGGCGGATCCGATGTCCCCGGATCTGGACGTCGCGTTCCTCCAGGACGTTCAGGAGGCCGACCTGGATGCGCTCGGAGAGGTCCGGGAGTTCGTTGATGCAGAACAGCCCACGGTTGGTACGAGGCACGAGCCCATAGTGGAGGGTCAGCTCGTCGGACAGGTAGCGGCCCTCCGCCACCCTGATCGGGTCCACCTCGCCGATCAGGTCGGCTATCGAGGTGTCCGGAGTCGCCAGCTTCTCGCCGTAGCGGTCGTCGCGGTGCACCCAGCCCAACTCGGTGTCGTCCCCCATCTCGGCCACCAGGTCCCTGGCGTGGCGAGACACCGGTCCGTAGGGATCGTCGTTGATCTCCGAGCCTGCGACGATCGGCATCCATTCGTCCAGGAGACCGGTCAGGCTCCGGATGAGCCGGGTCTTGGCCTGCCCACGTTCGCCCAGGAAGATCACGTCGTGCCCGGCCAGCAGTGCATTCTCCAGCTGCGGGATGACCGTGTCCTCGTAGCCGAGCACCGTAGGGAACATCGGCTCCCCGGACCGGATCCTGGCCACGGCATTGCGGCGCAGCTCCTCGGCAACCGGTATGGACTCCCAACCGGTCGATCGCAGTTCACCCAGCGTGGTCGGTCGCGTCATGACGGGAACCATAGTGAGGGGCATCTCGCCGGCCGGTACCCGATCAGCGGGCCTGACTGCCGCCACCTGTACCCGCTCCGGCTAGTTGCGGCCGATAGGCGGGGCGGGACGCCGGTAGCGTCGCTGCCATGGACCTTCCGGGGCCCTGGCGGGCCAGGGTGGCCGACGATGCCCTCCGCCGGACCTTTCCAGACGATGACCTGGACGATGGCGGCTGGCCGGAGGTGGCTGTCCCCGGCCATTGGCAGGCCGAACCCGACTTCGCAGGGGAGGACGGACCGCTCCTCTACCGGACCCGGTTCTCGACCCCTTCGCCGACCACCGACCAGAGGCTCTGGCTGGAGTTGGGCGGGGTCTCCTACCAGGGCGACGTCTGGCTGAACGGCTCGTACCTGGGCCCCACCGAGGGCTACTTCTTCCGGCGCGCCCTCGAGGTGACCAGTGCGGCACGATCACGTTCCGAGCATCTCCTGGCCGTGGAGGTGACCTGTCCGCCGATCGGCAACCCCGACGAGAAGCGAACCCTGACAGGCTCCACCCAGGGCGGCCCCGGCGGCCACAACCCCGGAGGTATCTGGCAGCCGGTGAGCCTGCGCCTCACGGGACCGATCCACCTCAAGCACATCCGCGTGGTGTGCACCCGGTCCACCGAGAACGTAGCCACCCTGGCGCTGCGGGCCGTGGTCGACTCCGACCGACCCAGGGCGGCGGTTCTCCGGACCCGGATCCTTGGCATCGACCACCGCCACCGCCAACCCCTGGCCGGCGGCGAAAACAGGGTCGAATGGACGGTCCGGGTACCGAGCCCGCCGCTCTGGTGGCCGACCGGGCTGGGGGACCAACCACTGAACGACGTCGTATTGGACGTAGCCACCGAGGACGGCCTGGTCAGCGACACGACGGTGCGCACCATCGGATTCCGGTCGATCCAGATGAAGGACCACGTGTGGGAGGTGAACGGCGAGAGGTTGTTCCTGAGGGGGGCCATCGTTCCACCCCTGGACCGGCACCTGGCATCGGTGACGGCCGAGTCGGCCGGCAGGGACCTGGAGCTGGCCCGCGATGCCGGCCTGAACCTCCTCAGGGTGGCCGGCCACGTCTCGGCTCCCGCCCTCTACGACGCTGCCGACCGATCCGGGATGCTGCTCTGGCAGGACATGCCCCTGAGCGGCGGATACCACCGGGGGGTGCGGGGCCAGGCGGCCCGCCAGGCCCGCGAGATGGTCGACCTGCTGGGCCACCATCCTTCGGTGGTGGTGTGGTGCGGGCACGACGCCCCCGACCCGGTGGACCGCACCCGTGCTGCCCCACGACTCATGGGGCAGCAGTGGCCGACATGGAACCGGACGGTTCTGGACCGCACCGTCCGCAGGGCACTGGACCAGGCCGACCCGTCCAGACCGATCATCAGCCACTCCGGCGTGCTCCCCAACCTGCCCCACCTGGACGACGCCGACAGCCACCTGTGGTTCGGCTGGTACAGCGGCAGGCTCGGGGACCTCGCCGACTATCTGGACCGCCTGCCCCGGGTCGGCCGCTTCGTGTCGGCATTCGGCTCCCAGTCGGTCCCCGAGGACTCGCCCGCCCTGACAGACGGCACCCTGGAATCGTCCACCTGGCCCGACGTCGACCTTGGGGAGTTGGCCACCAGGTACGGCGCCGAGGTCGACGTGCTGGTACGTCGGTTTCCCCCGGCCGACCGACCGGAGCCGGAATCCTGGGCGTCGACCACCCGCCAGCACCAAGCCGACCTGCTCAAGATCCAGGTTGAAACGCTGCGCCGCCGCAAGTACCGGCCCACCGGCGGCTTCGCCCTGGACCGCCTACTCGACGGCGCACCGGCCATCTCCGGCTCACTCCTGGACCATCGTCGGATCCCGAAACCGGCCTACGAGGCGGTCGCCGCAGCCTGCGCAGAGACGATCGTGGTGGCGGACCCACCACCGCTGAGCATCACCCCGAGGTCCACCCTGCAATGCCAGGTACTGGTCGTTCACGACGGCCGGGCGCCGATCGACCACATACGCGTGGACGCCGTGCTGACCGTCTCCGGCCGAGAGCAGGCCTGGTCCTGGGGTGGCTCGATCGAAGCCGATTCCGTGACGCTGATCGGCACGATCCAGCACCAGTTGGGCGATGCCATCGGGGAGGTGCTCCTGGACCTGCGGGTGACCCGAACCGCACCACCGGCCGGTGGACGGATCACCACCAACCACTACCGAGGCCGTATAGGCGCCGGTTGAGGGTCCGGCCACCCGGGGTGTGATCCGGAGCGCGATCCACGATCCGATCCGGCCTTCGGCAGGATTGCGCACAGCGACCACGCGCTACCCTCTTGCCGGCGATCACCCCGGTCGGTCCGCCCGCCGACCCGGTGACAGTCTGAGGAGGGGCACCATGGCACAGACCACAGAGCAGCGATATCGCGTGGCCCCGGTCCGGAGCCGCGGCCGGGAATGGCCCTTCCCGTTGAACCTCTACCAATCGGCGGTCGGACGCAAGTGGGTCATGGCCCTGACCGGCCTAGGCCTCATCGGCTTCGTCCTCATCCACATGATCGGCAACCTCCACGTGTACGAGGGCCCCGCCCGGATGCACGAATACGCCGAGTCGCTTCGCACCATCGGCGGCGGGTTGGTGCCCGAGGGCGGTGTGCTCTGGCTCATGCGCCTCGGCCTGCTCACCATGTTCGTCGTACACCTCCACTCGGCGATCACCCTCAGCCGGATGAGCGGCAGCTCCAGCGAGAAGGCCGGCCGCATCAGTGGCGCCAAGAAGTACGAGGGTGGACGAGACCACATCGCCGCCACCTTCGCCAGCAGGACGATGCGCTGGACGGGACCGATCATCGCCCTGTTCGTCCTGTTCCACCTGGCCGACCTGACCTGGGGCTGGTGGCTGGGCGAGGACTTCGTGCCGGGTGATCCGTACCACAACGTCGCCGAGTCCCTCGGCTACCTCCCCGTGGCCATCATCTATGTGGTTGCCAACATCGCGCTGGCGTGGCACATCTTCCACGGCGCCTGGTCCATGTTCCAGAGCCTCGGGGTGAACAACCCCCGCTACAACCACCTGCGGCGCACTCTGGCCACCGCTCTGGCCGGCCTGATCCTGGTCGGAAATCTGAGTTTCCCGATCCTCACCCAGGCCGGGCTGATAAACGAGGACGGAAGAAGGTGCCCGGTGGGCGAGGTCGAAGGCAACGCCTGCCTGGCCAGGCAGGGCCACGGCTCGGCGGCCGCCGGGCATGGGACCGATTCGACCGGGAGCGTGTCACCGTGAGCATGGACATCAGCGTCGGAACGGGAACCAGCCCGCGGTTGAACGCCAAGATCCCGTCCGGAACCACGGCTGACAAGTGGGAGAACCACAAGTTCTCCATGAACCTGGTCAACCCGAGCAACAAGCGGAAGTTCGACGTGATCGTGGTCGGCACAGGCCTGGCCGGCGCCTCTGCCGCCGCCTCGCTCGGAGAACTGGGCTACCGCGTGAAGGCCTTCACCTTCCACGACAGCCCGCGCCGGGCCCACAGCATCGCCGCCCAGGGCGGCATCAACGCTGCGAAGAACTACCCGAACGACGGCGACTCGGTCCACCGGCTCTTCTACGACACCGTCAAGGGTGGCGACTACAGGTCCCGCGAGGCCAACGTGCATCGACTCGCCGAGGTCTCGGTCAACATCATCGACCAGGCCACTGCCCAGGGCGTTCCGTTCGCCCGCGACTACGGCGGCCTCCTGGACAACCGTTCGTTCGGCGGCGCACAGGTCTCGCGCACGTTCTACGCCCGGGGTCAGACCGGCCAGCAGCTCCTCATCGGCGCCTACTCGGCCCTCATGCGCCAGGTGGCGGCTGGCACCGTCGAGTTGCACACCCGTGCGGAACTGCTCGACGTGGTCCTCAAGGACGACCGGGCCTGCGGGATCGTCACGCGCGACCTGTTGTCCGGAGAGGTGACCCCCCACTCGGCGCATGCCGTCGTGCTGGCCACCGGCGGCTACGGCAACGTCTACTACCTGTCCACCAACGCGATGATGTGCAACGTCACCGCCGCCTGGCGGGCCCACAAGAAGGGCGCCTTCTTCGCCAACCCCTGCTACACGCAGATCCATCCGACGTGCATCCCGGTCAGCGACGACTTCCAGTCCAAGCTGACGCTCATGTCCGAGTCGCTCCGCAACGACGGACGGATCTGGGTGCCGACGGGCGCCACCGATGCCAGGGCAGCGGCCGACATCCCCGAATCGGACCGCGACTACTACCTGGAGCGCAAGTATCCGGCCTTCGGGAACCTGGTCCCACGTGACGTGGCGTCGCGCAACGCCAAGACGGTCTGTGATGAGGGGCGCGGCGTCGGCCCGCTCAAGAACGGCGTGTTCCTGGACTTCCAGGCGGTCATTGCCCGGGACGGCCTCGATGCCATCTCTGCCAAGTACGGGAACCTTTTCGACATGTACCACAGGATCACCGGTGAGAACCCGTACGACCAGCCGATGCGCATCTATCCGGCCATCCACTACACGATGGGCGGCCTCTGGGTGGACTACCACCTGATGACCACGGTTCCCGGCCTCTACTCGATCGGCGAGGCCAACTTCTCCGACCATGGAGCCAACAGGCTGGGAGCCAGCGCCCTCATGCAGGGCCTGGCGGATGGCTACTTCGTGCTTCCGTACACCATCGGAGACGACATGGCCGGCCTACTGGGCCAGAGCGCGGTTCCGATCGATGACCCGGTGTTCACCGAGGCCGTGCGCGGTGTCGAGGACGAGCAGAAGCGTTGGTTGTCGATCAACGGCACGAAGTCGGTGGACCACTTCCACAAGGAACTGGGCCG
>JAAZXC010000040.1:8998-21214 GCA_014240365.1 Acidimicrobiales bacterium | reverse complement strand
GGAACACCCGGGGTGAGCCGGGTCCTCGTGGATCGGCGAATGCTCACGGTCCTGGTTCTCACAGCGCTCGTGTTCTTTGTGCGCGACGCCGAGTCCTCTCCGTACGAGGAGCCGTGGAACTGGGGAAGGCGCTCAGCGGTGGACGCGGCTCGGGTGTCGACATCGGTGCTCATTGGTGATGACGCACGTGTGATCGTCTCGCCGGAGGTCTATCCGCTGGTGGCGGATCGTGACGAGGCCCGTGTCCTGCGTCCAACTCAGGGGTTCCTGCCAGGGTTGGACTGGCCGGACCGGTTCGACGTGGTCGTGGTGGATGTCGAGTCCATGGGCTGGACCGCCTCGGAGGCCCGCATGTTCGAGAGCCGTCTGATCCTCATGGACTTCCGCAAGCGTCTGGACTCCGACGGTGTACGACTCTGGGTGCGACGCCCGGGATCGTGACCCGCGTGAGGCCGATCTGTGCCGGTCAGACCACCTCTGGATGACCTTCGGAGCGCAGCGCTCCACGGAGTGCCTCAGCCACGTCATCAAGGTCTGACGGGTCGGCATCGGCGTCGGCCTGGCTGAAGTCCAGGTGCCCCATGTGGTCGAGGGGTACCACGTGCAGGTGGGTATGGGGCACCTCGAAACCAGCGATCATGAGGCCGATCCGTTCCGGCGCGAACGACGCCATCTGTGCCCGACCGACTGCGTGGGCCACCATCGTGCAGTGCGCGGCGGTCTGCACGGGCAGGTCGGTCCAGCGGTCCACCTCGGCGATCGGGATGACCAGGACGTGCCCGCGGTTGAGGGGGCGGATGTCGACCATGGCGATACAGGTGGGGTCACGCCAGATGATCCGACCGGGAATCCCACCGGTGATGATGCGGGTGAATATCGAAGCCACAGGTCCTCCCGACGGGTTCGCTGCATCTCCGGCTGGAGAGCGGCAGGGTCGGATCGTAGGCTGTGCGGGATGGGATCCGAGACAGCAGCTTCCCCGGTGCCGTCGAGGACCGGATGGGACGGCGTATGGACGCTGCCGAACCTGATCACCGTGCTCCGCCTGGCGTGCATTCCGTGGTTCCTGTGGCTCCTGTTCGATGTCGGGAACCGGACCGATGCGGCGCTTCTCCTGGGCGCCCTCGGCGCCACCGACTGGGTGGACGGTTGGATTGCCCGCCGCTTCAACCAGGTCTCCGACGTAGGCAAGCTCCTGGATCCGATCGCCGACCGGTTTCTGCTCGTCGTTGCGCTGGCGGCCATGGTGGTGGACGGTTCCATCCCCACCTGGTTCGCCGTGGCGGTGTTGGTCCGCGAGGTCCTGATTGGTCTGGTCGGACTCCTCCTGCTGGCCATGGGAGCACGTCGTATCGACGTGACCTGGTGGGGAAAGACGGGGACCTTCGCCCTGCTGTGGGCTGTCCCATTCTTCCTGGCAGGGGAATCCACCGCCTTTGCCCACGAGGCGTTCGCCCTCGGCGCCTGGGTGTTCGGCCTGCCTGGCCTGGTGATCTCGTGGGCTGCCGCCTGGTACTACATCCCGACGGCGCGTGAGGTGCTGGCACAGCGGCGCTCACGTGGAGTCGGCTGAGCGTGGTTCCACCGGATCGGAACTTCCGAAGTAGGTTCGGATCATGAACATTCCGGTCGACCTCCTCTATTCGACCGATCATGAATGGGTCCGCGATCTGGGCGCTGGCCGTATCCGCATCGGGATCACCGACTACGCCCAGGACGCCCTCGGTGACGTGGTCTTCGTTGAGGTGCCTGTGGTCGGTACCTCGTTGGTTGCCGGAACGGTATTCGGCGAGGTCGAGTCGACGAAGTCGGTGTCCGAACTGTTCGCTCCGGTGACTGGCGAGGTGGTGGCCGTCAACGAGGACCTGGAGGCCACCCCGGAGAAGGTGAACGAGGATCCCTACGGGGATGGCTGGATCTGCGAGATGGGCACCGATGGCTCAGCGACGGGCGAACTCATGGACGCCGCCGCCTACCAGGCCCTGATCGGGGAATGAGCCTTGAGCCTCCCGTGCCCGCAATGCGGCCGACCGGAGCCGGCTGAGGCTCGTTTCTGTGGCGCCTGCGGAATGAGGCTTCTACCCGCCCTGGATGAGGTGACGGATGCCTTCGACCCGGTGGAGGAAATTCCACACGAGGAGGACCGGGGTCGGTTCCCGGTGGAGTGCGGGCTGTTCGTGGTCGAGTCCGGTCCCAAGGCCGGCTCTAGATACGGGCTGGAGGCCATGGTCACGACGATCGGGCGCCATGGTGCCGCCGACATCCTCCTTGACGACGTGACCGTCTCACGCCGTCACGTCGAGGTGGAGCGTGTCGGCGACCACTACGTCGTGCGCGACGTCGGCTCCCTGAACGGCACCTACCTGAACCGGAGTCGCATCGAGTCCAGTGAACTGGACGACGGCGACGAACTTCAGATCGGGCGATTCAAGCTGGTGTTCTTCCACGGCACCGGCGGCTGAGTGACGGTGGCGGCCTCCGAGGTGGACTCCGCTGCTCCCGCATCGGCAATGAACATCGGCGACGTCATAACCGGGCTGGCTTCGGAGTTCCCCGACGTGACCGTGACCAAGATTAGATATCTGGAGTCCTACGGACTCCTGGAACCAGAACGCTCTCCGGCCGGATACAGGTTGTTCTCAGTAGACGATGTGGCACGGCTGACGTGGATCCTGCGCCAGCAGCGCGACCACTTCCTGCCGCTCAAGGTGATCCGATCGATGCTCCTGGACGGCGTCGACCTGGCCGATTCCGGTCCAGAGGAGTCAGCCGATGTCAGGCCGTTCCGGGAGAGCGGCCGAACCGACAATCTGGGGTCGGTGAGCGTCAGCCTCGAGGAGCTGGCTGCCATGGGTGGTCTCGACGTCGAGGTGGCCCGCGACCTAGAGAAGCACGGGTTGATCGTGGGCATCGAGGCCGGCCGTACGGTGGTCTACGACGGCGACGCCCTCCTGGTTGCACGGGTGGCGGCACGCTTCGTGCAGCACGGCTTCGACGTTCGTCACCTGCGCATGTACCTGGTGGCTGCGCAACGCGAGGCGGGGATCCTCGAGCAGGTCCTGTTGCCGCTGCGACGAAGGGGAGACGGGCGTTCGGGTCTGGAGGCACGTCGGATGCTCGACGAGTTGGCGGATGCCGGTGCGGCCCTTCACGATCTGCTGCTCCGCCGGTCGATGGGTCCACTCGTCTGATGGCCGGGCCGACCCCGTATCTGGGAGCGGCGACCATCGCCGACCGGGTGGCCGGGCTGGCCGCCGAACTCGACGAGGTCCTGGAGCCGGGAGCGGTTCTGGTCGGAGTCCTGAAGGGCTGCCTGCCCTTCATGGCCGACCTGATCCAGCGTCTCTCCACCCCGATCCTGGTCGACTTCCTGGCCCTCAGCGCTCTCGGCCCCGACCGTGGGCGGGTCCGTCTCACGAACGACCTCTCGGTCGATGTTGATGGCCGACAGGTGGTCCTGGTCGAGGGCCTGGTTGATACCGGCTTCCGTCTGGACTACCTGCGTCGGCATGTGCTCGAACACGGACCGTCCGAGTTGCGGGTCTGCGCCCTCTTTGATCGGGCGGCCCGGCGGGTACTGCCGATCCCCCTGGACCACGTTGGCTTCACCACCGACGCCGCCTTCCTGGTGGGTTACGGGCTGGACCACCGTGGCGGGTTTCGCAACCTGCCGGGGGTGGTCGAGGTGGACCTGGCTGACCTGGACCGCGCAGGGGACGGGTTCCACCGGCAGGTCCGTGACGCCGGCGGGTCAGCGGAGCGGCACTAGGGTTCCGACGTGCGCCGCCGACCCACCAGCAGGGACCTCCAATGATCGAGATGGAGGTCGTGGGCGTCCAGGAGGTTCTGCCCTCGAGCGTTCCGGTGGTTCTGCTCCGTGAGGCTGAGGGTGAGCGCCTGCTGCCGATCTTCATCGGGATGCCGGAGGCGACGGCCATTTCGCTGGCTCTCGCCGGTCAGGATCCACCCCGCCCGATGACCCATGACCTGATGGTGACCCTGCTGGCCACCTTCTCGGCCACCCTGGAGCGCGTCGTGGTCACAGAACTCCGGGATCGCACCTTCTTCGCTGAGATGTACCTGCGGGGACCGGTGGGCGTCGAGGTGGTGCCGGCCCGTCCCTCGGACGCGATTGCCCTCGCTGTGCGCACCGGTGCAGCGGTCTTCGCCGCCGAAGAGGTGGTCGAGAAGGCGGGCTATCTGCCGCCTCCGACTGAGGAACCAATGGCGGAAGCTGAGGTCGAGGAGTTCCTGGCGTTCCTGGATTCGGTGGAACCAGACGACTTCGAGGGCTGACGCCCGGAGTGCCTCCCTGAGCGTGGCATCTGTCGCGCCCAGAGCGTCCAGATGACCACTCCGGGCGCGAAATCCTTGACCGGCGCCTCGGCGGCCCGTACCCTGATGCGCGGCGTCACAGGGTTGTAGTTCCAACCCTGTGATACGCGGGCGAAATCTCGCGCCAGCACGATTCGACATGGGGGAGACGTCCCAATGACAAACCAAACGCCTGAGGGCTACTCGGGCAAGCGGGCCGCTGAGATAGCCGGCATCACCTACCGTCAACTCGACTACTGGGCCCGTACCGGGCTCGTCGGACCGACCCTGGCACGCGCCAGCGGCAGTGGCAGCCGCCGCCGCTACTCATACCGGGACCTGCTCGAGCTACGTGTCGTGAAGTCCCTGCTGGATGCCGGGATCCGCCTTGAGCTGGTTCGTGAGGTGTTCGAGTACCTGACGCTCCACCTGGACGAGGACGTGACCCGGGTGAACCTGGTCATCAGCGGCACCTCGGTGATGGTGCGTACCGGTGAAGAGGAAATCGTGGACCTGATCCGTAACGGTCAGGGAGTGCTCAACATCCTCCCGCTCGCCGGGGTGAAGGACCAGGTGGATGCCCGGATAGTGGATTTGTATCCAGAGGGCCGCAGCGATGTCGAGACCCCTCCGACGGCTACCGCCGTCGGGAACTAGATCCGGAAGCCTTCACATCGACGTCGTCGTGGAACCGGGTGGGGGAGAGGTCGTGCCCCTTCGGCCCGTGGCCCCGGTCGGGTCATCCGACGGCGTGGCGTTCTCCCACGAGTCCGAACAGCGGGTCGCCGACCTTCTGGATTTCTACGACATCACCTGGGAATACGAGCCCCGGACCTTCGTGCTCGAAGCAGCTCTGGACGGGCGGCCCAAGATGGCGTTCACGCCGGACTTCTACCTTCCCGACCATGACCTCTACCTGGAGGTCACGACGCTCCGCCAGTCGTTGGTTACCCGCAAGAACCGCAAGGTGAGACTACTGCGCGAGCTTCACCCGGAGTTGCGTGTGCGGATCCTCTACCGACGAGACCTGGATCGCCTCCTCGTCACCCACGCAGCCTGACGCCATATACCTTCGGTTCCATGGCTGAAGTAACCCTGCAGGCATCACCGCTGGATGCCGTCCACCGTGGCCTCGGCGCCCGGATGGTCGCCTTCGGTGGATGGGAGATGCCGGTCAGCTATCCGGTGGGCACGCTGGCCGAGCATGCAACATGCCGCACGGGCGCAGCCCTGTTCGACGTGAGCCATCTCGGCAGCCTCGATTTCCGGGGGCCGGACGCACGGGACGCAATCCAGGCCGCCTTCAGCAATGACCTGGAACGGATCGCTCCCGGACGCGCCCAGTACACCCACCTGCTCGACGACGCCGACGGATCCGTGGTCGATGACATCATCGTGTGGTGGCTGG
This sequence comes from Acidimicrobiales bacterium, assembly GCA_014240365.1. Taxonomy (GTDB): domain Bacteria; phylum Actinomycetota; class Acidimicrobiia; order Acidimicrobiales; family MedAcidi-G1; genus UBA9410. The sequence goes on along the minus strand of JAAZXC010000040.1, from coordinate 15,492 downwards.
CCCCCGACCACTTCGTGGTCCTGCCGAATGCCTCGAACAGCGGAGCGGTCGTGGATGCCCTTCCCGGCTGTGTCGACATCCGACCAGAGCGGGCACTCCTGGCCCTTCAGGGACCGACGGCCCTCACCGTCCTGGGATCGGTGGTTCCGGGTGCCGCCACCGTTGCCCGATTCGCAGTGGCGCCCTTCCAGTGGGAGTCCACCTCGGGTCTGGTGGCGGGCACTGGGTACACGGGCGAGGACGGCGTGGAGCTGGCTGTGCCGGTCGAGGGCGCAGCCGACCTGTGGCATGCACTCGTGGCGGCCGGTGCCGAACCAGCCGGCCTGGGAGCACGCGACACCCTCAGGCTGGAGGCTGGACTACCCCTGCACGGTCACGAACTGGGCTCCGGGATCACGCCGCTGGATGCCGGCCTGGGCTGGGTGGTCGGCTGGGAGAAGGAGGCCTTCCGTGGCCGCACGGCCCTGCTGGAACAACGCCGGAGCGGCCCCGGGCGACGGCTGCGGGGACTGGCGGTCGAGGGCCGTCGACCACCACGCGAAGGACAGGCCGTGATCCATGATGGGAAACAGGTGGCTGAGCTGACCAGCGGCAATTTCTCGCCAACCCTCGGACACGGGATAGCCATGGCATTCCTGCCGTTGGAGATCGGGCTCGGCGATGTCGTGAACCTCGACCAGAGGGGAACCGAGGTGGCGGCCACCGTGGTGGCGATGCCTTTCGTCGGCGGCTGACCCGGGTCAGGCCGTGGTCAGTCCATTAGGTCGGGTTGGTCCCGCAGGATCTGGTCGAACATCGGCTGAGCGCTGAACCAACTGGCGAAATTGCCGGCCACCTGGCTGTGCGTCAGCGCGGCGGTCTCATCGTCGATGAGGATCGGTTTGCCGGCGGCCTCGGCCAGCAGCTGTGCCTGGCAGGAGCGCTCCATGGTCACGAACAGCCACGTGACCGCGTCCACGCTCGCTCCCACGGTGAGGATGCCGTGGTTCCGAAGGATGGCGGCACTCCGGTCACCCAGGGCGTAGGCGAGACGCTTTCCCTCCTCGGGGTCGTTTACCACTCCCGTGTAGTCGTCGAACAGCACGTGGTCGCCGTAGAAGATGCAGCTGTCCTGGGTGATCGGGTCCAGCATCCGGCCCAGCGAGGACCAGGCCTTGCCGTACAGGGAATGGGAATGGGCCGCGGCGATCACATCTGGTCGGGCCATGTGGAGACCCGAGTGGATGGCGAAGGCCGCCTGGTTCACGGCGTACTCGCCGTGGATGATCTCGCCGGTGTGGCTGACCAGGAGTAGGTCCGAAACACGGATATGACTGAACGGCGTGCCGAAGGGATTGACCCAGAAACAGTCGGTGTGCTCGGGGTCGCGCACGGTGATGTGGCCGGCCACCCCCTCGCTGAACCCGAAGCGCCCGAAGATCCGGAAGGCAGCCGCCAGGCGTTCCTTGCGGTACTGCCTCTCCGACTCGTGGTCGTCGAAGACCGGGATGTCATACGGGATCGGTTTGTCCGACTTGATCGCCGGGTTGTTCCTTGGCTTGGTCACTACTGCCTCCGGGCTTCAGGGCCGTCAGGGGCGAGTGTAGGTGCAGGGCCGTGGGGCCGACCCGGACGGGCGGGTCAGGAATCCAGCACGTCGACGGTCCGCTGGCGCAACCAGTGGTCGGCAAGGGTCACAAGGGCCATTGCCTCGACCATCGGTACTGCGCGCGGCAGAACACACGGGTCATGTCGACCTCTGGCCTCCAGGACGATCGCCTCGTTCTGTGTATTCACCGTGTCCTGAGCGGAACTGATGGTGGCCGTGGGCTTGAAGGCCACCCGGAAGTTGATGTCGGCGCCATTTGTGATTCCGCCCTGGACGCCACCGGAGCGGTTCGCGGTAGTGACCGGCCGTCCATCCGGACCGGGGATGAACGGGTCGTTGTGGGTGCGTCCGGTCATGGTGACGGCAGCGAAGCCACTGCCGATATCGAAGCCCTTGGAAGCCGGAAGGGAGAGCATCGACTTGGCAAGGTCGGCCTCGATGCGATCGAAGACGGGCGCGCCGAGCCCGGCCGGTACCCCACGCGCAACGCAGGTGACGATGCCTCCGAGCGAGTCGCCATCGCGTCGGGCCGCATCGATGGCCAGCGTCATGGTGGCGGCTGCGGTCGGGTCCGGACAACGTGTCGCATCCGCCTCGACCATTTCGAGGGTCACGGTGTCGGGATCCACGTCGGCGACGATGTCATGCACCTGCGACACCCAGGCGAGGACCTCGATCCCGCCCATTTCGGCCAGTAGGCGGCGGGCAATGGCCCCGGCAGCGACTCGGCCGATGGTCTCGCGGGCGCTGGAGCGTCCGCCTCCCCTCCAGTCCCGGTGGCCGAACTTGGCCTCGTAGGTGAAGTCGGCATGCGAGGGTCGATAGAGGTCGCGCAGGTGGTCGTATGCGCCGGGGCGGGCGTCGGCGTTGCGGACCAGCACTGCAATGGGGCCGCCGGTCGTGAGACCGTCGAATACCCCGGACAGGATCTCGGCGCTGTCGGCCTCTCCTCGCTGTGTCGTGAGGCGGCTCTGCCCGGGTCGACGGCGGTCCAGGTCGTGCTGGATGTCGTCGACCGTGAGGGCGAGGCGCGGCGGACAGCCGTCGACCACCACGCCGATACCAGCGCCATGGCTCTCTCCCCAACTGCTGAGCCGGAAGGTGTGTCCGTAACTGTTACCCACGAGGCAGGAGCATAGGGCTGGGTTGTGCCCGCGTCCGTGGAGGTTTCGCAGAGCCCCGGAAGCCGATGGCTGTTGATGGGGAAGCCATCTGTACCATCGCCGCCCGTGGGCCAGATCGACGGACGACTCAACCTCGCTTCCGCATGGGAGGCCATTGCCGACGAGGTAGGGGACAGCACCGCAGTCTCGGTTGCCGGTAGGCACTTCTCGTGGACCGACTTCGATAATCGGGCCGCCCGGCTGGCCGCCACGATGGCCGTCCACGGTCTGGGTCCCGATTCCAAGGTGGCGCTCTACCTCTACAACGGGAACGAGTACCCGGAGGCGCAGTACGCGGCCTTCAAGGTCCGGGGAATCCCCGCCAACGTGAACTACCGGTACACCGGCGACGAGTTGGCCTACATCCTGGAGAACTCGGATGCAGAGGCGATCTTCTTCGACCACACCCTCGCAGATCGCCTAGAGGCCGTCCGGGATCGCTGCCCGATGCTTCGCCTGGCAGTGCAGGTCGGCGGTGCCGAGGTGCCCGACTGGGCGCTGGGCTACGAGGACGCCGTTTCGGCCGATCCGATGCCGCGTATCGACCGTTCCGGTTCCGACCTCTGGTTCCTATATACCGGCGGGACCACCGGGATGCCCAAGGCCGTCATGTGGGACCACACGAACCTCCTGGGGAGCATGGAGGCAACGTTCCGTCCCTTCGGGCTGCCGGTTCCGTCCACGGCGACCGAAGCCGCAGCGACGGCTCGCACAGTCGCCGATGCCGGTAGGGAGATCCGTCAACTCTGTGCCGCACCCCTGATGCACGGAACCTCTGGTATCCCGGGGCTGGCCACCCTCAGCCACGGCGGGATGCTGTCCACGCTCTCATCCCGGGCGTTTGATCCCGACGAACTCTGGCGGATAGTGGAGCTGGATCGCATCACGATGGTGACCATGGTCGGAGATGCTTTCGGACGACCAATGGTGGAGTCCCTGGACCGTGCCGCAGTCGAGGGGCGCATGCCGGACCTGTCCTCCCTGAGGCTCCTGCTCTCCTCCGGCGTGATGTTCTCAGCGCCCACGAAGGAGGCGATGCTGGACCACCACGCCTGCACGATTGTGGACTCCCTGGGTTCCAGCGAGGGAACCGGGATGGCGAGCCAGGTCATGTCCCGCAAGCGCCGTGACACGGCGACGGCCCGTTTCCACCTCGGTGAGCACACCCGTGTCCTTACCGAGAATGGTTCCGACGTCCAGCCGGGCACCGGCGAGCGTGGCCAGATCGCACTCGGATGGCCACTGCCGCTCGGCTACTTCAAGGATCCGGTCAAGACACAGGAAGCCTTCCCGATGGTGGGCGGTCGTCGCTGGTCCATTCCCGGCGACTGGGCCACCGTCGAGGCCGACGGAACCATCACCCTTCTGGGACGTGGGTCGGCGTGCATCAATACCGGTGGAGAAAAGGTGTTCCCCGAGGAGGTCGAGGAGGCCCTGAAGGAGCTGGAGGCGGTGGTGGACTGCAACGTGGTCGGCCTTGAGGACGATCGCTGGGGCCAGGCGGTCACTGCGGTCGTGGAGCTCACCACACCGGGCGCGGCCGATGCCGACGAATTGCGTGACGGTGTCCGGGAACGTCTGGCCGGTTACAAGGTTCCGAAGCGGATCGTCATCGTGGAGCGGGTGGAGCGAAGCCCGAATGGCAAGTCGGACTACCGCTGGGCGAAATCCGTGGCCGAGGCTGCCGTCACCTGCTGACGGGTCCGGGCCCGATCGGCCTGGATCGGTTCAGTCCATCAACGACAGGCCGATGTTCTGATCCTGGGCGGGGTTGCGCCGGTGTCGGATCTCCTCGTGGCGTTGCTCTATCGATTCGATGTGGTCCGGATCGGTGAAGACCCAGAAGGTCTGCTCCAGCACGGCGTCGTGGACCAGGTCGGCCACCTCGGCCGGATCCTTGGCGTTGGCGGCCATCCACTCCTGGACCATCTGCTGGCGCTCCAGCTGCTCGTCGGACGGAAGTTCGGCCAGGGAGTCGGTGAGGTGTTCGGGACGGTTGCGCCCGGAATTAAATATGCCGGTGGCCACGAACCCCGGACAGAGCGAGGTGACGCCGACGTCCGAGCCGGCAGCGGAGAGCTCGTTGTGAAGGGTCTCGGCAATGGTTGATACGGCGTGCTTGGAGGTGCTGCACGGCCCGAGGCCCGGGAACGACGTGTGACCGGCGACCGAGGCGGTCACGACCACGTGGCCCTCGTTGCGGGCCACCAGTCCATTCAGGTAGATGTCCAGACCGTGGATGACGCCCCAGAGGTTCACCCCCAGCAACCAGTTCCAGTCGGCCATGGTCAGGTCCACCATGTCGCCACTGCCGGCCACGCCAGCGTTCAGGCAGAGGACCTGAGCCGGTCCGAGGGCAGCGTCGGCGTCGGCGGCGAACCGGCGGAACGAGTCGATGTCGGATACATCGCACAGCCCACCGAACACCTCGGCGCCAGCGGCGGTCAGTTCGGCGACCGCGGTGGTCAGGGCAGCCTCCTCGATGTCGGCGATCGCCACCGACATTCCGGCGGCGGCGAAACGATGCGCGAATGCGAGGCCCATGCCAGATGCGCCGCCCGTGATGACGGCGACCTTGTTCTTCAGGTTCTTCATGGTTGTTCTTCCGTGGTCATGTTCAGAGGTCAAGCAGTGCCTGCTCAACGAGTTCAGGCATTGCCGGGTGGATGTAGAGCTGTTGGCGTGCCATCTGGTCCACGGTCAGGCCGGTGGCCATTCCCTGGATGAGCTGCTGGACGAGCGTCGGTGCCTGCGGACCCACGATGTGTGCACCCAGCAGCAGGCGGGTGTCGGGATCGGCCAGGACTTTGGCGAAACCGGTGGAGTCCTCCATTGCCCATCCGTACGCCGTGTCCGCGTACCGGCGAGTCGCCACGATGTGGGGCCGCCCGGAGTCGACGAGCTCCTTCTCGGTGTGGCCGACGCTGCCGACCTGGGGGTGCCCGAAGACGGCGGGGGGTACGACGCTCCTGTCGACGCTCTGCAACTCGGTCGGGTCGGCGAGGTTGTGGGCGACGATCCGGGCCTCTGCGTTGGCCGTGTGCTTGAGCTGGCGTGGGTTGGTGACGTCGCCGAGGGCCCAGATCCCATCGGCGCCAGTACGGAGCTGGTCGTCGGTGATGATGTAGCCCCGCTCGTCCAGGGTGATCCCGGCTCGGTGGACCTCGATGCGATCCCCGTTGGGCTGACGGCCGGTGGCCACCAGCAACTGGTCGGCCCGCAGGGTCGATCCTTCGGAGAGGAGGATCTCGTAGGTTCCGTCGTACGACACCCTCGAGACCGTGGTCTCCAGTCGGACGTCCATACGGTCGACGTAGGCCTGGGTGATGCAGCGTCGAACGTCCTCGTCGGCACCCCGCAACATCAGGTCGCCTCGGTGGACGATCGTCACCCGACTCCCCAGCCCATCGAACACGTGGGCCATCTCGGCTGCGATGAACCCGCCGCCCAGGATTACCAGCCTGTCCGGTAGCTCGTCGAGGCGCATCACGTCGTCTGATGTGCAGAACGGGGTGTCGGCCAGGCCAGGTACGTCGGGGACCAGGCTGCGGGCCCCGGCGGCAATCACGATCCGATCGGCCGTGACCTCCTGTCCACCCAGGTCGACAGTGCGTTCCCCTGTGAAGCGGGCGCTGTGGCGGTAGACGGTCACGTTCTCCAGAGAGTTGCGGTATTCCAGACCAGCCGCTGCGATGGGATCGATGCGCCCGAAGACCCGGTCCCGGATGGCGGGCCAGTCGGCT
>JAAZXC010000040.1:0-8988 GCA_014240365.1 Acidimicrobiales bacterium | reverse complement strand
TGGTGTGCACGCCGAGTGCGGGTCCACGGCGGGCAGAGAGGGCCAGGTCGGCGGCGTGGACGAACATCTTCGACGGGATGCATCCGCGGTTCATGCAGGTCCCACCGAAGTCCCATGGCTCGGCAATGGCCACGTCCCAGTCGTCGTGTTCCGGACCGATGATCGAGTTACCGGATCCGGCGCCGATGATGAGGAGGTCGTGGTGGGGCACTGGTTTCCTTTCGGGTTGTCAGCGGGCGAGGTGGTCGCCGAGGGCCCTGCGTACCGCTTCTGGTTCCTCCATCATCGGAGCGTGCCCCGAGTCGGGTAGTTCCACGATGCTGGCCGACGGCATCGCGTCCAGCAACGGCTGGGCAGCCCTGCGTGGGGTCATCCTGTCGAGGGAGCCGAGGATGAGCGTGGTTGGACAGGTCAACGACGTGGCGGCATCCACCGCACCCTGATAGGCAGCGCATGCTGCCAGGTCCGGTCCTAGCACCCCAGGCGGGCACGCCTCGATGACCGCACGGCTGGTGCCGGTCATGGACATCCCGGGGGTGGGGTTCAGGCCGAACCGCTGGTCCGGGCCGTGCATCCATCCGGCCATGAGGGCCGCTGCCAGCGGATCGTCGGCATCCGCAGCGGTCTGGAGGTCCGGATGGACCGGCATGGCCGCCCCGACCCCCATCAGGACGACCGAGGCAATGCGGTCCGGTGTGGCGGCTGCCGCCTCCAGGGCGATGAAGGCTCCCATGGAGTGGCCGACCAGGTGGATAGGACCATCGAGGGCGTCGGCCAGACAGGCGGTCCATGCAGCCAATTCGCCGATCGAGGTCAGCGCCGGGCCGTCGGAGTCGCCGTGGCCGGGAAGGTCCACGGCCAGGGCCCGGGTGCCGTGGTGGGCCAGCCACCGGGTCTGCTGCGACCAGACGGAGCGGTCCATGCCCGCCCCGTGGAGGAGCACCACCAGCGGGGCGTTGGCCACCTCGTCACGTTCGATGGACACTGCGCCGGTGGCGGCATTGACCGTTCGGCCGTCAACCTGGAGCTTCACTGCCGGCCCCTAGCGCTGTGAGGCCCGCAGGGCCCGGGAGAGATCATCGCAGATGTCGTCCGGGTCCTCCAGGCCGACGCTCAGGCGAACCAGCTCCTCGCCGATCCCGGCCACGGCCAGATCCTCGGCGCTCATCTGCTGGTGGGTGGTGGAGGCTGGGTGGATCACGAGGGTCTTGGCATCGCCCACGTTCGCCAGATGCGAAGCGAGGCCCACCGCCTCTATGAACCTGCGTCCGGCGTCTCGCCCGCCGTGTACGCCGAAGCTCAGGATCGCACCGGCGCCCTTCGGGTAGAGGCGCTTCGCCAGGTCGTGGTCGGGATGGCTGGGGTGCGCCGGGTGGCTGATCCACGACACGGCATCGTGTCCATCCAGCATGTCGATGACGCGGAGGGTGTTGTCTATGTGGCGCGCCATGCGCACCGGCAGCGTCTCGACGCCCTGCAACAGGTAGAAGGCGTTCGCCGGACTCATACAGCCGCCGAAGTCGCGCAGTCCCTCGGCGCGGGCCCGCATCGACAGGGCGGCGGGACCGAACTCCTCGGTGAAGGTGATCCCGTGGTAGCCGTCGTAGGGCTCCGAGAGGGTGGGGAACTTCCCGTCGGCTGCCCAGTCGAAGCGGCCGCCGTCCACGACGATCCCGCCGATCGCCACGCCGTGGCCGCCCAGGAACTTGGTGACCGAGTGGATGACGATGTCGGCCCCGTGCTCGATGGGGCGGATCAGGTATGGAGTGGCGAACGTGGAGTCCACAGCGAGCGGCAGGCCGGCACTGTGTGCCACATCGGCGACCGCCGCGATGTCGAGTACCTCGATGCCGGGATTTCCGAGCGTCTCGGCGAACACGAGACGCGTCTCGGGTCGGATCGCCTCGGCGAAGGCCTGCGGGTCCCGGGGGTCCACGAACGTGGTCGTGATCCCGAAGCGCGGCATCGTCAGGTTCAACATGTTGTGGCTGCCGCCGTAGATGTTGCGGCTGGCCACCACGTGGTCCCCGGCACTCAGGATCGTCGCGACCGCCAGGTGGAACGCCGCCTGGCCACTCGACGTGCAGACCCCGCCGACCCCGCCCTCCAGGGAGGCGATGCGTTCCTCCAACACCGCCACCGTCGGGTTCGATATGCGTGAGTAGAGGTGGCCGCTGATCTCCAGGTTGAAGAGACCGGAGGCGTGGTCCACGGAGTCGAACACGAACGACGTGGTCTGGTGGATGGGCACGGCACGCGAGCCGGTGACCGGATCCGGTCGCTGGCCTGCGTGCAGGGCCCGGGTATCGAAGCGGTGGCCGTCTGGTTCGATCACATTTGCATCCTTCAGCAGGTGACGGCGGCTGCCAGCCGGTCCAGGGCGTCGTCGGAGCCTATTGCCACGATCACGTCGCCTTCGGCGAACGGACGGCTGGTGACGTCGTCCGTGTGGAAGCGCGACATCATGTCGCGAACGCTCAGGACCACGGCACCGGTGGACTGGCGGATCGTCAGCTCGTCGATTGTCTGGTCCACGAACCCGCATCCGTCGGGAAGCCGGATCTCGCGGAGCTTTGCCTCGAAGCTGCCGTCGTGGACGACGACGTCCACGAAGTCGGCCACGTTGGGCTGGGTTGCGAGGCTGGCCATGCGGGCTCCGCCGATTTCGTACGGGTTGACGGCTCTGTCGGCACCCACCTGGAGCATCTTGGCCATCGCCTCGGGGTCGTCGGCCCGCGAAACGATGAAGAGTTCCGAGTTCATCTTCCTGGACGAGAGTGTGACGTAGAGGTTGTCCACGGCGGTCCCCAGGGCGGTCACGAGGGTGGCGGCCCGCTCGATACCGGCCCGTCGGAGGATCTCGTCACTGGTGGCGTCGCCCATGACGTGGAGCGTGTCCCGCTCGCTGAAACGGGCGGGGTCCCGGTCCACGACGACGACCTCCTGGCCGATCGATCGGACGAACTCCGTGATGGCCTGTCCGACGCGGCCCGTGCCGCAGACGATCAGGTGCCCATCCATGGCGTCGATGGTGCGTTGCATGCGGTACCTCCGTAGTTGGCCGGTGAGCCGGCCCTCGACGATGCTCTCGATCACCGAGGTGGCGCCGTAGAGCATCGAGCCGGTGCCCAGGATGATGAGCACCGAGGTGAATGCCTTCCACGTCGTGCCCGGGTCGCCGTCGGCGATCTCCCGGAAGCCGACGGTGCTGACGGTGATGATGGTCTGGTAGACGGCGTCGACCGCTCCCAATCCGAGCATCGAGTAGCCGACCGTGCCGACGAGCAGTACGCCCACGAGGAGCGCTGCGGCCATCGCAAGGTGCCCCCAGGTGTCGGGACGCAGGTTGTCGGGCATCCCCGCAGGGTAGGCCAACGCCGGTCCCGGCCTGTGCGAGGTAGGGGACCAGCCTGCCCATGGGGACGGCTCCAGTGTCTAGAGTGCGCGGCCATGCGGATTGGTTTCATCGGGTTGGGCAACGTCGGCGCCAAGTTGGCCGGAAGCCTGCAACGCAACGGCTTCGACCTCACGGTCCGGGACCTGGACCCGCTGGCCGCGCAACCGTTCGTGGACGCCGGTGCCTCCTGGGCCGGGTCCCCAAGGGAGATGGCCGAGGTATGCGACACGATCATCACGTGCCTACCTTCTCCTGCCGCCTGCTCCGAGGTGATGGAGGCCGACGACGGGATCCTGGCGGGACTGTCGGCGGGCAAGGTCTGGATGGAGATGAGCACCACCGACGAGGCCGAGGTGCGACGCATGGGCGCGCTGGTGCAGGCCGTGGGCGCCGAACCGGTCGACTGTCCGGTGTCCGGGGGTTGCCACAGGGCTGCGACCGGCAACATCGCCATCCTGGCCGGATGTGAGAGGTCCACCTTCGAGCGGGTGCTGCCCGTGCTCACCGCCATGGGGCGGCGCATCCTGCACACCGGGCCACTGGGCTCGGCCTCGGTCCTGAAGGTGGTCACCAACTATCTGGCGACCGCGAACCTGGTCACGCTGAGCGAGGCGCTGGTGACGGCAGCCGCCGCCGGCATGGACCTCTCGACCACGTATGAGGCCATCCGGGTCTCGTCGGGCAACTCGTTCGTGCACGAGACCGAGAGTCAGGTGATTTTGAACGGCAGCCGGGACATCAGCTTCACCATGGACCTGGTGGTGAAGGACATTGGCCTGTTCGACGATGTGGCGACCCGACATGGGGTGCCGTTGGAGGTGTCGCCGCTGCTTCGGCGGATCTTCGAGGACGGGCAGGAGCGCTACGGGCCACGCGAGTGGTCACCCAACATCATCCGCCGTCTCGAGGAGCCAACCGGCCTGGAGATCCGTGCGGCCGGCTTCCCGGCCGAGATCCTCGACGATGAACCCGAGGAGCCGGGATACGAGGTGGTACCGAGGCGATGAATCGACTACCCGAGACAATGACGGCCCTGCACCTGGTGGGCAACGGTGGTCCGGAGATGCTGGTGCTACGTCACGACGTGCCGGTTCCCATTCCCGCAGCAGACGAGGTCCTGGTTCGGGTCAGGGCCTGCGGTATGAACAACACGGACGTGAACACCAGGGTGGGTTGGTATTCCAAGTCGGTGACCGGTGCCACCGGGTCGGCTGGCTTCGGTTCGGAGGCGGGTCAGGACGGCACCTGGGGCGGTGGCGGCCTCACATTCCCCCGCATCCAAGGTGCCGACCCGTGCGGTGAGGTGGTGGCGGTCGGTGAGGCGGTGGGCTCAGACCTGATGGGCTGTCGGGTGCTGGCCGACGGCTGGATCCGTGACGCCGTCGACCCGGCTGACCGTTCGAAGGCCGGCTACCTGGGCTCGGAGCGCGACGGCGGCTACGCCCAGTTCTGTGCAATCCCGGCCCGCAACGTCTACCCGGTCGAGAGCGACCTGACCGACGTCGAGTTGGCTTCCTTTCCATGTTCGTGGGCCACCGCCGAGCACATGCTCACCAGGCCTGCTCTCGTCGCCGGAGAGACGGTGGTGGTGACCGGTGCGTCGGGGGGAGTCGGCTCGGCGCTGGTGCAACTGGCCAAACTGCGGGGCGCACGGGTGGTGGCGGTGACCAGCGCGGCGAAGTTTTCCGACGTATCGGCCTGCGGGGCCGACGTGTGCGTGGATCGGGCATCGACAGACCTGGCGGACGCTGTCGTCGAGGCGGCCGGAGGCACTGTGGACGTCCTGGCCGACGTGGTGGGCGGCACCGACTTCGCTCCGCTCCTGGATGTCGTGCGCCGGGGAGGCCGGTACACGACGGCGGGGGCCATAGCAGGCCCGATCGTGAACCTGGACCTGAGGACGCTCTACCTGAACGACCTGGAGCTCTACGGCTGCGCGGTGTACGAGCCGGCTGTCTTCGAGGCCCTCGTCGGCTACATCCATCGTGGCGAGGTGCGACCGGTGGTGGCCGCCACCTGGCCGCTCACGGAGTTCAGGGAAGCCCAGGAGGCCTTCGTGGCCAAGGCCCACACTGGCGCCATGGTCATCACCGTCGACTGACCGTCGGGCCGGAGGTCGGTCGGCCTAGCCGTCTGCCGGAGCCCTCCGAGGTCAGCTCAGGTGATTGGCGGCTCGTCTACGTGGAGGGGTGCGTAGAAGTCCAGGTTCTCCCGGAGCAGGTCGAACACGGTCATGTCGGTTTCGGGAAGCTCACCCTCGTGCACCCCGACCGGCTGGGTCCTGTCTCCCCATCTGAGGGCTATCGAACCCCATGTGACGCCACCGCCGAAGGCTGTCAGGACGATGGTGTCGCCCGGCTGTACCCGCCCGGCGTCGAGTGCATCGCTGATGGCCATCGGAATCGAGGCCGCTGCCGTGTTGCCCAACTCGGCGATGTTCATGAACACCCGATCCGCTTCGATTCCCAGGCGTCGGGTGGCCGACTCGATGATCCTGGCGTTGGCCTGATGGGGGACCACGAGGTCCACATCGTCGGCGGTGAGGCCAGCGAGTTCCAGGACCCGGGCCGCTGACGCCGAGATGTTCTGCACCGCCATCTTGAACACGGCCTGACCCTCGAAGTGCAGCCGGAACGTCTCGGGGTCGTTGGTGGGCGACGGTTCGCCCTGCGAGCCCATGGACCTGATGACCATCGTGGGACCCTTGCCACCGTCGGCACCGAGGTCCACGGCCAGCACGCCCGCACCGTCCTCGGATGATTCGAAGACGACGGCGCCGGCCCCGTCGCCGAACAGGATGCTGGTGCCGCGGTCGCGGTAGTCCATGGCGTAGTGGAGTTTCTCGGCGCCGATGAGGAGGACCTTTTTGGCGAAGCCCGCCTGGATCAGCCCGGCCACCACCGACGTTCCGTAGACGAAGCCGGAGCAGGCGGCGTTCAGGTCGAAGGCGGCCGAGCCGATAGCGCCGATCCGGTCCTGGATCATGGCGGCGGTACTGGGACAGAGGAGTTCGGGAGTGCACGTGGCGACCACGATCAGGTCCAGGTCGGAGGCCTCCATGCCCGCACACGCCAGGGCGCGTCGGGCCGCCAGTTCTGCCAGGTCCGTCACCTCGACGTGTGAGAGTCGCCGGTTCCGGATGCCGGTCCGCTGGACGATCCACTCGTCGTCGGTGTCCATGAGACGTTCCAGGTCGGCGTTGGACAACGTCACCGGCGGCACGCAACGGCCCCATCCGGTGATCACGGCTCGCCTCGGCATCGAATACTTCCTACCACGCCGGTCCCGTCGCTCCCAGAGGTGGGTACCCCACCAAGGTGGGCGTCGCGGTGCCGGGATCTCTGGTGGCTGTAGGTTCAGTGGCCTTGTCCGTAGAGCAGATGTCCCTCTTCACCGCCCTGCTGGCGCTGGTGGCATTGGCCGTCACGGTGGGTCTGGTCGCCGTCGGAGCCACCGCCGGTGGCCGTCGGCGCCTCCGAGGGCTGCGGGCCGACATGATGCGCCTCGCCTTCTCGGTGGCTGCCGTGTCGACCGCCGCCAGCCTCTGGTTCTCGGAGGTGGGTGGCTTCATGCCCTGTGAGCTCTGCTGGTACCAGCGGGTCGCCATGTACCCGCTCGTGGTGGTCCTCGGCGTCGCCACATGGCGGGGCGATCCGGATCCCCGCTGGCGGGTTCTGCCCTTCTCGGTGGTCGGCCTTCTCGTGTCTGCCTACCACTACCAACTCCAGTTGTTCCCGGAGCAGGGATCATCGTGCGACGTGGCCGCACCCTGTACGCAGCGGTGGGTCGACGAGTTCGGGTTCGTCTCGATCCCGTTCATGGCGTTCTGCGGGTTCGCCGCGGTGACTGCCCTCGTGCTGGCTGCGGGAGCGGCTGACCGTGACGCGAACCTGTCGACCCGCGAGGATGCATGACCATGAGCCGACCCCGATGACTGAAGAGCAGGCTCCGGAGCCGACCAGTCGGCGGGGACCCGGTCGCACGATCCTGATTGCGCTCGTCGGGGCCGTCGCTCTCGCTCTGGTGGCTGCTCTCACCCTCGGCGGTGGCGACCCGCCTGGCGATCTGGGGGGCCGTGAGACCGGCCCGGTCGCCGTGTTCGGCGATGGCTTGTCTGCGTTTGCAGGGGCTGAAGGCGACGTTGCCGTCGGCCGGCTTGCGCCCGACTTCGACGCCACCACCTTCAACGGGGACACGGTGCAGGTCCGCCCGGGCGACGGCACCGGCTATGTCATCGCCTTCTTCGCCCACTGGTGCTCGCACTGCCAGGCCGAGGTTCCGAAGCTGATCGGCTGGATCGACCGTGATGGCATCCCGTCAGGTGTGAAGGTCGTGGCCGTGTCCACGGCGGTCTACCTGGATCGCGGAAACCTGCCTCAGGCGTGGTTTGCGGCCGAGGGCTGGCCGGAGGTGGTGCTGCGCGACTCCGACGAGTCGGAGGTGGCTGATGCCTATGGCCTGCGGAGCTTCCCGTACTTCGTGGTGGTGGGAACCGATGGCCGGGTGCGGGCCCGGGTGAGCGGGGGACAGCCCTTGGAGGGCTGGGAGTACCTGCTTGAGCAGGCCACCCGCTCGGGGGCTGTGCCACTGGGCGAGGACGCCACCTGAACGACTCGATTCCGGGCGAACCCACGGTCAACCGGCTGGTGGTACCGGGTACCTGACTGACTGCTTGCCTGTCGTATGGTCCGCGGATGGCGACGATCCTCATAACCGGCAGCAACAGCGGCTTCGGCAGGCTGGCTTCGCTCACCCTTGCCCGTGGCGGCCACGACGTGATTGCGACGATGCGGACACCATCGAAGGGTGAGGACCTGCAGCGGCTCGCCGATGACGAGGGCCTGTCCATCGAGATTCGACACCTCGACGTCACTGATCCGGCATCCGTGGAGGCGTGTCTGGCTGATCCTCACGAGATCGATGTGCTGGTCAACAATGCGGGTTTCGAGGTGGAGGGCGCTATCGAACAGATCGACGACTCTCTGATGTGGCGGCAGCTCGATACCAACGTCATGGGTCCGCTTCGCACGATGCGTGCGGTGCTTCCTGCGTGGAGCGAGCGTGGGAGTGGCGTGATTGTCAATGTCAGCAGCATCGCCGGCCGTGTCGGGTCGCCCTACGCGGGCGCCTACTCGGCATCCAAGTACGCCCTCGAGGCGATGAGCGAGTCCCTCAACTTCGAGGTTGGACAGTCGGGGATCCGGGTGCATCTGATCGAACCGGGGCGCTTCACGACGAGTTTCCTTGGCAACAAGGTCCGGCCCGAGTCGTGGGCGGGCTCGGATCAGGAACGGCGGGCGATGGCTTTCCGGGAGGCATAGATAGGTATGGGCGGCGATGGCATGCCGGCCGACCCGCAGGACGTCGCTGATGCCATCGCCCGTGCCGCGACCGATCAGTCGACTCCGTTCCGGACGTTGGTTGGCGCCGATGCTGTGATGATCGACGAATTGAAGACGTCGATGAGTTTCGAGGACTTCGAATCCACGATCCGTGCGGCGTTGGACTGGCACGACTGACCTGGACATCAGCGTCCACCAATCGAATATCTGGATAGTGGCGTATTCGTAGTTCGCGTTGTTCCGCCTGAC
>JAAZXC010000003.1 GCA_014240365.1 Acidimicrobiales bacterium | reverse complement strand
CGAAGCCGAACACCGCCCGCCCGAGCACGTAGTGCCAAAGGTCCTGGCCGACGGCCAGGACCACCAGGCTGACGACGCCGAGGGCGAGCCCGCCGCGAAGCATGGCCGGTGCCCGGCCCCGGTCGGCATGGGGGGCCATGATGATGTTGGCCACGAAGGCCGCCGCGAATCCCGCAGCGATGGCCAGGCCGATGCCGGTCTCGGTCAATCCGAGCTCATTGCGGATCTCGGCCAGCAGCACGATGATCGACCCCAGCCCTGCCGACGCCCCGAACAGGATAAGGAAGTAGGGCGTGAGGCTGGGCCCGGTCTTGGAGGGCTCGCCGTTACTCGAAAGATCGTCAGCCACGGACGTCGACACCGGGGAGTACGCAGAGCATCTCGTAGAGCAGGTTGGCGCCGACCAGACTGGTCATCCCGGTGGTGTCATATATAGGAGCTACCTCGACCAGGTCGCAGCCCACGATGTCGAGCCCGCGACAGCCCCTCACCACCTCGAGGGCCTGGGGCATGGTGAGGCCACCTACCTCCGGGGTGCCGGTCCCCGGTGCGTAGGCCGGGTCCAGGCCGTCGATGTCGAAGCTCAGGTAGACGGGGCCCTCACCGAGTTGCTCGCGGACCTCGCCCATGAGGGGTTCGAGGCTCCGGTGCCAGCACTCCTCGGCCTGGACCACCCGGAATCCCTGCTGACGGGACCAGTCGAAGTCGTCGGCGGCGTAGCCGGTACCCCGGACGCCGATCTGGACGACCCGGTCGCAAGCCAGGAGGCCCTCCTCGACAGCGCGGCGAAACGGCGTGCCGTGGGCGATCTTGGACCCGAACATGGTGTCGTTGATGTCTGTGTGGGCGTCGATGTGGACCAGCCCGACGGGCCCGTGCTTCTTCGCCATGGCACGCAGGATGGGAAGGACCACCGTGTGGTCGCCACCCATCGACGCGGTCATGACGTCATGGGCCAGGAGGTCGTCGAAGTGCTCCTCGATGGCGTCGACGGCAGCCAACAGGTCAAATGGGCTGGCCGCCACGTCACCCGTGTCGTCGATGCGGAGGCTGTCGAACGGCGCGGCGCGGGTAGCCATGTTGTAGGGACGTAGCAGTACCGACTCGTCGCGTATGCCACGGGGGCCGAACCGAGCCCCGGGCCGGTTCGACGTGCCGGTGTCCAGCGGAACGCCGACCACTGCGACATCCAGATCTGCCGGTGGCGTGGTACCGGGGAGTCGCATGAAGGTGGCGATGCCGCCGAATCGGGGCATCTGGTTGCCGCCGAGGGGTTGCGGGTTCTGGGGCATCGGGAGAGTCTCCCATGCCGATCACCGTGGCGTCCCCTCGGATCGTGGCAGGCTCCGGGTCGGCCGCCGGCGGGCGCCTGGAACTCGAGGAGCAGGCCCTGATGGCCCACGACCAACACAGACACGATCACGACAGGGGCCTGATGACCAAGCTCCACTGGCTGCTGCGGATCCGACACTTCTGGATGTCGGACGTGAACCGTGCGGTGGTCGACCTGGCCGATCCGAAACCCGGCGAACGGGGGCTGGACGTGGGCGCCGGCATGGGTCCGGCCACAGTGCTGGCCGCCAAACGGGGAGCCCATGTGGTGGCCGTGGATCCGTCGGGTTTCATGCGGGCCTTCTGCGGGTTCCGACGTCTCGGTCAGCGTGCCCGGCGACGCATCACAGTTGAGTCGGGTGTTGCCGAGGACCTACCGGTGGCTGGCGGTTCGACCGAGGTCCTGTGGGCTACCAACGCCGTCCACCACTGGGTCGACCACGCGGCGGTGTGGCGGGAGTTCGCCAGGGTTCTGGCTCCCGGCGGCCGCCTCGTGCTGGTCGACGAGGACTTCGATGACCCGACCCATCCCGACCACGAGAAGCACGCAGGTCATGAGGCCGAGATGACTCCTGTGGACGTGGCGGTGATAGTCGCAGCGATGGCAGAGGTCGGCCTGAGGGCCACCGGGGAGCACACGACGGTCGCCGGCGTTCCGGCCAAGGTGATCCGGGCGGTCAGGACGGACTGAATCCGGCCTACCTGCTCAGGTGCGGCGCCTGGACGCAGTCCATGCACCTGCCATTGCCAGCAGCGACAGTACGGCCATGGGCCATGTGCCCATCCGGCTGGCCCAGGTGAGCCCCTGTCGACGCTCCACCCGGTGGTGGAGGACCGCCTGCTCGCCCACGTCCGTGCGCTGCAGTACCCGACCCCGGGGGTCGATCACGGCGCTGAAGCCGGTCGGTGCGACCTGCAGCACCCAGCGCCCGGTCTCTAGCGCCCGGAGTCGACTGGCGGCCACCTGCTGGGTCTGTACCTGGGTGAGCCAGTAGCTGGCACCGTTGGTCGGGTTCACGATCACCTCGCCGCCGTTGGTGACAGCGTCCCTGGTGCGGTGCTCGAAAAACACATCCCACGAGATTGCAATGCCCAGCCGCCCGACGGATGTGTCCAGGATCGCCGGTCCGGTTCCGGGCCTCAGGTCCCGTGCCGGGAGCATGTCCGGCGCCAGCCGTTGCACCAGGGCCCTCATCGGCACGTACTCGCCGAACGGAACCGTCCTGACCTTGTCGTAGCGGTCGACCACCGAGCCGTCCGGTTCGATCGCCGTCTGGTAGTTGAGGTTGGCCGTCGGGTCGTCGGCGTCGCGATGGAACCAGCCGGGCACCAGCACCGCATCAAGCCGGGTTGCCTCGGTGGCCAGGGCAGCGGTTGCATCGTCGGCGTACAGGCGGCCCTCGTGGCGCCAGCCGGAGGCGGGCTCCGGGACCGGGTTGACCACGTTCTCGGGCCACACCACCAGGTCCACCGGTGTGCGGACCTGCTGGTTCGCCTCGACCTGGTTGGCGAACACCGTTGCCGCCCCCGTGGGCGTGGCCCGGGTGCGCTGGGGGCCGCCACCCTGCACGAGTGCGACGTCCAGCTCGCCCACCACGCGACCCGTCGGGGCGGTTGCCGCCAGCAGGCCGGCAATGACGAGGGCGGAGGCCGCGATTCCGATGGTGGCCAGCGAGGAGCGGTCCGCCTTCCCGGCATCGAAGAGGGCACTGAGGACCATGCCGACGGCCACGGTCAGGGCGACCAGCAGCAGGGGCCCGGCCACACGGACCACCGGGGCCAGCGGACCACCAGCCTGGCCGAGGGCGATCGACGCCAGCGGAACCCCGCCGAACGGCACGCTCCAGCGGACCAGCTCGGCGAGCGTTATTGCGCCTACGAGCCCGGGCCGCCTCCACCTGCCTGCCGGTACGAGTGCGGTGGCCAGCCCCAGTCCGACGGCGTGGAGGCCGGCAGCCAGGATCCATCCGGGAGGCGAGAGGTCCACCACCCAGAGGGTCGACGGCAGTGCCCACGCCGCGCCGACGACCATCCCCCTGCGCAGGCGTGACGCCGCAGAGCGGTTGGCCACCATGGAATCCAGCAGGGCGATGCCCACGAAGGCTGCCGGCCACCAGCCCCACGGGGGGACTGAAGCGGCGATGAGAAGTCCTGCCAGGATGAGCGTGGCGGGCGGAGGCGGGCGGCGAGCGCCACATTCGACGTTGGATGTGCTCATGTCCTGTGGTCCTGGTGCCGGTGGTTCTGCGGATGACGGTGGGGTTCCCGTCAGCGGGCGGTCACCACGAGGTGCTGGATGTCGTCGATCGGGCCGACACCGCGTATGTCGACCTGGTCGACGGTCTGGACCTGGATCCACTCGGGAAGGTCTGCCACGTCGCAGTGGGCCAGGATCTGGCCGGGCTGGGCCACGGAGCAGAGTTTGGCGGCCAGGTTCACCGGCTCGCCGATGTAGTCGTCGCCCTCGAACAGCAGGGCATGGCCGGTCGCCAGACCTATTCGCAGGTTGATGTCGACCTCGTCCTTGAAGTGGTCGATCATGTGGCCTCCCCATGCAATGGCCGGCGTCGGCTCCGTGCCGACCAGCATCACGCCGTCGCCCAGCCATTTGGCCACCCGGACGCCGCGCTTGGCGGCCACGTCACGCGACACCGCCCGGAACTCCTCGAGTAGGCCGACAGCGGCGTGCGGGCCGTTCTCTCGTGTGTACCGGGTGAAGCCGGTCAGGTCCGCAAAGCAGAAGGTCCGCTCGACGGACAGGTGGGCGGTGTCGGGAAGGTCATCAGGATGCTCTGTCCCGCTGCCGGGTCGGGCGTCGGCCCATTCGCGGGCGGGGGTCGTCTCGGGTGCCACTGTTCCATCGAACCACATCCGGCATCGGTATAGACGAGTTTTCGATGGATTAGCGGCCGGATACGGGCAATGCCGGCGTCTGCCGGGTGGTTCCGGTTCGAACGCCTCAGCCGACCAGGTCGGCGACCTCCACTGCGGCTTCCGTTCCCGATCGCACGCACGCCGGTATGCCAACACCGTGGCGTACCGCCCCGGTGACCACGAGGCCCGGTGAGGCGGCCATTGCAGAGTGCAGCTCAGCCATCAGGTCCGGGTGTCCCACCGGGAACTGGACCAGCGAGCGGGGCCAACGTGTCAGACGGACCACGACCGGTGGGGCCTGCACACCCAGCGTGGCCGTCACGTCGGCAGCCAGTGCAGAGGCCAGCCGGGGGTCGTCCATGGTGTCGTGGCGTTCGTCGTCGATCCGGCCGCAGGAGACCCGCAGGATCGTGTGGTCGGGGTCATCCAGGTGTGCCCACTTGCTGCCGGCGAACGAGCAGGCGGTCATGAGCAGCCCCTCGCCGCGGCCCACGAGGAAGCCGCTCTGGTCACCGGGTACCTCCAGGTCGCTACGGCGCCAGGCCATGGTGGCGACCACGACCGATGCGTGTCGGAGCCCACCCAGGACCGATGCGGCCTCCGGGGCGTGGGGGGCCACCAGCGTCGCCGCCACATGGGCCGGGGTGGCCAGGACCACGGCATCGACTGCCGCTGTCGTGCCATCAGTGCTGCACACCACCCAGCCGCTGTCGGCCCGTTCGATACGTGTGACCTCCACTCCGGTCCTGATCCGGTCGCCCAGCCGGCTCGTCAGCTCACCGACCAGACGCCCCATTCCGGCCCTGGGGGTATTGAAGACCGGCGCGGTCGGATCGGTCTTCAGGCTGGCGTGGCGCAGCGTCGCCAGCAGGCCGTCGGGGTTGCGCGAAGCCGCCAACAGCCCGGGGGCCATCGTGGTGCAGCTCAGGTCATCGGCCCGGCCGGCGTTCACGCCACCGATGAGCGGGTCCACGAGGCGTTCGAAAACCGTGTCGCCAACACATGCCCTGATCACCCTCCCGACGCTCAGGTCGCCGGCCGGGAGGGGGACGTCCGGTCGCCCGGCTCCGGCCAGGCGTTCCAGGTCGGCGTCAGGCAGGAGTCCGGGTGCCACGGTCGCCGGGTCCAGGGGTACGCCGAGCACGTTGGGGGAGGGGATGGGCCTCAGGCGGCCGTCCAGCCACAGCGAGGCCCCGCGTGCCGACGGTGCGACAAGCCCGTCACTGAGTCCCAGTTCTGCGCACAGGTCGGTCGCCCATGGCACCCGGACCAGGAAGGCGTCGGCCCCCTCGTCGATGTCGATGCCGAGCCCTGCCAGCGGGGTGGTCCGGAGCTTGCCCCCGGTAACGGTGGAGGCCTCCAGGATCGTGACGTCCAGGTGCGGGTGGTCCACGACCAGGCGATGGGCGACAGTCAGGCCGGTGATGCCCGCGCCGACCACCATGATCCGGCGCCCGGCCACCGGTCAGCCTCCCCGGGTATGGGCGTGGACCTGGTCCACGATGTGGGCCAGGACCGCAGGATCGATCTCCGGCAGGACCCCGTGGCCGAGGTTGAAGATGTGGCCGGGGTGGTCGCCGTTGCGTCGCAGCACATCGGCCACCTCCGCCTCGACGACGTCCAGTGGGCCCAGGCATACGGCCGGATCCAGGTTTCCCTGGAGGATGGTGTCGGGACCGAGCCGGCGTCTCGCCACGTCGAGTGGAACCCTCCAGTCCACCCCGATCACGTCGGCTCCGGCATCTGCCATGAGGTGCAGGATTTCACCTGTGCCGACGCCGAAGTGGATGCGGGGAACCCCGGTGTCGGCCACGCCCTCGAAGACGCGACGGCTGAACGGCAGGACGCAGCGCTCGTAGACCTGCGGGCTGAGAGCCCCGGCCCAACTGTCGAAGAGCTGGATGGCCGATGCCCCGCAGTCGATCTGGGAGCGGAGAGATGCAATGGCCATGTCGGCCAGTCGATCCATGAGGGCGTTCCACAGCTCGGGGTCTCCGAGCATCATGGCCTTGGTGCGTCCGTACGTTCTGGATGGAGCACCCTCTATGAGGTATGAGGCCACGGTGAACGGCCCACCTGCGAAGCCGATCAGCGGCACGGACCCGTCGGCGACCACCTGGCGAACCGTCTCGAGCACGTAGGGGGTGTCGGTCTCGGGTTCGAGGGGTCGCAGGCGTTCCAGGTCGGCCCTGCTCTCGAACGGCCGGTCGATCACCGGTCCCACACCGGGTCGGACGTCCACCCCGAAGCCCACGGCATGGGCCGGGACCACTATGTCGGAGAAGAGGATGGCGGCGTCCACCCCGTATCGCCGGACCGGCTGCAGCGTTATCTCCGTCGACAGGTCGGCGTCGGCAATGGCGTTCAGGATGCTGCCGGACCCCCGGATGGCCCGGTACTCGGGAAGTGATCGGCCTGCCTGGCGCATGAACCAGACCGGCGTGCGGTCATGGGGTTCTGCCCGGCAGGCGGCCAGAAACGACGAGTCCGAATGCGCTGCGATCACGCCGTGACGCTATCCAGAAGCCGTCGGGCACCTTCCGCCTCGGGGTGGCTCAGTCGTGCCAGCGCCGAGACCCGTGCCGCCTCGCACACCTCGCGGAGTTGTTCACCGGAGCGGTCGTCGCCGGAGCGCCCGGCCATTTCAGTGGCGGTGGGTTGCAGCACCAGCACAGTGGTGCCCCTCCGCCGGATCGCCTCGACCTCACGGCGCAGCGAGCGGCCGTGCCAGGCGCCGGCGATGCCGACGCCGCTGCCGATGGTGCCGCCGACTGTCTTGGAGGAGGACACGACCACCAGGTCCAGCCCGAGTGTGGCCACCAGGTCGGCGTTGGTGGTCGAGTGCACGCCTCCGTCCACGAGGCGCTTCCCGTCCACCTCGACCGGGGCGAACCAGCCCGGCACGGCGGTCGAGGCCTGGACAGCGGATCCGAGGTCGACGTCGATGTCGTCGCGGCCGAGGACCACCCGGTCCCCCGTGCCCAGGTCCACGGCGCAGATCCAGGTGGGTTTCTCCGGCCACTTCTCCGGGTGGATCTCCCGGGTGCGATCACCCATGGAGGAACCGTCGTGGGAGCCGACGGGGAGCAGGCCCGCCAGTGGGACCACCGGCCGGGGTCGGCCCGTCGAGAAGAGCTCCCTCAGCACGAGCCACGGGTTGGCAGGCAGCCGGCGCCCGGGCAGGTCCAGCGGGAGGTCCATCTCCAGACGTGTGGTCACCCGGTCCACGAGCACCTGGCCACCAGCGGACAGGGTGCCTCCCACGTAGTGGGCCCGGTGGTCTTCAGCCGAGAGGCCGGCTCGGAGACGGGCAGCGGTGGTGGCTCCGGCGGAGGTGCCGACGAGCACGTCGGCAGTGCGTGGATCCCAGCCGGTTGCCTCGGCCAGAGCGGCCAGCACCCCGGCGTGCTGGGCGACGGCATGGAGTCCGCCAGCTCCGAGGATGAGTCCGACCGTGGTCATGCCGGCAATCGTCGCACGTCGAAGGACGGTTTCCGACCTCCGGACGAGGTGGGATCACGCCCGGGGGCTACCGATGACGGTTGATGGCCGCCCGGTAGAATCGTTCTTCGGCCGAATTCGGGATTCCGGTCCCGGAGTGGCCACCAGAACAGCTCCACTCACACCCCGCTGGTACCACGATGACCCTCGAACACCCCGAACTCACCGCAGAACAGGTCTACGTCGACGAGGCGTATGCCTGTCTGGAAGCGGCGCGGACCCGTGCACTCGAGCTCACAGCGATGGTCGAGGTCGGCAGGGGTGGCACGAACCAGGCGCGCTTCGAACGCGAGGCCATCCAGGAGTCGGTGTCCGACAGGCTCGACCAGCTGGACATGGGTGACGCATCGCTGGTCTTCGGTCGCATCGACCAGGAGGCCGATGCCGGCGGCGGGCGCTACTACATCGGGCGGGTAGGGGTCTGGGGCGAGGACCAGGAACCGGTCCTGGTGGACTGGCGTGCACCGGTCGCCGAGCCGTTCTACCGGGCCACCGGACCGTCGCCGATGGGCCTCAAGCGACGCCGGCACTTCGTGAGCCGGGGTCGGAGCCTGCTGGGCATGGAGGACGAGCTGTTCGGCGACCTGGACCGGTTCCGTGACGACGACGACCGGAACCGGCTGAGGGGCGAGGGTGCCCTGATGATGGCGTTGGAGACAGCGCGCACCGGTCGTCTCGGTGACATCGTCGGAACGATCCAGGCTGAACAGGACGAGATCATCCGGGCGCCGTTGTCGGGTGTGCACGCCGTCCAGGGCGGTCCGGGGACAGGCAAGACGGTCGTGGCCCTGCACCGTGCCGCATACCTGCTCTACACGCACCGGTTTCCGTTGGCCGGCCAGGGCGTGCTGGTTGTAGGCCCGAACCGGCTGTTCCTCGCCTACATAGAACAGGTCCTTCCATCACTCGGCGAGGCCGGCGTGGTGCTGGCGACGATGGGCGACGTCGTTGGTGGCATCAGGGTGGACGATCGGCGTGAGGTGGCCGAGGTGGGCAGGCTGAAGGGCGACCTGCGCATGGTCAGGTTCGTGGCGCGTGCCGCCCGCACCCGACAGAGGGCACTCCGCCACGACCTGAGGGTCGGATACGGGCTGCAGTGGTTGCGGCTCTCAACGTCGGAGTCGCAGCAGATCGTGGACGAGGCGAGGCGCCGCTATCGGACCCACAACGCAGCCCGCAAATTCGTGGAGGCCGAGTTCTTCACGGTGCTGGCGGCCAGTGGTCGTGGTGACCTGGAATCCGAGGCTGTGCAGGAACGCCTCGGCCGGGAGATGGTCATCCGGGAGGCCCTGGAATGGATGTGGCCGGAGTTGACCCCGGCGCAGCTCCTGAACGACCTCTTCGGCTCCCAGGCGCTCATCCGTGCCGCCGACTCCTCCCTCACCCCGGACCAGGTCGGGGCGCTCCACCGGGCGCGCGTTGCAGAGCCTGATGACCTCCTCTGGACGGCCTCGGATGCACCCCTTCTGGATGAGGCCCGTGCCGTGCTGGGTGCCAGACCCGGCCAGCGTCAGGCCGATGCCGTACGTACCTACGGCCACGTCGTGGTCGATGAGGTTCAGGACCTCTCACCTATGGACCTTCGCATGCTCGGCCGGCGTTCCCTGAACGGTTCCATGACCGTCGTCGGCGACATTGCGCAGGCCACAGGCGCATGGGCCCACGACGACTGGGATTCGATCCTCATACACCTTCCCGACCGTCGGCCCGCAGTTCGTCACGAGCTGACCGTCGGCTACCGGATTCCGGGTCCACTCATGGACCTGGCCGCCGGTGTGCTGGCCGAGGCTGCGCCTGACCTGGCCCCTCCGCGTTCCGTCAGGGCCGAGGGCGACCCGCCACGTTTCGTGAGGTTGGCAGGGGGCAACGGTCCGGGTCTCGACGGCCTGGCCGAGGCGGTCCGTTTCGAGCTGCAGGCGGTGGGGGCCGGAAACCTCGCCGTCATCGCGGCCAACTCCCAGACCGCCGAGGTGGAGGACGCCCTGGAGAGGGCGGGCGTCCCGTTCGGCCGGCCGACCCGCCATGGCCTCGATGCCCAGGTGGCGGTCGTACCGGTCGAGCTGGTCAAGGGCCTTGAGGTGGACGGTGCCATCGTCGTCGAGCCGGCCAGGATCCTCCGGGAGCACGCCCAGGGGCTTCGCGCCCTCTACGTCGCCCTCACCCGGGCCACCAGACGCCTGGCCATCATCCACGCCGAGGAACTTCCCGCCGTAATCGACTCCTGAGCCCTGTCACACCCCCTTCGTAGGTTCCGAACAGCGAACCTCGGAGCAGCAGCTCCCTCACCTGATGGTTGACCCGATGGGTCGGGAGGTTGGATGATGGCGGTAGATGCGAGAGATCGGCAGCAGCTGCGGGAGCGGCTCGAGGCGACGTTGGGCGAACGCCCGGCCGAGGTCCTGATGGGGCACCTCTTCGACGAGGGCGCCTCCGAGGTGGGAACCCGGTTGGCCGGGCTGGACCTGCGCCTCGATGCGATGTGCGACCGCATGGACACGATGGACCTGCGTCTCGTCGAGATGGGCGAGCGCATGGACGCGATGTTGGTGCTCTTCGAGCAGCGTTTCGATGCCATGGACAGACGCTTCGATGCCATGGACAGACGCTTCGATGGTCTGGAGACCCGCTTCGACGGCCTCGAGACCCGGGTGGAGAGTGTCGAGGAGCGGCTGGGCCGGATGGAGCCCAGGCTTGGGAAGGTGGAGGACCGCATCCACACCCTTCAGAACACGATGATGACCAGCTTCCTGGTCATCACGTTCAGTTCCTGGGGGCTGGTGCTGGCCGCCATGGCGCTCACCTGACCCGACCCCGCTTCCTGGGGCCCGATGTCTTCTCGGCCGCGTCCTGGCAGACGCGTCCTGGCGGATATGGGGCGTCCCTACTGGTGGGAGATGGCGTCCAGGACGTTCAGTCGGGAGGCGCGACGGGCCGGAAGGATGGCGGCGAGCATTCCGAACAGGCCTGATACGAGCAGGTAGCCCAGCAGGCTCCGGTACGGGATCGACACTATGTCCACGAAGGTCTCGGGGATGGCCGCTATGGCTGCCAGCCCGAACAACACCCCCATTCCCACACCCCGCAGGCCCCCGAACAGGGCGATGATGACCGCCTCCCAGCGGACCATCCGGCGGAGCTGGCGTCGGGTCATCCCGATGGCCCGCAGCAGCCCGAGTTCGCGCGTCCGTTCGTAGACCGACAGGGCCAGTGTGTTGGTGATGCCCAGCACGGCTATCAACAGTGACAGGCCGAGAAATACCTGGATTATCGACAGCACCTGGTCGAGTTGCTTCTCCTGGGCATCGCGAAATTCGGATCGATTCTCTACGACGACCTGAGGGTAGGCGTCGGTGTAGACCTCGATAGCGGCTCGAGACGCATAGTTGTCAGCGTCAGCTGGGAAAAGGACCGAGATCCAGGCAAGGGGCGCGCTCGAAAGATACGAATCGAAGACCGAGATATCGACGACCCAGTTCCCCAGAAGGGTTGAGTCCTCGAAGATTGCAGCGACGGTCAACTCGCTAGTTCGACCACCTGGGAAATCAATGAGGACCGGATCGCCAATGGTGAGCCCCAGATCGCCTGCCGAGTCGACGTGGACCAGTACTCCGTTGCTTCCGGCGCCGAACTCGGAGCCCTCGGTCACCCGGACATTCATATGTTCGTCCAGGATCTCCAGGTCGGTGGCCACCAGGTCCTTGAAGCCGTCTCCGATTTTCACTCCGCCCAAAGTCCAGCGCATCGTCATTACCGACTTGACGAGGTCGGGTCTTTCGGCAGCTAGATGCTGCAGGTCGGACCCGAGTTCAGTGGAGAAGCCAGCCTGTGGGTTGAAGGTGTCCCCATATACGAAGAGATCCGCCTCGACACTCTGATCCATGGTGCTCAGAAAGGTCGTCTTCACAGAATCGCTTACCACCGCTGCGAGGCTCACCAGGGCGAGTCCGATGGTCAATGCGGCGGCGGTCGCGGCGGTGCGGCGCGGTGACCGCTGAGCGTTGTCGGTCGCCAGGCGGCCGGGGATCCGGTACAACCTCCGAATGGGCCATCCCAGGATGGAGGCCACCGGCCTGGCTATCACCGGGCTTAGGAGGTACACGCCCATGAAGGTCGTGAGTGCCCCACCACCGACTGCTGTCAGGACCGAGACAGTCGACATCTCGACGGTCATGCCCAACGTCAGGGCTCCGATGCCGATGGCCGTCACGGCCAAACCCACCTGGAGGCGTCGCCTCAGGCTGGTCGGGGTGAGGCGTACGTCGTCGCGCATCGCAGCCACCGGTGGGATCTGCCGAACCCGGCGTGAAGGCCCGATTGCGGAGATGAGAGTGGCGCCCACTCCGACTACAGAGGCCACGATGATGGTCCTTGGCCGGATCGGGATCGAGCCCGGCAATTCGCCGAAGCCGATGTTTACAAGTACCCAAACAAGCAGCGTGGAGAGTAGGTAGCCGCCAACGAGACCAAGGACGGTGGCGACCAAGCCAATTACGACTGCCTCGAGTCTCACTGATCTGCTGATCTGGCGACCCGTGGCCCCCAACGCTCGGAGCAGGGCCAGCTCGCGAACCCTCTGTACGATCACGATCGAGAACGTGTTGTTGATGATGAAGGCGCTGACCACCACGGAGATGACCGAGAAACCCAGGAGCACCGAGGAGATGATGTCTATGAACTGGTCGAAGTCACTCTGGTCCTCGGCAATCTTCGTGGCTGCCGTGACCACCTCTAGATCGACATCACCGAAAGCAGACAGTTGCTTCTGCTGGTCCTCCGGAAGAGTCGAGAGGACAGCCCGGAAGTCGTCGGTCGCCAGGTCGAGGCGATCCTGGACTATGGCCATTACCGCGGCCTCGTCCGCATCGTCTTCCAGGTAGATGGAGATCTCGTCGTAGAGGCCGACCTTGTTGCCGACCTCCTGGGCGGTCTCCTCGTCGAAGAGGCTCATGTTGGCACCGATGTTCTTGGTCTCGTCCGGGTCGCCGAAGTTGGCCGTACCTACGAGGACAAACCGGCGGTTACCGCCAGGGGCACTGATCGTGTACGTCTCGCCGATGGTGAACCCGTACTCGTCAGCAGTCATGTTGTCGAGCGCGAACTCGCCCACGTTGGCCGGGTCTGCCATTGACCCGGTGCGGAGCGGGGCCCGACCGTCCGTGATGAAGAGTTGGTTATGGTCCTCTGTCGCATCCCCGTAGTCGGACCCTTCCGGGGGTGTGATGTTGAAACCGAACTGCGGCGCCCCGCCATTGGTGCCGATTGCCTTGATTTCGCCGTCCCCATCGGTGTAGAGGGGGACCACGTTCCAGACCTGGACCGACGGCCAGACGTAACTGATGCCGGGGACGTCCGTCAATGCGCCGAGAACCTCTTCCGGGAAGGGGAGACGGTTGATCCGTTCAGCGCCTTCGTCGATCGATGTCCGCACGACGAGGTCAATTTCGCCACTGATGTCGGTAGCCAGCTCGTCAAAGGTGTCTCGGAGACGGTCCGTGAGGAAGAACGACGTCGACAGGAATGCGACACCCAGCACCACGGCCAGGGTCGTGAGGGCGAACCGCAGCTTGCGGCGCGTGATGTTCCGGAATGTGAGTCGGAACACCGGGTCAGCCGCCGATGGCCTTGATTCGATCAAGGATGGCGTCGGCTTCCGGGTCGACCAACTCGTCCACGATCATGCCGTCGGCCAGGAACAGGACCCGGTCGGCCCGGGCTGCCGCACTCGCATCGTGCGTGACCACCACCAGGGTCTGGCCGAGGTCGTCGACGGCGGACCGCAGGAAGTCCAACACCTCTCCGCCGGTCACCGAGTCCAGGTTCCCCGTCGGTTCGTCGGCGAAGACGATCTCAGGCCGGCTCACCAGCGCCCGGGCGACGGCCACCCGCTGCTGCTGTCCACCCGACAACTCGCTGGGCCTGTGGCCCAGGCGGTCCTGTATGCCCACGGACTCGATCACCTCGACGAGCCATCCCGGATCGGGCTTCGTTCCCGCCAGGTCCAGCGGGAGGGTCAGGTTCTCCCTGGCGGTCAG
Organism: Acidimicrobiales bacterium; assembly: GCA_014240365.1. GTDB lineage: Bacteria > Actinomycetota > Acidimicrobiia > Acidimicrobiales > MedAcidi-G1 > UBA9410. The sequence goes on along the minus strand of JAAZXC010000003.1, from coordinate 44,506 downwards.
CGTCGGGAGCAGGTTGTACGCCTGGAAGACGAAGCCGATCCTGTCGCGACGCAGCAGCGTCAGGTCGCGTTCCGACAGGGACCCCAGCTCCACATCGCCTATGTGCACGGTTCCGGAGGTCAGGTCGTCGAGACCCGCCGAACAGTGCATGAGGGTGGACTTGCCGGAACCCGAAGGACCCATGATGGCGGTGAACCGACCGCGCTCGAACTCGACGTCCACGCCATCCAGGGCGTGGACCTCGGTGTCGCCCGAGCCGTAGGTCTTGGTGCCGCCAGCCATGCGGGCCGCAGCGTTGGTGGTCTGGGTGCTCATGGCTGTCACCCTATGGTCGGTGCTTACAGCGCCGACCACGGGGCGATGGGAGATGCGTGATGGATGAGGTGACTTCGGGCACCGCGGACGGGTTCCGTCGTGCCACCCCGGACGACCTGGAGCGACTGCTGGAGCTGAACAACCAGGCCGTTCCAGCGGTGAACGAACTCACGGCCGACGAGCTCTCCTGGTTCCTGGAGGTCGCCCACCTGTTCCCGGTGGTCGAGGACCCGGGGTCCGGCGAGGTGGTGGCCCTCCTCGTCGGCCTGGACGGGCCGGGACTGGCGTATCAGAGCCTCAACTATGAGTTCTTCTGCGAGCAGGCCCGTCGCCGACAGGAACGGTTCCTGTACGTGGACAGGGTCGTCGTGCACCCATCTGCCTGGGGGCGGGGCCTGGCGCGTGCGATGTACCGGTTGCTCACCGAATCGGCCGATGGCCACTCCCGCCTGTGTGCCGAGGTGAACACCGTGCCGCGCAACGACAGGTCCCTCGAGTTCCACGAGCGGTACGGGTTCGAGGTGGTCGGCGGGCAGTCCGACGAGGCGACCGGCAAGACGGTTTCGATGTTCGCCCTGGCCCTCTGAGGTCGGGACGGCCTACGGGTCAGTCCCTCAGGATGGTGGTGCCGGCCGGGCGCCGTCCGACCGAACCGCAGGACCAGCAGGGTTCGACGGGATCGCCACGCCACGCCACCTCGCAACTGGTGCAGACCAGCCCCACCCAGTGGGAGGGTTCGACGCTCGCCACCCGGGAGGGCCTCGTGGACGGGCGGTCCAGGAGTGGATGGTCGAGGGACGCCTCGCCCGCTGTGCGGTCAGGGTTCCTCGGCGTCGACCAGAGTGCCATGCGCGGCACCGTAGCGAAGGCCCGCGCGCTGCTGGGTGACCCCGGCCACGCGGCCCGTAGCCTGACTGGGCGGCCGACAGGTGCGAAGCGCACCACCCATCCGATCCAGGCCGCCTAGGAGACCCCATGTCCGACCTGATTCCGAACCCTGACGGCTCCAGCGAACGCCGTACGAAGTTCCCGTCCGCCCCCCCGATGGTCATCGACGCGACCAGGACGTACTCGGCTGAGATGGTGACCTCGATGGGCACCATGACCATCCACCTGGATCCGATAGGCGCACCGCAGACGGTCAACAACTTCGTGTACCTGGCCCGCTGGCACTACTTCGACAGCCTGATCTTCCACCGTGTCATCAACGGCTTCGTGATCCAGGGTGGCTGCCCGGAGGGTTCCGGCAGGGGCGGACCCGGCTACCGGTTCGCCGACGAGCTCCCGAAGCCCGGTCGCTACGAGCTCGGTTCGCTCGTCATGGCCAATGCCGGTCCAGACACCAACGGCAGCCAGTTCTTCGTGATCACGGGCCCGAGCGGGGTTGCCCTGCCCCCGGCCTACGCCATGTTCGGCAAGGTCGTGAGCGGCCTCGAGGTGGCAACCGCCATCCAGGAGGTCTCCACCGCACCCGGTGATCGACCGACCACCGATGTGGTCATCGAGTCGGTGACCATCACCGAAGCCGACTGAACCTGCCGACGAAACAGAGCCATCCCGGCCTCCGGCGCAGGTGAGCCGGCCGGGCCGACCAGAAGAGCAACGACCAGGAAGCTGACTATGGGTATCGAGCGTGTAGGCGTCATCGGCGGCGGACAGATGGGTGGCGGCGTGGCCGAGTTGACCGCCAAGGCCGGTCTGGCAACGGTGGTCCGTGAGGTCAGCCCGGAGGCGGCCGAACACAGCGCCGCAGGGATCCGCAGGTCGTTGGATCGGGCCCTTGAGCGGGGCAAGTTGGACGAGGCGGCGCACGCCTCGGCGCTCGGCAACGTCTCGTTCACGACGGAGATGGCCGATCTGGCTGACTGCGATCTGGTGATCGAGGCGGTCGTGGAGTCCTATGAGCTGAAGGCCGGGATCTTCCGGGAGCTCGACGAGGTCGTCACATCGCCCGATGCCGTGCTGGCCACTAACACGTCGTCCATCCCGATCATCGACATCGCCATGAACACCAGCCGGCCCGAGCGCGTCATCGGCCTGCACTTCTTCAATCCGGCTCCGGTCATGAAGCTCGTTGAGGTCATCCCGTCGGTGCGTACCGACGACGACGTGACCCGGCTGATCACGGACTTCGCCACCGACGTACTCGGCAAGGTGGTCGTTGCGGCGAAGGACAGGGCCGGCTTCGTGGTCAACATGCTGCTGGTTCCATACCTGAACGCCGCCATGAGGATGTACGCCGACGGACATGCTTCGGCCATTGACATAGACAACGCCATGAAGCTCGGGGCCGCCCATCCGATGGGACCGCTGGAGCTGAGCGACATGATCGGGCTGGACACGATGATGCTCGTCGCCGAGACCCTGTTCGCCGAGTACGGCGACGACTTCTACATGCCGCCCCCGTTGCTGCGGCGCATGGTGGCGGCGGGCCATCTGGGTCGAAAGACCGGCCGGGGGTTCTACGACTACTCGTGAGGATCCGGCCCATCCTCGATCCCGGTGGCCAGGATGGCCGCCACGATGCCGGTGGCAGCCGCAGCCAGGTGGAGTAGCAGGAACCGGGTGCCGTCCACGGCGTCGGCCATGAGGGCGGTCAGCACGGTTATCCCTACAGCCGCACCGATCTGCTGGAGCATGTTCATGGACCCGCCGGCGATGCCCAGGTCGTCGTCACCGGCTGCCGATGTGACCGCGTTGGCGATCGTCGGCCGGATGTAGCCGCTGCCCGCCCCGGCCAGCATGGCTCCGGCCAGGAACACGAACAGCCAGCGCTGGTGGGCGCCGATCCCGGCCAGCACCATTGCCAGGGCGAAAACCAGCATTCCTGTGACCGCCACCCGCCGAGCCCCGTGCCGGGGGTCGTGGTGACTCCCCAGCCGGGCACAGAAGGCGAACGAGAGCGGTCTCGGCAGCATTGCCAGCCCGATGATGGTCGGGCGGAAGCCCCAGCGGCGTTCCAGCAGGAACGGTGCCATCACCATTGCCCCCATGTAGCCGGACTGGAGGACGGCCTGGGCCAGCATCGGTCTGGTGAACGCCTTGCGCCGCATGAGCGACGGTGGGAGGAGGGGAGCCTCGGTCCGCGTCTCGACCCGTACGAACAGGGCGAGGGACAGGGGGGCGACGATGGCGGCCGTCAGGACAATGGGGTTGGTCCATCCCCAACTGATGCCCCTGTTGATGGCGAGGAGCAGGCCGCCCACGCCCAGCCCCAGGGTGATGGCTCCCGGGATGTCGAACCGTATACCTGACCGACGACGGGTCTCGGGGGCGATGAAGATGCCGGCCATCAGGGCGATGACCACCGTGCATCCCTGCACGACGAAGAGCGAGCGCCAACCGATCCATTCGATGAGTGGCCCACCCGTGACGACGCCCACGGCCGGCGAGAGGGCCACCACCGCAGCCCAGATGCCGAGCGCCCGGGTGCGTTCGCGTTGCGGGTACACCGACAGGATCATCGCCATGGCGGACGGTCCGGATGCGGCCTTGGCGGCCTGGGCAATGGTCCGCAGCACGATCAGGGAGGTGGTGTCCCAGGCGAAGGCCGTGGCGAAGGCCAGCACGGCTCCGATGCTGAAGCTCACGAGGTAGGTCCGGCGGTGGCCGTAGAGGTCGCCGACCTTGCCGATTATCGGTGTGACCACGGCGAATGCCAGCAGGGGTGCGGCTATCACCCACGTGATCGTGGAGTCCGCCGCCCCCAGGTCGTCCGCGATGCGCGGCAGCGATGCCGACAGGACCGTGACCGGGTAGCTGCCGGCCGCCGCGCCGAAGAGGGCGGTTATGAGGACGAGCCGCTGGTAGTCGCTGCGTTGGCGGATCCGGGCCCGGCGGGCCTTCAACCCTCTACCCGGATCTCCGGGTCCCGCACCATCGTCCTCGTCCACCTCTCGGAACATACGTGCGCCCCGTTCGGAGGCCTGCAGTGGCGACCGGTACGGTCCCGTCCGTGGACGACACGATGGCATCGGGGCCCATTGGCATCGTGGTGAATCCGCGGTCTGGGACAGATGTCCGCAGGTCGGTGGCGGCAGCGGCCAGCGTGACCGTGGAGGACAAGGCCAACGTGGTGCGACGGGTGGTCCGTGGGGCACGCGAGGCCGGGGCACGGCACTTCATGGTCCACCACGACTCGCACCGCATCATCCGCAGGGCCACCGAGACAATGCGCGATGTGGAGTTGTCGTGGATCGACATGGCCCCGACCTTTACCGAAGAGGACACCGTCACGGCTGTGGCTGCCATGCGCTCTGCGGGCTGCGCTGTCGTTGTCGTGATCGGTGGCGATGGCACGAACCGGGCGGCGGCCCGGGCCTGGCCCGACCTCCCCGTGGTGCCGCTATCGACCGGCACGAACAACGCCTTCCCGATCACGGTGGAGGCGACGGTGGCCGGCGCCGCCAGTGGCCATCTGGCCACCGGGCGGTGCCGGCTCGAGGACGTGTCCCAGATGGCCAAGGTGGTCCGTGTGACGCCCTCAGGAGCAGACCTGCCCGACGACCTGGCCCTCGTGGATGCTGTCGCCGTCGATGACCCTTACGTGGGCTCGTTCGAGCTCTTCAACCCGTCGACTCTCCGGTTGGCGGTCGTGACCCGGGCCGAGCCGACGGCGGTGGGCTTCGCCGGGGTAGCCGGACTGGTGGAGCCGGTGGGTCCGGACGACGATGGTGGCCTGCTTCTCCGGTTCGGGCCGGTTGCCGACTGTGACCGGGTGGTCCGTGGCCCGACGGCCCCCGGCCACTACGACGACCTGGGTCTGGCCGAGGTCCGACGCCTCGCCGAGGGTGAGGAGGTGGTGGTCTCCGGACCGTTGCTCCTGGCCTTCGATGGCGAGAGGAAGCGGCGGCTGTTGGTCGGCGAGGAGGTCGTTCTGACGGTTCGACGCGACGGCCCCCGGGTGGTCGACGTGGCGGCCGTGATGTCCAGGGCTGCCGCCGATGGGGCCTACCTCCGTTGAGGCTCCAGGCCCAGGGGTAGGGCAATGGCCAGGATCAGCCCTCGGGGGGTCCATGCCCGCCGGAGTATGGAGGTGATGAGGGCCCTGGTCCGCCGTCGGCCTCAGGCGGTCGGCCACGCGGCGAGGAGTCCCGCCACGTCGGCCAGTCGATCAGCGACAGGGAACTCGGCGGAGGCTGCCGCCACGGGATCCGGCTCTTCCAGCGCCCAGGTCGTGGTGTGCGGTACGTGGATGGCCCGGCCCCCGATGCCGATCACGGGTAGGACATCGGACTTCACCGAGTTGCCGACCATCACGAAGGCCAGTGGATCGACGCCGTGGCGGTCCAGCGCCGCTGCGTAGGAGGCTTCGTTCTTCTCGGCCAGGACCTCGACCCGCCAGAACCGGTCAGCCAGGCCGCTCCGGGCCACCTTGCCCATCTGGTCGTTCAGGTCGCCCTTGGTTATGACGAGCAGCCGGTGGGTGGCGCCCAGGTGGTCGAGGGCATCGGTGACCCCGTCCAGGAGTTGGATCGGATGGTCGATCAGCTCGTGTCCCCAGATGACGATGTCGCCTATACGTCGCCCTTCCACCCGGCCATCGGAGAGTTCGACGGCGGTGGTGATCATGGACAGTACGAAGCCCTTCACGCCGTAGCCGTGGCGTGAGATGTTGGCCCGCTCGGTGGCCAGCAGTGCCGCATCGGTCGTGGCCCCATCGGCCCACGGCTCCATCAGGTCCCGGAACCGCCCCTCCACCTTGTGGAACCAGGCCTCGTTCTCCCAGAGGGTGTCATCGGCGTCGAGGCCCAGCACCGGGAGGTCGTCACGCGTCGGGTCGGGGTTGGCCATGGCACGAGAGCCTAGGTTCGATAGCCGGTGGCGGAGGCCAACGGACCGGCCTGCAGCGACCCCGCCGCGGTCCGGGTGTCCGCGACTGGTCGGACGCCCGGGGGTACCTTGGGCCCATGCGGGACCTGTGTATGCGATCGGCGTGCCTCGGCACGGCTGACGTGCTGGTGGTGATGGACGTCAAGGGCCTTACCTTCACGGTCTACGACCTGGACGAGGTGGAGGGGCCGGGAGCCGTGGTGCTCTGCAGCCTGCACCTGGACAGGCTGAAGGCGCCGAGAGGATGGGCTCTCGTTGACGCCCGGACCGGAGGAACCCTGATTCCGCTCCCCGAGCGTCCGATGACCACCGACGAGGCTGCTGACGAGGTGAAGCGTCCCGTCGCCGATGTCTCACCGCTGCATCCGGTTACCGCCGCCATCCATCCGCTGGAATCCGCCCGGTCGGTCAGGACCGGGTCGAAACCTGCTGCGGCCCCTTCGCCGTTGGAGACCCCGTTGCTGGCGAGGGCCTTCCTCGGAGTGGAGCGACATCCGGCCACCCCCAGCGACCAGCCTTCGACGGCGTCGGGTCCTGTTGAGGACGGGCCGTGGGACCAGGAATGGGACCAGCGTGATCCCAGTGAAGTGGCAGGTGGCCACGACGACGGGCAGCTCGTCTTCGAGGGAGACCCGGGAGCCTGACCGTCGCCGTCAGGCGAGTCCTGCCGGATGGGATCTGTCCGGTGGCCCACAGGTAGGTTCGGCACTGTTCTCTTCTCTCTCCCGCCCCGCGCCGGGCGTCCTCCCGTGCCGCAGCTGATCCAGGAGCCTTCCATGGCCGACATGACCGAAGCCGAGATCCGGGACCTGACCAGGCAGTTGGTGGCCGATGTCCCGCCCGGTGACGTCGACCAGTTCGAGTTCCGGGGTGCCCAGTTCGACCGTGGCCTGGCCCTCGTGCAGTTCCCCGTCGGCCTGGGGGGCCTGGGCCTGTCCAGTCGCAGGATGCAGACGGTCGTGGACGCCGAGTTGCGGGCCGCCGGCGTCACGTACCACGACCTCAACATCAACCCGATCGGCATCGGCATGGGCGCACCGGTTGTGCTCACCTACGCCACCGAGGATCAGAAAATGCGCCTGCTGCGACCCATGTACACGGGTGAGGAGATCTGGTGCCAGTTGTTCTCGGAGCCCGGGTCGGGTTCGGACGTGGCCGGCCTCTCCAGTCGGGCCGTTCGAGATGGCGACGAGTGGATCGTGAACGGGCAGAAGGTGTGGACCACGCTGGCCCACGTCTCGCGCTGGGGGATGCTGGTCGCCCGGACAGATCCGGACCAGCCCAAGCACAAGGGACTCACCTACTTCCTGCTGGACATGGAGTCCGATGGGGTTGACGTCAGGCCGCTCCACCAGATCACCGGTGAGGCCGAGTTCAACGAGGTCTTCCTCACCGATGTCCGGATTCCACATGACCGGGTGTTCGGAGAGGTCGGAGGCGGTTGGGGCGCAGCGGTCACGACGCTCATGAACGAGCGGGTGGCCCTCGGCGGCGGAGTGCCCAGGAAGGGCTCGGGTCCGATCGCGGACCTGGTCAAGCTCTGGGGCGAGCGCAAGGGTGCACTCGATCCCGTGGCCCACGATGTGATGCGCGACCGGGTGACCGACCTGTGGACGCAGGCCGAGGCGCTTCGACTTACCAACTGGCGGGCCCGGGAGGCCTCCAAGGGCGGTAACCCCGGCCCCGAGGGATCGGTTACCAAGCTCATGTCGGCCGAGATGAACCAGCACATCTACGAGACATGCATGGACCTGATGGGTCCGGACGCCATGGTCTACGACTCCGGTTACGAACGCAAGCGCCCCGATGGGGTCCGCCTCACAGGTGGTGCCGGCACGAAGTATTCGTTCCTGCGGGCCCGGGCCAACACGATCGAGGGCGGCACCTCCGAGGTGATGCGCAACATCCTGGGTGAGCGGGTGCTCGGCCTGCCCGGTGACGTGCGGGTCGACAAGAAGGTCGCCTGGGTGGACGTGCCCCGCAACTAGGGCGAAGCGGTGGTCAGCCCCGGTGCCAGGAGGTGCCCCGGGCTGAGTCCTCCAGGATTATTCCCCGGGCGGTCAGCTTGTCCCGGATGCGGTCGGCCTTGTCGTAGTTCTTCGCCGCCTTGGCGGCAACGCGCTGGTCGACCAGGTCATCGATCTCGGCGGCTTCGGCATCGTCCTGGACATCTCGTGCCGGAGCGGCGGCCGATCCCAGTTCCAGTCCCAGTACCCCGGCCAGTTCGATGGCGGCCGCGTGCAGTTCGGCTGCGGTGGAGTCGTCCTCGGCATCCAGCGCCCGGTTGGCGTCCCGTACGGCATCGAAGATCACCGCGAGGGCCTGTGGCGAGCCGAGGTCATCGTCCATGGCGGTTCTGAAGCGGGTCACGACGTCGGCATCCGGCTCGGCCTCGGGGAGGTCGGAACCGGCCATCCGGTCGGCAAACTTGTCTAGGCGTGCCAGGGCAGCGGCCGACTGGTCGAGCGTTGTCGAGCCGACCTCCATGGTGCGCCGGTAGTGCGTCTGGAGGACCAGCAGGCGCAGCGCCCGGGGGTCCCAGGTGTTGAGCAGGTCGTCCAGGGTGGTGAAGTTGCCAAGCGACTTGGACATCTTCTCGCCATCCACCTGGACCATTGCGTTGTGGACCCAGTGGCGGGCGAAGGCCCTGCCGCAGCCGAGGGCCTCGGCGCGTTCGTTCTCGTGGTGCGGGAAGACGAGGTCGTCGCCTCCGCCATGGATGTCGAAGCCGTCACCCAGCAGGTGCAGTGACATGGCGACGCACTCGATGTGCCAGCCGGGGCGGCCGGGTCCCCACGGCGAGTCCCAGGTGGGTTCGCCCGGCTTGGCGGCCTTCCAGAGAGCGAAGTCCAGTGGATCGTTCTTGTCGTCGTCCACCTCCACCCGGGCGCCGGCGCCCTCCCGGAGATCCTCCACCGACCTGCCCACGAGCGCGCCGTAGTCGTCCAGACGGTCCACGTCGAAGTAGACGCCGGAGTCGGTCGTGTAGGCCATCTCCCGGTCGACCAGATCGGCAATGATCTCGACCATCTTGTCCACGTACTCGGTGGCCCGGGGACGCAGGTCCGGATGCGCCACGTTCAGGCGGTCCATCTGGCCTATGAACGAGGCCTCGTAGCGGCCAGCCACCTCGGGTTCGCTGCCGCCTTCGGCAGCGGCCCGGTTGATGATCTTGTCGTCGATGTCGGTGATGTTCGACACGGCGCACACGTCGTAGTCAGACCAGCGCAGGTATCGGACCAGCACGTCGAATGCCAGCGTGGAGCGGGCGTGCCCGAGGTGGGGGTCGTCGTAGACGGTGGGTCCACACCAGTAGACCGATGCCTTCCCGGGGTCGCGTGGGGTGAACTCGACCTTTTTGCCGGTCAGGCTGTCGGTGAATCGCAGCACCGGGTCAGGATACGGCCGGCTGGCCGAGGTCGGGTCAGGTGGTGCGGACCCAGGACTCCGGGATGGTGGCGTCCAGCCGCAGGCCCAGCAGGGCGGCAGCGCTGGCCAGCCCTGAGGCAGCAGTCGGATCCTCGCCGGACCCGGCCAGGATCCCGCTCGCCAGCAGGTCAATGGCATCGCGTGCTGTCACGGTGTCGAGGTCGTCGTCCAGGGCGGCACGTACCGCAGCAAGGGTGGGGGCGGGGTTCGGCCCCTTGGTCCTGCGTGCCGCACTCACGAGCCTGTCCAGACGGGTGACGGCGTCGTCGATGTCGTAGTCGAACCACTCGAATCCGGCCCGGTAGTGGTGGGCCATGAGCGCCAGGCGGATGGCTCTCGGGTCGTGCATGCGGCGCAGATTCCGGACGAACACGAGGTTCCCGAGCGACTTGGACATCTTGGTGCCCTCGTAGGCCACCATCCCCACGTGCATCCAGTGGCGGGCCAGGGGCACGCCGGTGGCTGCCTCGCTCTGGGTCGCCTCGCACTCGTGGTGGGGGAACGTCAGGTCGTCGCCGCCACCGTGCAGGTCAATGGTCTCGCCCAGTTCCGCCATGGCCATGGCGGAACATTCGATGTGCCAGCCGGGGCGACCCGGCCCGAACGGTGAATCCCATGACGGCTCACCGGCGGTGCTGGCCTGCCAGAGCACGAAGTCCAGTGGGTTGCGCTGCCGGGGGTCGTCCGGGTTGCCGCCGCGGTCGGCGGCGTAGGTGAGCATGGTGGCCTCGTCCAGTCCGGTCATCGAACCGAACCCGTCCCAGGTGGACACGTCGAAGTAGGTGTTGCCCTCGACGGCGTAGGTGTGGCCGCCGGCCTCGAGGCGACCGATCAGGTCCAGGATCCCGTCGACGGAGCCGGTCGCCGTGGGTTCGGCTGTGGCGGGCCTCAGGTCCAGGGCCGCCAGGTCGGCATGGAAGAGCTCCATCTCGCGGGCCGCCAGGTCCTGGTAGTCGATGCCGATGTCGCGGGCCTTGGCCAGGATGGAATCGTCCACGTCGGTGACGTTGCGCACCATCCGGACCTCGTGTCCGAGGTCCTCGAGGCGGCGGACCACCAGGTCGAACGTCAGATAGGTGAAGGCGTGTCCGAGGTGGGTCGCGTCGTACGGGGTGATTCCGCAGACGTACATCGACACCTTTGGTCCGGGCTGAAATGGGACCACCTCACCCCGGGCCGTGTCGTAGAGGTTCATTCCCATGGGCGGGGACGGTAGTGGCCTGCCGGTCCCTGCACCCCCCCGGGTGCCGGCCCGGCTGGGTGGGGGCTCAGATCCGGATGAACGGGACCGAGTGTTCCCAGTCGGCCAGCAAGGTCCGTAGTGCGGTGACCAGGAGGAGAGGCTGGTCCAGCATGACGTGGTGTCCCGCCAGTGGGATCTCCACCACCGGTGCCACCCGGCCCAGTTGTTCGTACATGTAGGCGCCGATGTCGGCGGTGACGAGGCCGTGCTGGGCCCGGAACAGAGCGATCCGACAGGTGATTCGTGGTAGCAGGTCGTCGGCGGCCGCCCGGTCGGGCAGGAATATCCCCGGGTCGAACTTCCAGGTCATGCCGCCCTCGCAGGCCCGCAGCGAGCGGGCCGCCACGTCGGCCATGATGAACGGCTCGTAGTGGTCCTGGGCGGGAACGGTGCGGAAACGGGCGATCGCCGTGGCGGCGTCCGGGTAAACCTTGGGGTCGCGGAAGTTGTCGCGGCGGCCGGTGTCCATCTCCGGGTCGACCCGCACGACCGGCGAGTCGATGACGATTCCGCCAGCCAGGCGGTCGGGGTGACCTGCGGCGGTGGCCAGCGTGACGAATCCTCCCATGGAGTGTCCGATCACGATCGGCGGGCCGGCCATGTCGGCGGCGTCGGCTACGGCAATGACCTCGTTGGTCCACTTCTCCAGGGAGTACCTGTCTCGCCGGTCGCTGTCGCCGTGTCCCGACAGGTCCAGTGCCGCGATGCGGTAGTTGCCGGCGAACTGGGCGGCCACGTGGGTCCACCAGTGGGCGTGGGCGGCGCCGCCGTGGACGAACACCAGGCCGGGCCCGCCGGGCTCACCCCAGGTGAGGTAGTGGATCGCCGCACCGTCCACCTCGACGGTCGCGTCGCCGTGGGGGACGTCGAGGGCGTGGCGGTACCAGGCGGGCGCGTCCTGTCGTGTCGTCATGCGCCCTCGACAGGAATTGAACCTGTGACCTACCGCTTAGGAGGCGGTCGCTCTATCCAACTGAGCTACGAGGGCGAGGGAGGCGCGTTACATGGCGCGTTACTGCCGGTAACGGTCTTCCTCGCTGTGAAGGTTACAGGTGAGGCAGGTTTGGCCCGTTGGGATCGGATCCTGGTGGGAGTTGATCCGGGCGTTTCATCGCCGGCTGCCCATCACCCCGGTCGACTCCGAGGACCTGGTGGCCACCCCACCCACGCTGAGCCGGGTAGGCAGCCCGTCGACCAGGGTGACCTCGGTGCGGATGATGCTGGGGCGACCCATCTCCACACCCTGGACAGCCACCACGACCGGGTCGCCTGCCCCGAGGTCGACCAGGCCTTGACGCAGGAGGTGGCAGGCCAGGGCGCGGTTGGTGGTGCCGGTGGCGGCGGCCTCGGGAGTTCCCACTGCCGGACAGAAGTCCCGGCACCTGATGGTCACCCCTGCGTCACCTGTGTCGGTGGTGAACACCGCCAGAGTGTCGGCGCCGACGCGGCGGCACAGGTCCGCAACCGCCGCATGGTCCGGCGCCACCGCCTTGATGGCGGCCAGGGAGTCGACCTGGACGACCAGATGCGTGAAGTCGGCGCTCGCTGCTTCGATGGCCAACGGTTCGAGGATCACCCCGACGCCGATGCCCAGGAGTGGCGCCACCTCGGCGGCGGTGACGGAGCAGGGCTCGGCAACGGTCGGATCCAGGGCCAGCAGGACCTCCGGCCGCCCATCGGGCCGTGCGACTACGTTCACGGCCGCATTGCCACCGGGCGTCCTGAGGATCCACGACACGGTTTCCGGGCCCACCTCCAGCAGGCCCTCCTCGACCAGCCAGGTGAACACGGCGATGGTCCCGTGCCCACACATCGGGTACTCGGTGATCGTCGAGAAGAACCGGACGTCCACCATCCCGAAATCCATTCCGGAGCCCACCCCGGTGATGAAGCAGGTGGCCGGCGCACCCACCTCGGTGGCGACCTGCTGCATCCGGTCTGCGCTGAACCCCGAAGCGGCCCCGACCACGCCGGCCACGCTGCCGCCGCCGGGGACCTCCGAGAAGGCGTCGTAGAGGGTGACGACCCGGTCAGATGCGGTCATGCCAGGGCTTCGCCAACTCGAGTTCCCGGGCCAGGCGAAGGACCGTGGCCTCGGCGCCCAGCGCCGCGCCGAACTGGACCCCGATCGGCAGGCCGCCGTCGGAACAGCCGAGGGGTACGGACGCAGCCGGACCGCCGGTCACGTTGAACAGCGGGGTGAACGGGATCGCATCCAGCAGTCGGCCGAAGTAGGCGTCCCAGCCGTCGCTCTGCATGTCCAGCACCCCGAGCGCCATGGGCGGTTCGGCCAGCGTGGGGGTGAGCAGCAGGTCGAACTGTTCGAAGAACGCCTCCATGTCCTCGGCCACCCTCCGTATGTGGCCAAGGGCGGTCTCGTAGTCGGCATCGTCGTGGCGGGCGCCGGCCTCGAAGCACGCAACGCTGATCGGCTCCAGCAGCCCGGCAGCCAGGGCGTTCGGCTGGTCGGCCAGCACGGCGTGCACCACCCGGCGGATGTTCGTGGTGAAGATCACGTCGAGTGCCCGGCGCAGCGCCGCCCCCTCGACCGGTGGTCTCACCTCCTCCACCCGGCAGCCGACGGTCTCGCTGAGGTGCGCTGCGTCGACGGCGGCCCGGACGCACTGCGCCGACACCGCCTCGCCGGCCAGGCCTTCGGTCCACAACGCCACGCGGAGTTCGGGCATGGCGTGGGTCAGCGCCTCGGCGAACGACTCCGTGGATCCGCTGAACCCTTCGGAGCGTCCGGGCAGTGGCCCGGCGGTGGCGTCCAGCAGGACCGCCGAGTCGCGCACGCTGTGGGTCACGGCGTGGCCGGCGCTCAACCCGCCCAGGCCCTCGGGTTGGTCGTTCCCGAGCGGGACACGCGACCGCGACGGCTTCAGCCCGAACAGTCCGCAGTTCGAGGCGGGGATCCGAATCGACCCTCCGCTGTCTGTGGCGTGAGCAGCGGGCACGATGCCGGTGGCCACCGCTACGGCTGAACCGCCGCTCGAGCCTCCCGCACTGCGGGTCGGATCAAAGGGGTTGGGGGTGACTCCGAACATCGCCGGCGCCGTGCAGACGTTCAGGCCGAACTCCGGTGTGTTGGTCTTCCCGAGGAGGACCAGCCCGGCGGCCCGCAGGCGCCCGACCAGCACGGAGTCGTGCTCGGGCACGAAGCCGGCGAGGGCCCGACTGCCGTTGCTGGCCGCCATGCCACGGACCCAGGTGTTCAGGTCCTTGACCAGGAACGGCACGCCGGCCAACGGACCGACCAGGCGGCCAGCCTTGACGTCGCGGCGGGCGTCGGTAAAGCAGGTGGCGATCACGCCGTTCAGGGGCATCTCCGTCGCCCCGATGCGTGAGATCGCGGTCTCGGTCAGCTCGGCTGCCGTCACCTCGCCGATGGCCACCAGCGAGGCCAGCCCGACGGCGTCGTGGCGGTCGTACTCGTCGGGCCTCAGCACTCGCATGCCTCAATCCCAGAAGGGATAGGAGGACAGCGTCTCCACCCCGTCGGCCGTGACCTGGACCATCTGCTCCAGCTTCACGCCCTGGGTGCCTCCCAGCGGGCCCACGTAGCTCTCGACCGACAGCACCAGGCCGGCCTCGACCTCGCCGTCGTAGCCAATGCGATCCCATTCGTCGGGATAGGGGATCTTCGGATACTCGTCGCTCAGGCCCACGCCGTGGAATGCGCAGACGTATTGCTGGGCGATGATGTCGTCGGGCTGGCGAAGCACTCCCATGGAGAGCTCCCTGAAGGATGCTCCGACGTGCAGCAGCGCCATGTTGTGTTCGATCTCATCCCGGGCCCGCTCGTAGAGGTAGACCTGCTCGGCGGTGGGTGGCACCCCTCCGCACAGGAACGTCCGTGAGATGTCGGCGCAGTACCCGAACGGGCCAACCATGTCGGTGTCGAACGGAACCAGGTCGCCGACCTGGATGGCCCGGCTGGTCGCCTCCTGGTACCACGGGTTGCTCCTCGGGCCGGAACACAGCATCCGTCCGTCGATCCAGTCCCCGTCGTGGGCAATGTTGACCTGGTGGAGGATCGACCACAGCTGGTTCTCGCTGATGCCGGGGAGCAGCGCCGCCTCCATTTCGGCCAGCCCGAGTTCAGCCACGTCGATCGAGTAACGCAACGCTTCGATTTCCAGCGACGACTTCCGACTCCGGGCCAGTTCCAGGACAGGGTCGGAGTCGACGATGTGGAGGCCGGCGTGGCTAAGAGCTGCATGCCCGCTGGGCGTCGTGCGTTCCAGACCGACCACGGCGTCCGCCGCCAGGCCGACCTCGTCCAGGAAGCCGACCACGTCGGCGGCGAAACCGACCGCGACCGCCGCCAGGTCCAGGCCGGCGTCGAAGCTCGTCACCGAATGGGCGGGGCGGTTGTCGGCAATGGTGTCGAGTGGACCGCAGTAGCCGCCGTAGAGCACCAGGGGGCCCTCCACCGGAACCATCAGGTAGGTCGATGGAATATGGCTCTGGAAGACCGGAAAGTTCCGGTAGTCGGCTGCATACCGCAGGTTCACCGGGTTCGTCAGCACGCACAGGTCGAGGCCGTGGTCGGCCATGGTGGATCGAAGTCGGGCCAGGCGACCGGCGTGCAGCGCAGCCAGGTCCAGTGGTGGTGTGGCCAGGAACTCGGACACGACGCGGACCATAGACCCCGCTGGCCCGACGGCGGAAATGTTCATCTGCCTGACGGGGCGACCCCGATGATGGTTCGAGGTCGCCGACCTCGACGATCCGACCATTTCGGACGGCGACGGCCGTCGCCTCGGGAAGCGATGGATCCATGGTGTGGACCCTGCGTGCAGCGAAGGCGGTGATCGGGTCAGGCGTGGTCTGGACGGTTCTCCGATTGGAATCTCAGGTATTCGGGCTGACGCGAAATTCACTGGTACTTTCCCCCGGGAGCGCTGTTGCGTGTCGGAGTGCTGTGAGAATGCGTCGGTGCTGAACCGTACGATCATCCTGCTGGCCTCGTCGTGTCTCCTGCTGGCGGCGTGCGGGGATTCGCCCGAGTCGGCGGCGACACAGTCAGCCGACGTGTCGGCGGCTCCCCCGACGACCCTCGCGTACGTGACGCCCACGATGGACGGGCCAGCGGTGGACGAGGTTATGGATGGTGTCCGGGATGCGCTGGTGGGGCTGCTCATGGAGCGCGAGGGTCTCGAACGGGCGGCCGCCGAGGAGAGCGCCGACCTGCTCATGGAGCAGGGCACCGACTCCGCTGTCATGGAGCAGCAGTTGGCCATCTACGCGAACTGGATGAACCGGTACCCGGTGCATCCAGTGCTGGGGAGCCACTGGTCCGAGGAACAGGCCGAGTGCGCCATCGTGACGATGATGCGCGTCGAGGGCATAGCGCGCACCGGATACCTGGTGGCCAACGCCAGCACCGGTGGCATGTCGGTCGTGGATGCGCAGGCCCTCGTGCAGCCTGTCGCCTACTGCGCCGACCTCCTGGCGATGGCTCGGGCCGAGCTCACAACCATTGGGGTTCCCCAGGACATCGACTGCCTCCTGGCCGGTGTGGCCGAGGAGGACGTGGCCACCTGGTACGTCGCGGTCTTCACCGACGGCCCGGCGGGCTTCAACGCCGCTCTCAGCGAGGGCGTCGACCTGACCTGCCCGATGGATTGAAGGTAGGGCCCCATGGGTGGGAAGTTGTGGAGCAATACGCGCCTGACTCATGTGGTCCTCGTCGCGGCCCTGGCGGGCGCGGCGTGTTCGTCGGGAGGTGGGGCAGGCGACCAGGACGCCGCCCCTGCGGCGACGACTGAGGCTCCGGTCGTCGTGACGACTGTGGCTCCAGCGGCGACGACCGAGGCCCCGGCCGCCACGACGACTGTGGCTCCAGCGGCGACGACTGAAGCTCCGGCCGCCACGACGACCGAGGCCCCGGCCGCCACGACCACTGTGGCTCCAGCGGCGACGACCGAAGCTCCGGCAACCACGACCACTGAGGCTCCAGCGGCGACCACAACCACCCTTGAGCGTCAGATCGAGCCTGAACTCCTCGCCCGCTTTAACGTCGCTGCCGCGGCCCACTGGGACGGTGACCTGACCTTTGCCATCTGTGCGATAGGCGTCGTTGGCCAATCACGTGCCGTTGAGCTGGGTGAGACCGAGCCGGTGTACGAGGAGGTGCAGAATCTCCTGGGATGTCTGGACTCCTACGAAGCGTCCCTGGCCGAGGCGGCGAGGCTGAGGGCGTCGATCCCGACGGATCCGCCGGGGACCACCGTCGGGTGCAGCGAGACTGATGGATACCGGTACTGCGTGGCGGCTGGCGCTCCGGTGGCGCCTGCTGGCATTGATGCGTGGGGGATGCTCGTGGGTTACACGCCTGAGGTGTTCTGCACGACGGACATGGATGACCGTGTCTGTGAGCGGGCGACCAAGGCGCTGCTCGTGGGGATTGAGGAGTGGGGCAACTACGGACCGCTGGAGTACTGGGTCCTGGGCGCCGACGAGGCAGCGGCGATGACCCTCATAGGGGTCCAGTGCGATCGGCGTGCGGCCCGCGGCCAGCTCGCCTGGGGTGCGTACACCAGCAGCGACTGCGTGGACGGCGAGACCAGTAGTGGTGACTACGGGATGATCACCTACCAGAGGACTTCTGCTGATGCGGTTGCGAGCGGTGGGGGACTCAACGCCGGCCGCAATGGCAGCCGGGACTGGGGCATCCACTTCTTCACCTCGTCGCTGCTCCTGGGGCTGTCCGACTTCTCGATGATCTCCGGCCGAGATGACCAGAAGGTCATTCTCCACGAGTACTTCCATGCCGTTCAGCACGCCCAGTTCGACACCACCGACTTCGACCTGCGGGACGAACTCCTGGGTCCGACATGGTTCGTGGAGGGTGGCGCCGAGTTCATGGCCAGCGCTGCAGAGAAGCGGCTAGGTGCCAGTGGAGTGCTCCCGGAGGTCAACGTTGAAGGCCGACACCCGTATGTCTTCGACGACCAGATGCGCAGGAAGGTGGTCAACGGCCTCGAGAATCGCAGCATCGAATGCCCGGGCCTCAAGATCGGTTCGATGAACCGCGACACGTGCTACGCCACCGGCTACGACATGGGGGCGTGGGCACACGCCTGGCTGGCCAACCGGTTCGGAGCGGACCACCTCATGGACGTCATGTTCCCGCGCATCGAGGATCTTGGTTGGGAAGGGGCGTTCGCCAACGCCTACGGCATGTCGTCATCGACCTTCTACGACGAGTTCGAGGAATTCCTGGCGTGGTCGATCGCAGACCAGATGGCGATCCTGCCCTGAGCCGGTCTGGGCAACGGCGCGCAGCAGCCATCCGTGGCACGATCTGTGCCACGGTCCGGCAGTCGTGCCGGTCCCTAGGAACAGCCGGGAGAGGCAATGCCCATAGAACACGAGATCTCGGTCGGCGTCGAGGCTGAAGCCGCAGCGGCGGCCCGCTTCGACCAGTACGACACGCAGGACATCTGGCAGAAGGACAAGGACCACTTCATCCACCCCTGGACGGACTTCTCGACCTTCAAGGAACAGGGGTCGATGGTCGTTGCCGAGTCTGAGGGCGCCTACATCTTCGACAGCGACGGGAAGCGCTACCTCGACGGCATCGGTGGACTCTGGTGCGTGAACGTCGGCTACGGCCGGGCCGAGATCGGCCGGGCCATGGCCGAACAGGCCACGAAGATGACCTACTACTCGTCGTTCGGCCACCACACCACGATCCCCGTCGCTGAACTCTCGGCCAAGCTGGCCAGCCTCGCCCCCGAGCCGCTGAACCACGTGCTCTACGGGTCCGGCGGGTCGATGGCCAACGACACCACGGTGCGGCTCGTCCACTTCTACTTCAACCAGCTGGGCATGCCCGACAAGAAGATGATCATCACCCGGGAGAACGGCTATCACGGGTCCACCTACCTGGCGATGTCGATGACCGGCATCGACTACGACCACATTGGCTTCGACGTGATAGGCGAGCCGCTCATCCAGCGGGTGTCAGGCCCGGACCTCTACCGGCGCCCCGAGGGGACCACGCCCGAGGAGTACACCGACCTGCTGCTAGCCGAGTTCCGCACCAAGGTCGAATCCCTGGGACCCCAGAACGTCGCCGCCTTCTTCGCCGAGCCGATCATGGGTGCAGGCGGCGTGCTGGTGCCGCCACCCGGCTACCTGAAGGGCATGCGCGACCTCTGTACCGAGTTCCAGATCCTGTTCGTGGCCGACGAGGTCGTGACCGCCTTCGGACGGCTCGGACACTTCTTCGCCTCGGAGGACGTGTTCGGGATCGTCCCTGACATCATCAACTCGGCCAAGGGCCTCACGTCGGCCTATGCGCCGCTCTCGGCCACGATCATCTCCGATGGGATCTACGACGTCATCAGCGTCCCGCAGGCCGAGGGTTCGGTGTTCGCACACGGCTTCACCTACTCCGGCCATCCGGTCTGCTGCGCCGCGGCGCTCGCCAACATCGAGATCATCGAGCGGGAGGACATCTGCGGGCATGTCCGCAGGGTCGGCCCGTACTTCTCCGAGCGCCTTGCCAGCCTGTCGGACCTGGGGATAGTGGGCGATGTCCGGGGTAGCCACTTCATGCAGTGCGTGGAGAACGTGGCCGACAAGGGGACGAAGGAACTCTTCGACCCGTCGGTGCATGTCGGGGATCGTGTCGCCGAGGCGTGTGAGAAGCGTGGCCTCATCGTGCGGCCCATTGCGCACCTGAACGTGCTCTCGCCACCGCTGGTGCTGAGCGTCGAGCAGATCGACTGGATGGTCGACGTGCTGCGCGACGGCATCATCGAGGTCCAGGCCGACCTCGTTGCCGAGGGGCTCTGGAACCCGGCGTGACCGCCGCGCGAGAGGACCTGCCCAGCGGGCCGTCCTGGGAGGTCCTCCCCGACTTCGAACGCTTCAGCCAGGTCGATGACGTCTTCAACAGGTCCTTCTGGGACCCGGAGATAGCCACCGACGATGCCCGACGGTTCTTCCGGTCGTACCGCGAGCCGCTCACCGAGTGGCGCAACGCCGCCGGGTTCGGGCAACGGGACTATGCGATCCGCAATGCCGCCTGGCAGGTGGTCGACATCTTCGCCGAGATGCACGACCGCGACGACCTTCGCGACGGCTTCCTCAGCCCGCTCACGCAGTTGCGAGATGGTCCGGAGGATCGATTCGACCTGGGAACGCCCGCCGAGGCGGCGGCGACCGTGAAGCTTGTGGCCGGCACCTTCGGGGCCGATCTCGTGGGGATCTGTGGACACGACGAGCGGTGGGTCTACACGGAGCGCTACGCCAGGCACGCAGACGAGGGCCGTCCGGTCGACCTGCCCGATGGCCTGACCAGCGTCATCGTCATTGGCCAGGCCATGGACCATGACCTGGTCGACACCGTGCCGTCGGCCCTCTCCGGGGCGGCGACCGGGCTGGGGTATTCGAAGGACGTACTCGTGCTGCTGGCCACGGCCCAGTGGCTCCGCAACCTCGGCTACAAGGCGGTGCCCAGCCTCAACGATTCGGCGTTGGTCATACCCCAGGCCATCCAGGCTGGACTCGGCGAGTACGGGAGGCACGGCCTGGTCATCACACCGGAGTTCGGTCCCCGGGTCCGATTCGGGAAGATCTTCACCGATGCTCCGGTGGCCCACGACTCGCCGATCAGCTTCGGTGTGACCGAGTTCTGTGAGTCGTGCAGGCGATGCACCGATGCCTGCCCGCCGAAGGCGATCGCCGACGGACAGCCGGTCTCGGTGAAGCTGAACCGGTCATCCATTGGCGGCGTCCGGAAGTGGACTACCGATGGTGAGAAGTGCTTCTCCTACTGGGGTCAGATCGCCAGCGACTGCATGATCTGCATCCGGGTCTGCCCGTACAACAAGGACTTCACGAAGCGGCGCCACCGGATCGGCCGTCGCCTGGCAGGCACCCGACTACGCCCGGTGATGCTCAGGCTGAATGGCCGCCTGGGGTTCGGTAAGAGGCTGAAGCCCGGCGACTGGTGGTCCGGAGCCACCCGCCGAAGGACCTGACCAGACCAGCCGCGACCGGCCCGGCCAGACGGTGAGTTCGTCAGGTCCGGGTTCCGCTGAACGGGGCGTTCCCGAAGGCACCCAATTTGGCGTCACCGGAGATGGAGTCTCCGTCGACCGTCGCCGTGGCCTCGATCGTGATGGGGAACGGGGACGTCATCTTGACGGTCCACGCCAGCTGGTCGCCGTCGACGGTGCCGTTCTCGAGGTCCATCGAGCCCTGGGGGCTACTCATGGTGCCGGTCAACGTCGAACCGTCGGTCTTGAGGTCGAGCGTGCCCTCCTGCTCGCCCATGGGGGTCTTCATGGTCATGGTCCAAGTGCCGTCGGCTCCCATTGCATTCTCCGTTCAGGGGCCCGTCGCGGAATGTTTCAGGTGGACCACCGGCGCCAACGGTAGACGGTTCCAGACGCTGACTAGTGTCCGGGCCGTTCGACGAACCCGACGATGGAGGCCCTACCGACCTGGCTGCCGTAGCGGAGGCACTCGGCGTCACCTTCGACGCCCTACGCCAGGCCCTCGGCCCCCCGCCACCGGACATCGACGCCGCCGCGGCTGTCCTGGGCGTGGATCCCGAGGACCTGCGTCGCCTCATGGGACCACCCGGCCGTCCCTGACCACCGTCGGACCCGTTCGGTCTCACGCCGGGCCGGTGGCCGTCGGGATCGTCTATTCCACGGTCGGATCCCAGGTCACCGGCACGGTGGCTGGCTTTCGGAACACCAGGCCGCTGGCCGGCTGGAAGTCGTCATCGAGCCTGGCGTCGGGAACCAGGTCCAGCACGGCGTTGACCGCTGCGATCGTCTGGAGTCGGGCCAGGTGCAGTCCCAGGCACGTGTGGGGCCCCCTCACGAAGGCCAACTGGAGATTCAGGTTCGGACGGGACACGTCGAACCTGTCGGGGCCGGCGAACACCGTCGGATCCCTGTTGGCGCCGGCCAGCGACACCGAAACCAGGTCACCGGCGCTGATCGCCACGCCAGCCAGGTCCACAGCACCAGTGGCGTACCGGTCCACGAGGGTGGCAGCCGGTTCCATCCGTAGCGACTCCTCCACTGCGTCGGGTACGAGGGACCGGTCCGCTGCTACAGCTTCGAGCTGGTCGGCACTGCCAAGCAGGTGGGCCAGGGCGTTGGCCGTCATTGCCTCTGAGGTCTCGATGGCACCGAACATGAGCACCGCCGTGTTCGAGAAGAGCTCATCGGCCGTCAACGAGCCGCCTGCGGCCACCTCGGCCAGCAGCGAACCGGCGGAGTCGGCGACGGTGCGGTCCACGGCCCTGCGCAGGTCGGCCACGGCCCTGCGGGTGCCGTCGCCCACGTCGCTGCCGGCGTTCACGCCCTCGACGCCGGCGGCGATTGCCCGGTACCACCCCAGTACCCGGTCGGGGTCGGCTTCCGCCAGGTCCAGGGCACGGGCGATCACCCCCACGGCCAGCGGGGCTGCCAGCACCGCCCTCAGGTCGCAGTACCCGGCGGCCAGGTGCCCGGCCAACAGGCGCCCAGCCTTCTTGGCCGTCCAGGCCTCGAACCCGTCCATGACGACTGCATGCCTGAAGGCGCCGACGAACGGAGCCCGGTGGCGTGCGTGGTCGTCGCCGTCGGTGGAGAGCATGCTCGGCCCCACCACCCGGGCGGTCGAGAAGCGGGGGTCGTCCACGGTGAAGGAATCCGCATCACGCAGGACCGCAAGGGCGTGGTCCCTCCCG
Organism: Acidimicrobiales bacterium; assembly: GCA_014240365.1. Taxonomy (GTDB): domain Bacteria; phylum Actinomycetota; class Acidimicrobiia; order Acidimicrobiales; family MedAcidi-G1; genus UBA9410. The sequence goes on along the minus strand of JAAZXC010000003.1, from coordinate 21,977 downwards.
GTCACCAGCCAGCCGCCGATGGCCGGCAGCCATGAGACCGGTTCGGTGGCCCGGATACGGGCCAGGCATGGGTGCACGTCGCCGGTCAGGTCCCCGAGGGTCACCGCAGCGCCGACCGGGAAGTTGGTGAGGCGATCGGCGATGTCCATTGGTCGAGCCTCGCAGATCGACCGACGGGCCTGAGGCTCAGCCCAGGACGGTGCCGCTGGTGGCCACCTCGGTCCGCAGGCGTGAGAATGTCCCCAGGTTGAGGGTCCGTCCGATGTGGTGGCAGTCCGTCGTCACGGGATCAGCGTCGTGGTCGTGGCCCGCCTCGCAGGCATCCACCAGGTCCAGCAGCATCTGGCCCACCAGGGGGGCGTTCTTGAACTGGTTGCCCGACGTGCCGATGGCCAGGTAGAAGCCGTCCAGCGAGGACCGGTCGTAGATGGGTAGCCAGTCGGGCGTGACGTCGTAGACCCCGGCCAGCCCGGTTGGACGGTGCGGCACGGCCAGGTCGGGAAGGCGACGAGCCAGCCGCCAGACCTGGGCCTCGAAGCACTCCACTGTGGGGGTCGGCGCGACCTCGTCCGGATCCTCCACCCACTCCAGCGGGTCGCAGTCAGGTTCCACACCGCCCACCAGCAGGGTGCCACCGGGCTGCGGACGGCTGTAGTAGCCGAGGTCCAGGTCGGCCAGCAGCACACCGCCGTCGTGGAGTCCGCAGCCGGGCGGGCTCTCTACCACGTGCACCTCCTGGCGCATCGGCCGGGTGTGGACAGCCATCGCATCGGTGACTCCGGCCAGGCGGTTCAGTGCCGAACTCCACGGGCCGGCGGCGTTGACCACGACGGGCGCATGAATGGTGGAGCCGTCGGCCAGCTCTACTCCGGCGACCCGTCCGCCGCTGACGGCCACGCCGACCACCAGGGTCCGGAGGCGCAGCTCGGTTCCCTGGCGTCGGGCGGCGTCCATCAGGTTCACTGCCGCCAGTTGTGGATCGTCGATGAAACCCGTGTCGGGAATCAGGACGCCGTCGAGGCGGTCGCCAGGTTCGTCGAAGAACCTCTCGTCGTCAGGCCGACGCGGTGGGAAGAAGGCCCGGGTGTCGATGCTGGGGAACCGCCCGGCCAGAGCGTCGCTGTCCAGCTCCTCCCACTGCACTCCGACGTCCGTCAGGTGCTTGAGTATCCGGGCCCTGTCGAAGCCGGGCGACTCCAGCAGGATCATCGGGCAGCGATGGAAGGTGGCGAGCGGGCCGGCCCCCTCGCCAACGTCAAGGTGGTCGGACCAGGACCACCAACGGTGGGCGGATTCCCAGGCTGAGATCGCCCCGTCGAGCGTGGAGTAGTTGTACCTGACCACCGCCGAGCTGGAGCTGGTGGACCCTCCACCGACGGACATGCCCTTGTCCACGACGGTCACGGTGCGCCCTGATCGCTGCAGTTCGAGGGCGATCGACGCCCCCAGCGCCCCCGCTCCGACCACCACCACGTCCGGCATCAGCTGCAGCCTAGGGGAGCGTCGTCGACGCCTTGGAGCCCGACCCGTGGTGGGTCCGATCCCCGTGGTGCGACCCCGGTGATCCTGTATTCGGCTCTCCACCCTGAGGGGTCGGATCGCCACCGTGTGGGAAGATGGGTACCATCGGAGGCGTCAGTCGGACGCGACCGTGGACTTCAGATCCCACTCTGTTGGTCCCTCTGATCCGGATCCGGACCGAGGCAAGGGAGCACCAGTGACGGAAGTGGACGGTCAGGTAGTGAACTTCTCGTCGGACGACGTCTGCCGGGTGGTCGGCGAGCGGGTCCGTGATGCACGTCGTGCCCTCGGCCTGACCATGGCGCAGTTCGCCGAGGTTGCGCAGATCTCTCTCGGCATGGTGTCCAAGATCGAGCACGGCCAGACATCCCCGAGCCTCTCCACACTCACGCGCCTGGCCCATGCCGCCGGCGTGCCGATCACCGCCTTCTTCCGCGGCCTGGACGAGGAACACGACGTCGTGATCGTGAGGGCCGACGAGCGCATGGAAATCCTCCACGAGGGAAGCCGTCCCGGTCATGTCTACGAGGACCTCGGATCGCTTCGCGGAAAGACCAGGATCATCGAGCCGATGATGGTCACCCTGGAGTCGGCCGATGACGTGTTCCCGCTGTTCCAGCACGAGGGCGTGGAGTTCCTCCACATCCTGGAAGGCGCCATGGAATACGGGTACGGCCCCAGGACCTACCTGCTGGAGCCGGGTGACACGATCCAGATCCACGGCGAGGTGGCCCACGGCCCGGTCAACCTCGTCGAGTTGCCGGTCCGGTTCATGTCGGTCAAGGTCTTTCAGGCAGCCGAGTAGGGAGACGGAATGGGGATCCTCTGGTTGATGGGCGCACAGCAGAGCGCCGTCCTGTTCGTGTTGCTTTTAGCCGCCATAGGACTCACGTGGTGGGAGGCACGCCAGCAGGACTTCGACCGCCGGCTCACCTTCTGGTGGATCTCGGTGGTAGGTATGACGCACGTACTGGGCTACTTGGCCTTGCGGCTCTGGGTTACCTTCCGGGAAAGACAGAACTAATGACTTGGTTTCGTCAGTCGTCGATACCCGCCAGAATGTTCCTGGCACTGATGGTGATCCTCATCGGGGGCTACCTAGGTGGTTGCCTGGGAGGGACCGGCATCTCCGGGAGCGAGGCGGTCCGGATCGCTAGCGGGGAGATCGACTTCGTTCCCCAGCACACCAACGCCGAGTTGGGTCGTAAGGGCTTTCCGCCGACGGCGGTATGGGGAATCACCTTCTGGATTGAGGCCAAGGGCACCGATGGTGGATTCGAGCGCCGGACGGCCGTCGAGATCCACGCCGACTCCGGCGTGGTGATTGCCGTCCACCACAACCCCTGATCGCCACCACAGGCCATCCCGGATTCGTGGGAGGCGGGCCCGTTCACCCGCCGGTGAGGCCTGCCTCCGTTCCTAAAGGGTTTCCTGACAGTTGACAGGATTTCCTGTCGGTTGACGTCTGGATTTGCTTTGCTTAGTGTGACGTAAGTAACAGTGTCACCGCGAGCGATTTTGGTGTCTGTTGGCGCAGACGCTAAATCAGTTCGGTAGATCCAACCAGGGGAGTGAGTATATGAATGCATCTGTCTGCAGCACGGGTGAGGAGGTGGCGGCACGATGATGGGTGACGACATCTTCATCGAGAATTACTATTTTGTGACGGTTGTCTTCATGTGGTTCCTTCATGTGGGCTTCATGTGTTACGAAGCGGGCGTCAGCCGACGCAAGAACGTCATGTCGACGGCGGTCAAGAACATCATGACCATCGCCGTGGTGACGCCGGCCTTCTACTACGCCGGCTGGTGGACCTACTTCTGCATGTCGCAGGGGTTCATCCCGACGATTGGCGATGCCATCCACGGCGGGGAGTGCACCATGACTCTCCCATGGTCCGAGCTGTCGGGTCCCAATATCGGTGACCACGTTATGGCCGTCTTCTGGGCAGCGTTCCTGCTGTTCTCCTGGACCACTGGCTCGATCATGTCTGGTGCCTGCATCGAGCGCATCCGCGTCTCGGCCTACCTGGTGCTCGCCGTGTTCCTCGGTGCGTTCGTTTGGATTCTCGCCGCGGCATGGGGTTGGAGTTGGCACGGTTGGCTTACAGTCCACTTCGGCTTCCACGACTTCGCCGCATCAGGAGTGGTGCACGGCGTAGCCGGGCTATTCGCCCTGGGCGTCCTGTTCAACCTGGGTCCGCGGGTCGGAAAGTACGACGACTCCGGAGGTACACGGGCGTTCAAACCCCACAACCTCCACATGACCCTCATGGGCCTGATGATCATCTTCACAGCCTTCTACGCCTTCTACGCGGCGTGCCTGGCGGTGCTGCCCGGTGAGGCTCCGGGTTGGAACTCCATCTACTACAACCCGACCACGTTGGGTGCCATCACCTACACCATCACCATTGCCTTCGCTGGTGGCTTCATGAGCGGCTACATCTGCTCCAAGGGGGATCCGTTCTGGACCCTCTCGGGCGGTCTTGCCGGCGTGATCGCCGTGTCCTCGGGTGCTGACGTCTACGCCCCGTCGTTGACTTATCTGCTGGCAATGGCCGGTGCGGCGTTCGCCGTGTGGATCGGCACCTGGCAGGAGAAGAAGATGCGGGTGGACGATGCGGTCGGGGCGGTGGCGGTCCACGGCTGGACGGGAATGCTGGGAGTGCTCTTCATGGGCATCTTCGCCAGCGGCTATCCCACCGGTGGATTTTCGGGCAACGTCCGGGTGACCATCCTGGGTCAGTTGGTCGGCATCGCTACGCTCATACCGTTGGCGTTCCTTTCCGGCTATGTAATCTCGTGGTTGTTGAAGCGGGCGAACCTCCTTCGAGTCCCGCTAGAGGTGGAGCTCGAGGGCATCGATATCGCTGAGTTCGGTACGGACTTCTACCCGGACTTCGCTGCCACCGACGAGATCATCGTGGAGGCCGACGGTAGAGAGGTACCGGCGGCACCAGTACTCGTTAGGGCCGCCAGCCAGGTGATCCGAGGCTGATCGGTGCTGGAACTCATCGGGGCCATTGCACTGATGTACGCAGTCGTCCTGGCTGCGGGTATCTGGGCAACCCGTAAGTCCAGGGCCCTGCGTGAGGCAGAAGCGAACGACATCGACAGTTCAGTCTGAAAAGGAGTGTGAAACGTAATGGACAGTTTTCCCTACGCCGATTGGGCGGAGGCACTTGAAGCGAACGGTGCCATCTACACCTTTGCCGACAACGAGAGCATTATTTTCCTGCTCACGGGCCTGGGTATCGCAGCGTTCCTGTTGAGCATGATTCACATCATCAGGAACGAGGACAAGGACCTCAACCACGCGGCCGCTCGGCTGGCCGCACGAGACGCAGTGACGGGAGGTGAGTGAGATGGCCGGCAAGCAGATCGAGTTCCAGGAGAACCACACCCATAAGAAGAGTTACGAGCGTGGGATGCTGCTCCTGTCAGCTCTGTGCATTGTGTTCGTCATCATCGCGGTGAACGTCGTCGGCGGCGGCGGTACCTGCTGCTAGCTCTGGCGAGTAGCAGTCACCAGGAGAAGTAGTCAGATGAGGGCGGCGGCGCGCCTCCGCGTTGCGGAGGTGGCCGCTGCCGCCATCGTTTTCTCAACGTTCCTGCCGTGGGCCGTTGATGAAGGGCGGACCCTGAGGGGTATCCAGGTCGGCGAGGGACAGTTGGCGATCCTCACGGCCATCGTGATGATCGCGATGATCCGCATGGGTAGCCATCTGGCGTGGTTCGCAGCTGGCTTCTCTGCAGCCGTGCTGTGGCGGGCATGGTTGTCCGGCGGCGAGTTCATCCGGAGCCTGGGGCTCCTCACCAGCGCACTGGCGGCCACCGTGGCCGTCGTCTTCCTCGTCTGGAACATGTTCGCCGAGGTGAGGCCACCCGGGGAGGACTGACCATCCAGTTGCCTGGCATCTCAAGTTGATAGGCGGCCACCGCTACGACGTCGCCGTGGTCGGGTGCGGCATGCTCGGAAGTTCGGCTGCCCGGCGTCTGGCCGACGCCGGTTGCGATGTGGTCCTCATCGGCCAGCCGGAGCCGACCGACCATCGCAGCCACACCGGTGTGTTCGCCAGCCACCACGACATCGCCCGCGTCTCTCGCACGATCGACCCGGATCCGCTCCGCGCCTGGCTGGCGCAGCGATCGGTGGAACAGTTCGAGATGCTGACGGCCCGTACCGGTATCAGCTGCGTGGTCGGGACTGGCCACCTGTGGGTGGAGGCGTCGGAGGGAATAGACCTCCTGGCCATCGCCGACCAGAGATTCGACCTGGGGTGCAGCCGTCGTCCGGCGACCGAAGCCATGGCCGCCATGTCGTACCTGTCCCTTGCGGAGGGCCTGGACACCATGTACGAGCCTGCACCCGCCGGCTACGTGGACCCGCGGGCACATGTCCGCGCTGAGGTTCTCGCCGCTGTCGGGGCCAGAGCGACCGTGGTCGACGCACTGGTCGGGTCGGTTACGGTCTCAGGACACTGCGTCGAGATCGGTACCGACGTCGGTCCGATCAGCGCCGACCGGGTGCTGCTGGCCACCGGGGCCTTCTCGGGGCACGGCGACACGCCGCTGGCCGGTCTGGACGTCGAGTACGCACTGCACACCCAGTTGTACGTGGACCTTGGCAGCGATGAGGCGGACCGGTTGTCGGGGATGCCCAGCATCATCGCCAAGCACGCCGATCCGGCCGGAGACCTCTACCTGACTCCACCGGTACCGGATCCGGCCCGACCGGGCCACCACGTGCTCAAGATCGGCACGCCACACGACGACCACGTCCGGGTTCCGCCAGCCGACCTGTCTGCGTGGTACCGGACCGACGGTGATCCGGCGGTGGCGGCTCGCCTCGACAGCACGGTCAGGGGCCTGCTCCCGGGCCTGCGGTGGACTGGCCGGTGGACCGGCTCATGCGTCACCACCTACACGCCGACCGGCCATCCGGCCATTGACTGGGTGGGTCCGGGCGTGAACGCAGGTGCCGAGCGGATTGCCTGCTGTGTCGGTGGCAACGGCTACGCCGCCAAGTGCGCACCGGCGCTCGGTGGTCTGGCCGCGGGGATGCTCCTTGGGGACCCGTGGCCTACGGAGGTGGACCGTGACCAGTTCCGGGCCCGCTTCCGCATGTAGGCCCAAGATCCGGTGGGCTGCGTGACCCACCTGCCAACGCGCCGCCAGCCCGGAGCCGGGCCCGTGCCGGACGGTGTCCCCGGGCTGGGCTGGCTAGCTACGTACGCGCTCCTTGTCCGGGTCGTAGTGCGGGAAGCGCACGACGGTCGCCGGTAGGCGCTTCTGGTGACCGTCCATCTTTCCCACCTCGACCTCGGTGCCGATCTCCGAGTGCTCGATGGACATCCGGGCGAGGGCGATGTTCTTTCGCAGGATCGGTGACCGGGCCCCGCTGGTGATCGTGCCGACCTGTTGGCGGTCGATCATGACCGGGTCGCCGTTGCCCACCAGGTCGTCGCCGACCAGGTCCAGACCCACCAGAACGCGTTGCGGGTGCTCCTTGGCCCTGACCAGGGCATCGCGGCCAATGAAGTCGTCCTCCTTGGTCTTGAGAGGAACCGTGAAGCCGATGCCGGCTTCGAAGGGGTTGGTCTGGTCGCAGAACTCGGCACCGGCGTAGACCAGCCCGGCCTCGACGCGCAGCATGTCCAGGGCTTCGAACCCGAGCGGCGTGAGGCCCTTGGGTTCCCCCGCCTCCCAGATGGCGTCCCACACCTCCGGCGCCTTCGACGGGTGGCAGAAGACCTCGAATCCCAGCTCGCCCGTGTAACCGGTGCGCGAAAGAATGATCGGGATGCCGTCAGCCTGGCCGATCCTGGCGATCGAGAGCCGGAACCAGCCCAGCTCCTCGGCCGGTGCCTGGTCGGGCCGGGTCCAGATGACCGCCGAGAGGATCTCCCGGCTGAGTGGCCCCTGGACCTGCACGTTGTGGAGCTGGTCGGTGGAGTCGCGGACCCATGCGTGGAGGCCGAGTTCCTTGGCCTGCCTGCGCAGCCAGAGCCCGCTGGCGTCCGAGCCGCCGATCCACCGGAAGTTGTCGGGACCCAGCCGGAACAGGGTTCCGTCGTCGATCATCCCACCGGTGTCGTAGCACATGGCCGTGTAGACGATCTGGTAGACGGCCAGCTTGCGGATATTGCGTGTCATGCATGTCTGCAGCAGCAGTTCGGCATCGGGGCCCGTCACCTCGTACTTGCGCAGCGGTGAGAGGTCGATGATCCCGGCCTTCTCGCGGGTGGCCCAGTACTCGTCGATCGGGCCGTGGTTGGTGTAGCTGTTGGCCAACCAGTAGCCGTTGTATTCTGTGAAGTTCCGGGTGAGGGCCGACGTCCGGGGGTGGAAGCCGGTCTCCTTTGTCAGCTCTGGGTCGGCATCGGTGGTCATGCGAAAGGCCGTCGCTTTCTTGAAGGTGTTGGTTGCCGGGTAGACGCGGACATGGATGTCGGTGGGCTGCCAACCGTTGGCGGCGTCGATGTCACACGGGCACGCTGACGAGACGCAGATCAGGTCGGTCAGGGCCTCGAGCAGGACGTAGTCGCCGGGTCGGGACCACGGCTCCTCGAAGAAGAGTTGGTTCGAGTCGTCCAGGTTGGTGTTGTAGAAGAAGTTGATGGCTCCCCACCCACTGCGGGGGGCGATGCCGTACGGGGCCAGCACCGAGTTGAAGTTGTCGCTGCAGTTGATGTGGCCCGGGTAGCCCATGTCCTCGTAGTACTTGGCGTTGCAGGCCGTGTTGAAGGTGTCGTGGCGTCCAACGGTGTCGTGGATGATCTCGACCATCGGTTGGAAGTCATGCGTGAAGTACTTGGCGTAGAGGCCCGGCATCGGGTAGCTGGCGCCCAGGAGGCTGCGGGTGACGGTGGCGTCCAGCGCAGCCTCCACGCCGCCGTCCAGCTGGGCGGCGTCGAAGCACTGGAAGTCCGAGCACTCGCGTCCTTCCACGTCGATGACCTGGATGAACTCGCCTGCCTTCACCTCGTAGGCCCGTGCCGTGGCGGCCCGGATGCGGAGGTCCTGGTTCTGGTCGGCCAGCGGGGTGGGGAGGATCTCGAGGCCCGGCGCCGGGGGAGCGGTTCGGTGGATGAAGGCAATGACATCGGTAGGTGTGTTCTGTTCCTCCGGTGACATGTCGCCGCCCGGTACGCCGATCACGCACACCACGTCGGCCGAGGCGGTCATCCAGATGGTCTCTGCGGGCGCCGAGTCTTGCGAGAAGCAGTGGATGGCGGTGGTGGCGCCCAGGTCGATGCCCCTCAGGGCGAGGGCGTCAGCCACCCGGCTGGCGTCGTGCTGGTTGCCGGCCAGGATCGCGGCGATGCCGGTGGCCGGAGCCCCCGACGAATGGCCCAGCAGGCCGGGATCGGACTTTCCATCCCGGTCGAATGCGGCCACCTCCACGGGCTGGCAGCCCTCGGGATCGATGATCTCGAGCCTGTCACCGGCGCCCATGAGGACGGCGGTGACAGCGCCTCCGGTGACCCGGTAGCGCTCCACGCCGGGTTCGAAGTTGGCCATGCCGGGCATGAGTAGCCGGGACCGCTCTGCCACCGTGATCGTCATCCTTCTTCCCCCCTCGGCAACCCGTTTCCGTGCCTGTCGATGCCTCGCCATCTGCGGCTACACCATCGCAAAACCTTGTCAGCCAGCGTAACTCAAGCAATCGCCCCTGTGTGTAGAGAGAGTTTCCTGCGGTGGAAGATTTCACTAGCAGTACTTGTGCTTGATTGCTATGGTACCCCAGTCCGACAGACGTGACCGCGGGCACATTTCAATGGAAACCGGTGGTCAGGTGGAAAGCGCCCAGGGCGCGAGGGGGAAATTATGACTGACATCCAGGAGTTCATCGAGGCACCGGGACGGGCCGAGCAGGTCGCCGAGATCCAGAGGCGGATCGAGGTCGAGGAGATCCAGTACCTCTACTGCCAGTTCGTTTCCGTCACCGGTCGGATCATGGGCAAGGGCATCCCCGCCAAGCACTTCGCCACAATCGCCAACAAGGGCTTCCAGCTGGTCTACGGCTCCACGGCCAACCTGTTCACCGATCGCCACGGCCACTACATCGGCTACGGCGCCGAGTCACGCGAGCTGGTCGGTGTCGCCGAGACCGAGACCTTCTGCAAGCTCCCGTGGGACCCCAAGACCGCCCGCGTCTTCTGCACTCTTTTCCGGGGCCGTGAGGAAGAGGTGGAACCGGGCGCATTCCTGACGTCGGACTGCCGCGGCAACCTGCACCGCATCCACAAGGAGTTCGAGGCCAAGACCGGCCTCCACCTCCGGGCCGGCTGCGAGCCTGAGATGATGTGGCTCAAGACCGACTCCAACGGCAAGCCCACCGTCGAGGGCCTCACCAAGCCGAACTGCTACCACATCGACCAGTTCGCCGAGCTGCAGCCGCTCATCCACCGGGTGGTGGAGTACGGCGAGGCCATGGGCCTGGACATGATCCAGGGCGATCACGAGGACGCGCCCGGCCAACTCGAGCTGAACTTCAACTTCGACCGTGCCGAGCTGACGGCCGACAGGCTCACCACCTACCGCCAGATCTGCAAGCAGGTGGGTCGTGAGATGGGCGCCTTCCCGTGCTTCATGCCCAAGCCGTTCATGGGCGTGTCGGCCAACGGCTGCCACCACAACATCTCCCTCTGGACCGGCGAGCCCGACGAGGGTGGCGAGAACAAGTTCATGCCCGAGGGCGACGACATGCAGATCCCCGGCGCGATCGGCATGCAGGCCATCGGCGGGATCATGAAGCACCTGGATGCGTTGACCTGCCTGGGTTCACCGACCGTGAACTCGTACCGGCGCCTCTGGGATACCGGTTTCTGGGCTCCGGTGTTCGCCGACTGGGGCTTCCAGAACCGCACCACCGCCCTGCGCATCAGCGCTCCGGGGCGCTTCGAGTACCGCTCGGTGGACTCGGCGGTGAACCCGTACCTGACAATGGCCGCACTTATCAAGTCCATGGAGGACGGTCTGGACAACGACCTGGACCCGGGACCGCCTGAGGAGCGCAACATCTACGAGGCCATGGACCAGGGCAAGGACGTCAAGAAGATCCCGATGTCGCTCGGCGAGGCACTCATCGCCCTCGACAAGGACGAGGTCGTCAAGAGCGCCCTCCCCGGCGACATGTACAGGGTCTTCGAGCACTACAAGCGCGATGAGTGGGAGCGCTTCATGGCCTCGGTGACCGACTGGGACGTCGAGGAGTACCTCGACATCCTTCCGTAGGGCACCCCCCGAGACACAGATAGCAGGAGACACGCCATGTGCGGCATAGCCGGCATCATCCACCGCGACGGAGCAGCCAGTATCGGCGACGAGCTCACAGCGATGCTCAACTCCATGAAGCACCGGGGCCCCGATTCAACGGGTTACGCCATCTACGGACCGGCCGATGAGATGGTCATCGTCCGGTTCATGCTGGCGGAGCCCAACGACTTCACCGGCTTCGGCATGGACGAGAAGTTGGAGAGGAACCGGGCCGAGGTCGAGTCACGTCTCGCAAAGATCGGCGCCGAGGTGGCGACCATCCAGAACGAGACCGGTTACGCCTTCCGGGCGACCATCCGTTACGGCGGGGACCTGAAGCCCCTCGCCGACTACCTGGAGGACATCCCGGGCTGCAAGGTGCTCTCACTGGGTAGCTCGCTCGAGATCATCAAGGACCTCGGCGACGCCAACACTGTGCATGACCAGTACGGGCTCGCCAAGGTGTCGGGCACGCACGGCATCGGGCACGTCCGGATGGCCACCGAGTCCGACGTGGACCTGGCCAGCGCCCATCCCTACTGGGCCTATCCGTTCGCCGACGTGGCGGTCGTGCACAACGGCCAGCTCACCAACTACCACATGTGGCGGCGTCGCCTCGAGCGGATGGGCCACCGGTTCCAGTCCCAGTGCGACTCCGAGATCATCGCCGTGTACCTGGCACAGCAGCTCGAGAACGGCCTTTCGCTAGAGACGGCCATGAAGCACAGCCTTGACGATTTCGACGGTGTGTACACCTATCTCGTAGCCACCGGCAACGAGTTGGGAATTGCAAAGGACGAGATGGCGGCCAAGCCGTTGGTGCTCATGGAGACCGAGAACCTGGTGGCAATGGCCTCCGAGGAGGTCGCTATCCGGGCACTCGTCGGAACCGAGGTCGAGACCAGGGATCCGTTCGAGAATGAGGTGTTGACATGGCAGGTATGAACACCAAGAGCGGCGTCGTATACGACGCCCGGGGCCTCGTCGAGCCGGATCCGGAGCCGCCGATGACGGCGGTGATCGACGGTGCGATGGCCACGATAGACGCCACCGACCTCACGACCCGCAAGATCAACCTGGAGTTGAAGCGCATCGTCTACGACGAGGGCGTCAACGAGGTCACCATCGTGAATCCGGGGTCCAAGCACTCCCTCGGTGTGGGCATCTTGAAGCGTTGCAAGCTGACCTTCGAAGGAAGCCCCGGCTGGTACGCCTGTGGCCTCATAGACGGACCCGAGGTCCAGATCAACGGTCGTGTCGGCTGGGCACTGGGCGAGAACATGATGTCCGGGTCCATCGTCGTCGAGGGTCCCGCCGGCTCCCTGACAGGGGCCGCCCTCCGAGGCGGCGACCTGGTCATCAAGGGCAACGTCGGCGCCAGGACGGGTATAGACCAGAAGGGCGGCACGATCATCACCATGGGAAGTGCCGGCATCAACACCGGCTTCATGATGCAGAGAGGCCACCAGATCATCTGTGGCGACGCCCATGATGGCCTGGGCGACTCCATGTACGACGGCGTCATCTATGTCGGCGGGAAGATCGCCTCGCTCGGCGTGGACTGCGTACCGGCCGAGATGACCGACGACGACCACGAGTTCATCAACCGCAAGTTCGCGATATACGACCTCGGCACCCCGCCGGACTTCAACAAGTTCGAGTGCGGCAAGGTGCTCCACAACTACGACGCGCTGGAGCCCTCCGAGCGCAAGCTCGTGCTCTAGGAGGAGATGACGATGCCAGAAGCAAACGACATCAAAGGGGTAGACACCCCACCTACCGTCACGAACTCCGCCACCGACGTCCTCGGTAAGAGCAAGATCTTCACTCCGGAGGTCATCAACGACATCCACGTGAAGGCCGAGCTGGGTCGGTACCGGATGCGTGGATTCTCGATGTTCAAGAAGATCCCGCACTGGGACGAGCTGGTGTTCCTGCCGGGAACGCTGACTCGCTTCGTGATCGAGGGCTACAGGGAGAAGTGCGAAACCAAGACGGTCATCGGTGGCCGGTTCGCACACACGCCGCTGGAGTTGGACATCCCCGTCTATATCACGGGCATGAGCTTCGGTGCGCTCTCGATCGAGGCCAAGTCGGCTCTCGCCAAGGGCGCCTCAATGGCCGGAACGGCCACGTGTTCAGGTGAGGGCGGCATGATTCCGCCCGAGCGGGACCTATCCACCAGATGGTTCTACCAGGTCATCCAGAGCCGCTACGGCTTCAACCCGCACCACCTCATGCTTGCCGATGCCGTCGAGTTCTTCATCGGCCAGGGCTGCAAGGTCGGTCTGGGCGGTCATCTCATGGGCCAGAAGGTCACCGAGCAGGTGGCCGAGATGCGCTCCCTGCCCGCCGGCATAGACCAGCGGTCCCCTGCACGCCACCCTGACTGGATCGGTCCCGACGACCTCTCCTTGAAGATCCAGGAGATCCGGGAGGCAACCAACTACCAGATTCCGATCCAGCTCAAGTTGGGTTCCTCGCGGGTCTACGACGACGTGCGGATGGCCGCCAAGTGCGGCCCCGATTCCATCTTCCTGGATGGCGCGGAGGGTGGAACCGGAGCCGGGCCGCACCTCGCCACAGAGGAGACCGGCATCCCGCTCATGGCGGCCATTCCCGAGGCTCGACGTGCTCTCGAGGACGTGGGCCTCGTCGACGAGGTGGACCTAGTGGTGGCCGGTGGAATCCGAAATGGTGGTGACGTAGCCAAGTGCCTCGCCCTCGGTGCGAAGGCGTGTGCCATCGGAACCGCCGCACTGATGGCGCTGAACTGCAACAAGCACATCGAGGGCGTGACCGACTACGAGGGCACCATCGGTGTGCCGGCCGGCGAGTGCTACCACTGCCACACGGGTCGTTGCCCGGTGGGTGTTGCCACACAGGACGTAGAGCTCCGGGCACGCCTCGACATCGAAGAGGCGGCGCTGCGGGTCTACAACTTCCTGCACACGCTGACCATGGAGGTCCAGTTGCTGGCAAGGGCCTGCGGCAAGACCAACATCCACAACCTCGAGCCGGAGGACCTCGCGGCCCTCACGCACGAGGCCTCCGCCATGGCCAAGGTGCCGTTGGCCGGAACCACCTACATCCCGGGTGTCAGCGAGGAGCGGGCGCTTGCGGAGATGAAGGAAATGCTCGCAAAACAGATCGCCGGAAGCGGGAGCTGAGGACCATGGCACCAAAGCACACTGTTGCAATCGATGCCGAGGCCCTCGCCGGTCGCCGGTTCGAGTACCAGGAGGACATCTCGCTCGTCGAGGACCTCGACCTGATGGAGTTGACGCCGGGCGGGGACCTCAACTGGCTGGAGGACATCCACCTCCTCGAGGAGCAGGGCACCCCAGCGGTGTTCGACCGGTACTCCAACGCCTTCCTCAAGATCTACTTCGAGATCCCGGAGGGTCGGGAGGACGAGTTGGCACGCAAGGTGCTCATGAAGCACCTCATCTCCGGCAACTCCTACGGCATCCAGCTGAAGGAGAAGCACTGCAAGTTCCACCAGGTGGAGCTCGGGCCGTGGGTCGCCGACTCGAAGTCGGTGGGCGACAACTACCAGCGTCCGATCCTGGAGGGCTGGGATCCGCCGGCCCACTAGCCGACGGACAGCGAGTACCCCCGGGTTCGAGTCCGTCGACACCACGTCGACGAGTTCGACCATGAAACCGTAGGAAAACGACGACCGTCGGTCCGGGAACCGGGCCATTCTGAGACAGGAGTGCCCGATGAGCACGTCCGGCAAGCTTCCCGAGTCCATTAGGTACTGCATCATCGGAGCCGGCATCCACGGCCTCTCGACGGCATGGCACCTGGCCCGCGAGCTGAAGGCCCGCGGCACCGGCAGCGGTGACGACATCGTCATCATCGAGAAGTCCCAGGCTGGCGCCGGCCCGTCCGGCATCGCATGTGGCGTGGTTCGCAACAATTACTTCCAGCCCGCCATGCGCGAGCTGATGGCCCATTCGGTCGAGGTGTGGGACGCCAACGCCGAGGCGTTCGAGTACCACCCGGTCGGCTACCTCCAGATCTCGTATGACGAGATGGGCGAGGACGTGGCAACGATCCACGAGCAGCAGAAGGCAATCGGTTACGAGTCGGAGTTCATCGACGGCGTGGCGGCCACCCGTGAACACATGAAGGGCATATTCAGCGACTGGCGGGCAACCGGCGTCAGCAGTGTGCTGCACGAGAAGAAGGGTGGCTACGCCCACAACATGGCCACGGTGAACGGCCTGCTGGCGAAGGTGCAGGCCGAAGGCGTGAACATCGTGTCCGACACGTTGGTCACCGAACTGGCGGTCAACGGCGGTGCGGTCACCCATGTGGTCACCAACCGCGGCATGGTCGCCGTCGACCATGTGATCGCTGCGGCCGGTCCGTGGGTGCCCAAGCTCTGGGAGATGCTGGACCTCCCCGATACCACCGACATCGTCTCGGAGGGCACCACCCACAACGTTCCCACCTGGAAGTTCTGGGCCCTCCAGGAGGGCACGCTCGACGTCGACCCCGGCTACCTCATGAACAACGACGGCTCGATGCCGCCGGTCGTGCACGTTGACGCCGATGCTCCGCTGTACGACGAGGCCGGCAACCTGCTGGTCGACGGCAAGTGGGGCATCTACTACAAGCCCGACTTCAACTTCGGAGGGGTCCAGGGCGGGTACATGCCATACCCGGTCGAGAAGCCCTGGCGTGACGTGGCCATCGACCCGTACGGTCCTGCCAGCCCCGATTTCGTGGTGGGTGAGGACTTCCGGGCCGTCTGGGCTGCCGCCCTCTCACATTGCCAGGAGCGTTTCGAGGGCATGGCCCACATGATGAGCAATGTGCCGTCCGGTGGTATCGGGGCTTTCACCCCGGACAGCTTCCCGGTCCTGGACACCTTCTGCGAGAACGTCTACGTGATTGCAGACTCCAACCACGGCTTCAAGATGATCGGGCTGGGCGCCCTGGTGGCCAAGGAACTCTGTGGTGACACCCAGGCTCTCCTGGAGCCGTTCCGGTACAACCGTTACGCCCTCGGCAAGCTGCATCCGGTGAGCAACTCTCCCTATCCCTGGAGCTAGGCAGGTTCCTGGAGTCAGGCGCGATCTCCCGTCACGGGGTCGCCTGCATCTAGTCTCCGGCCGGTGAACGGTCGAACCAGCGAGGGCCTCTCACCGGAGGGCTTCCCCCGACAACACGCCCGTACCCGCCGGTTCACCTGCGGTGCGCCGCGTGACGTGGCGGTGGCAGATGACGGGTCCCGGGTGCTGTTCCTGCGCTCGGGTTCAGGGGACGACCCGGTCAATGCCCTCTGGCTGCTGTGCCCCTCCACGGGCGAGGAGAGCCTGGTGGTGGACCCGTCGAGCCTCCCGGGCGCCGTGGACCATGGCGACCTGCCGGCTGCGGAGCTGGCACGACGCGAGAGGGTCCGCGAGTCGGCGTCCGGCATCGTCGCCTACGACGCACTGGCTGACCTCTCCCGGGCGTGCTTCGCCGTCGACGGGCGGGTGTTCCTGGTGGAGATACCCACACCGGGTGTGCCTGCTGCCGGAGTTGCAGGTGCTGGAGATGTTGCCGGCGTTGGATCCGGACCGTCACCGGCTCGGATTGTGGAGCTTCCGTCCTCTGGGGATGCCTTTGACCCCAGGCTCAGTCCGGACGGTTCGGCGGTGGCATACGTGTCCGGTTCCTCGTTGCGAATCACTGGATCCGGTGGGGATCGTCGTCTGGTGGGCGGTTCCACGCCGACCGTGTCGTGGGGCTCGGCGGAGTTCATCGCCGCCGAGGAGATGGGGCGGTCCCGTGGACACTGGTGGTCGCCGGACGGAAGTCGGCTGTTGGTCGCCAGGGTGGACACGGTCGACGTGTCCGAGTGGTGGATCTCGTCTCCCGTGGACCCGTCGGCGCCGCCGAAGGCGATCAGGTACCCGGCGGCCGGTTCCACCAACGCAACAGTCGGCCTGTCGGTGGTGGACCTGGACGGGACCACGACCGACGTGGACTGGCATGTGGACGCAACATTCGAGTATCTGGCCGGCGTGGCCTGGCCCACCGGCGGGGTGCCCACCGTGGTGGCCCAGACCCGTGACCAGCGGACTCTGGTGCTGGAGGTGGATCCCTCCAGCGGAGCCACCACCGAGCGGACACGCATCGTGGACGATCACTGGGTGGATCTCGTGCCGGGCACGCCACGGCTCGACGGCGGTGCCATCTTCACGGTGGAATCCAGGGACGGCACCAACCGGTTGGTGGTCGACGGGGTGGCCGTCTCGTCTGACGGGTTGCAGGTGCGCTCGGTGGCCGGCATTGCCGGGGACGGCGCTGTAGTTGTGCTGGCGTCGGGTGACCCGTTGGACGTGGAGGTGGTTCGAATCTCCAGGGACGGGGCCACCGAGGTGGTGGCCGGCGGCGAGGGCGTGCGCTCAGTCGCTGTCGGGGGTGGCGTGGTCGTGGTATCGACGGCCACCCTGGAGGGCTCCTCGATGGTTGTGCTGCCGGGCGGCCATGTGATCGCCAGCCATGCCGAGGAGCCGGTGGTGAGGCCACAGCCCACCTTCCACGTGGTCGGGGACCGATCCCTGCGGGCCGCCGTGCTGGTGCCGGACAGACACGATGGCTCCCGCCTCCCGGTGCTGCTCGACCCCTACGGCGGACCCCACGGGCAGCGGGTCCAGAGGGCACGTGGACAGTTCCTGACCTCCCAGTGGTTCGCCGACCAGGGGTTCGCCGTGGTCGTGGCCGACGGCCGGGGTACGCCCGGGCGTGGACCCGCCTGGGAGCGTGCGGTGGGCGGTGATCTGGCCGCCCCGACTCTGGACGACCAGGTGGATGCCCTCCACGGTCTGGCGGCTCTGGACGACAGGCTGGACCTGGACCGAGTGGCCATCCGGGGCTGGTCATTCGGCGGCTACCTGGCAGCTCTGGCGGTGCTACGCCGACCTGACGTGTTCCACGCTGCGATAGCGGGCGCTCCGGTGACCGACTGGCGCCTCTACGACACCCACTACACCGAGCGGTACCTCGGTGATCCGGCTTCTCAGGTGGGGAACTACGCCCGTACCGACCTCTGCGCCCAGGCAGCGCTGTTGGAGCGCCCGCTGCTCCTCATCCACGGTCTGGCCGACGACAACGTCGTGGCGGCACACACGCTGCAGTTCTCCCGGGCCCTGCTGGAGGCCGGACGGCCCCACCGGGTGCTGCCGCTCTCCGGGGTGACCCACATGACCCCGCAGCCCGAGGTGGCCGAGAACCTGCTCCTGGTGCAACTGGAGTTCCTACGCGAGGCCCTGGGCACGACCAACTGATCCCGTGCACCTGACGGGACCTGGCTGGTACCGGGCACCGGGCAGGAACCGGCTGGTCCCGGGTGCCTGACAGGAGCTTCTGGCTCATACGTACTTCGCCGGGGTGGGTGCCCAGCGTCCGGCCCATGGCCGGCAGACAAGTGGGACCCCACCGGAAGGCCGGCACACCAGCGAACGGAATTTCGGCCATTCGGTCATCCTGTTCTGCCAGTTAGCCATTCGGCATGGCTAGACGGCGGTCCAACCGCCGTCCACGTACAGGACGTGGCCGGTCAGGTAGGAGCCGGCATCCGATGCGAGCAGCAACAGGGCGCCGTCCAGCTCGTGGGCCAGGCCGCCACGGCCCATCGGGGTTCCGGCAGAGACGTAGGCGCGGCCGCTGTCCGTGTGGAACATGTCGTCCGAGTTCATCTCGGTCTCGAACCAGGCCGGGGCCAGGGCGTTCACGCGGATTCCCTTCCGTGCCCACTCCACGGCCAGTTCCCGGGTCAGGTTGTGGAGGCCACCCTTGGCGGCCGCGTAGCCGGGGACACGAAGCCTGCCGCCCGCTCCGGCACCCAGGACCGAGCCGAGGTTGACGACCACCCCCGGATGCTCCTCGGCCATCCACCATCGGGCCGCCCTGCGGGCCAGCTCGTACGGGGCGACGAGGTCGACGGCCATCTCGTGGAGGAAGCCCTCCAGGTCGTCGTCTACGGCTGGGACCACCCTGGCTATCACGGCGTTGTTGACCAGGACGTCCAGACGCCCGTAGTGGGCGACGGTTGTGTCGATCAGGGTCTGTGGGCCGTTCTCGTCGGTTATGTCAATGGTGACGGCCAGGGCATCTGGCAGTTCGTCGGCCAGGGCCTCAATGCGGTCCGTACGGCGGGCGGCCAGCACGACGCGGGCACCCACGCCGGCCAGGACGCGGGCGAAGCGCTCGCCCAACCCGGAACTGGCGCCGGTCACCACGACGACCCGGTCGTCCAGCCGGAAACTGTCGAGGGCGGAGGCTGGGGGAGGGCTGGGGTCGCTGTCGGCTGCGTTCACGGCGGCGAGCCTAAGGGGTGCCGGCGGCGACGATCCGACCGGCCTCGAGTTCGATGATGCGGTCGGCGATCCCGGCTGCCTCCACAGGGTCGTGGGTGACCAGGAGAGTGGTCGGGTGGTCGTCGGCTCCCAGGAGTTCGTGTATGCGTTGACGCGATGCGCCATCCAGGGCGGTGGATGGTTCGTCCAGGAGGAGCAGGCTGGGTGAGCCGGCCAGAGCCCTGGCGACTGCGACGCGTTGCGCCTGGCCGCCTGAGCATTCCGACGGCCGTCTGTCGGCGATCGAGCGCAGGTCAAGGGCGTCCAACAGGTGGTCGACGCGTTCCGGGGTGGCTCCGGGGCTGAAGCCCACATTGGCGGCCACCGAGAGGTGCGGGAACAGAAGGCGGTCCTGCGGGACCCAGCCGACGCAACGGTCGTGGGAGGCGACATGGCCGGGGTCGGTGGCATCGTCAACGGTGAAGCCGTTCAGCCGGAGCAGTCCGTCGTCGAGGCGTTCCAGTCCGGCCAGGAGTCGCAGGAGGGTGGTCTTGCCGGCGGCGTTGGACCCCACCACGGCCACGATCTCACCGGGCGCAACCGTCAGGGTCAGTTCCAGGTGCAGGTCGCCGCGGACAAGGTGACCCTCTAGGTCCACGGCCTTCGGGCGAGCCGATGCCCCGGTCTGGAGGTCCGGTTGCGTGCTCATCGGGTGGGTAGCCAGCGGTCGCGGGTGGGGAGTAGGACGACCAGGGATACCGCCAGCAGGACCAGGCTGAGGGCGAGTGCAGCCTCCGGGTCGGATTCCAGGGCCTGGAAGGTGGCCAGGGGCAGTGTGCGGGTACGGCCCGGCAGGTTGCCTGCGAACGTGATGGTGGCACCGAACTCGCCCAGTGCACGGGCCCAGGCCAGTGCCAGTCCGGCACCCATCGCGGGCAGCAGCCGCGGCAGGGTGATGCGACGTAGCACGGTCAGCGGAGGTGCACCCAGGGTGCCGGCCATCTGCTCCAGGTCGTCACCCATGGTTCGCAGGGCGCCCTCCACGGTCATCACGTAGAACGGCAGGGCTACGAAGGTGGCGGCCACGACCGCTCCGGTCATCGTGAAGGGCAGCGTGATGTCGAACCAGCGGTCCAGCCACTGTCCGACCAGCCCCCGGCGGCCGAGGGCGAAGAGCAGGGCCGTGCCGCCCACCACCGGTGGAAGGACCATGGGCAGGATCACGAGGGCCCTGACTAGTCTCCGCAGCGGGATGTCCACGCGTGCCAGCACCCAGGCCAGTGGCGTGCCGAGTACTACGACGATGCCCGCAGCGATGACGCTCACCGTCAAAGAGACGCGCAGGGCGTCCAGCACGGTGCGACGCCCGAGTAGGTCGTCGAGCGACGACCATGGGGCGCGCTGCAGGAGGCCGACCACTGGTAGGGCCAGGAAGGCGATGCCGAGTACCGCCACGACCAGGAGCGGTCGTGGCGCCCGGGTGGGAACTCGGCTCATGACGATCCGGAAGGCGCCGCCTCCCGGTTGAAGCCGTGCGTGGCGAGGACGTCCCGGGCCTGGTCGGTTTCCAGGAAGTCCAGGAACTTCGTACCACTGTCGGTCATGGCTGCAGCGGCATAGGTGACGCACGGACATGTGGGCGGCTCGTCCCAGGCTGCGGTGATACGGGGCTCGGCTGCGACATCGGTGGCGTAGACGATGCCCAGGTCGGCCTCGCCGAGGGCCAGCCTGGTGACGACGGCCCGCACGCTGGGCTCGTAGGAGTCGAGCGGGAGGTCTCCGTAGCGCTCGAAGGTGGCGTCACCGCAGGGAACGCCGGTGACGCAGGCCACGAGGATGGTGTCGGTCCTCCTGAGGTCGGCCGGTCCACGGATGCCGGCAGGGTCGTCTATGGGCACGGCCACCACCAGGTGGTTGGCGGCGAACCTGTCCAGGACGGCGATCGGAACGCGATCCGGGGCCAGGAGCTCGAATAGGGCGGCGTCGGCGGTGATGAAGACGTCGGCTGGGGCTCCGTCGCGCAGCTGTGCGGCCAGATGGTTGGAGCCGCCAACCACCTCAACGAGCCCGGGGCCACCGGCTGACTCCCATGCTGTGGCCAGATCGCTGATCACGTCGGTCAGCGAGGAGGCGCCGAAGACGGTGAGCCGATCGCCGTTGCTGTCGTCGTCGAGAAGGGAACAGGCCCCACCCATCAGTAGCCCGAGGGTCACCAGACCCACGGTCAGCAGCTTCGGGATGGCTGTACCGGGCATCCTCCGGGCGGGCAGGTTCACGGATTCCGGTCAGCGGGGTCGTTCGACGACCACGTTGGTGGCCTTGACTACGGCGACCGCCAGGACCCCGGGTTCCAGGCCCAGGTCGTCGACCGCCTCGGCGGACAGCAGCGAGACCACCCGGTGGGGGCCGGCCTGGATCTCGACCTGGGCCATCACCCCGTCGCGAACTATGCGGGTGACCAGACCCGTGAAGCGGTTGCGTGCCGATAGCACCGAACCCCCGGCTTCTTCCGTGGCGGCCTCGGCGGCCAGTTCCTGGGAGAGAAGCGCCAGGTCAGGTCCGGCAATGGTGCGATGGCCGCCGGACGTCCGACTGGTTGCCAGCCGCCCGGCGTCAGCCCAGCGCCGGACGGTGTCAGGGCTGACGGCCAGCAACTTGGCGGCTTCACCTATTCGAAAGTGGTGCATGCTAGAAAACTAGCCACTAAAAGGCGCAAATGCGATAATCGACGACCATCGAAGAGCCGTTCGGGCTGGTAACCGGGGCTAGTGTGCGGCCATGAGCCAGCTGGTCACCGCAGACGACGTCCCGGCCCGACTGGAGGAGTACGGGACGAGCGCATTCCTGGTGACGGTTGGTGGCGACGGTTCACCGAAGGTGGTCCACGTAGCTGTCC
>JAAZXC010000039.1 GCA_014240365.1 Acidimicrobiales bacterium | reverse complement strand
GTTAGTTTTCGGGCTCCTTTCCCACCCCTCCAAAGGGCCTGATTCATGCCGTTCCTCCGACTCCTGCCGGCGCTCTGCGCCCTTCTCATCGCCATGACCGAACCAGCCACCGCCCAGGCCGTACGGGCCGACCCGTTCGACCGCCTCAGCCCGAAGGTGGACGAGCAGCTCGTCGCACTCGGTGAAGGCCACGAGGCCGGCTGTCAGCTCGGTCCCCGACATGTCAACCACGCCGGTTGTCGACGGCGGCACGGTGGTGGACACCACCGCCGGCCGGCCCGAAAGCCCCGAGTTCCCGGAATCTGATCCGCAACCCGTGGACAGGACGGCCAGGACCGTCAGGACGGCGGTGGCCAGGCGTCCGATGGACATGTGTCCCCCAGGGATCATGCGTCCGCCACCCCTCATGCCGTGGTCGGCATCCATGCAGGCCGGGTGGTCTCGAACACGGCGATGTCGTCCTCGTGTCGCAGCGATATCCCGATGTCGTCGAGTCCCTCCAGGTACCTCTCACGGGTGGCGGAGTCCATCGGGAAGGAGCACACGATCCCGGCGTCAGGAGCCTCCAGGGTCAGGTTGGCGACGTCCACGGTGATCACCAGGTCGGGGTCGGCCTCGATCGCGTCGAGCAGCGCCTCGCCCACCTCGGGTGTCACCTCGACGGGCACGAGGCCGTTCTTGGTGCAGTTGTTCCTGAAGATGTCAGCGAAGCGCGGCGACACCACCGCACCGAACCCGTACTGCTGGATCGCCCATACTGCGTGCTCGCGTGACGAGCCTGTTCCGAAGTTGGGGCCGACCACGAGCACTACGGCGTCGCTGTAGCGGTCGTCGTTCAGGACGAAGTCGCGGTCGTCGCACCATTCCGAGAAGAGGCCCTTTTCGAAGCCGGTGCGTTCCACCCGCTTCAGCCAGTCGCTGGGAATTATCTGGTCGGTGTCCACGTCTGAGCGACGCAGCGGCACCGCTGTGCCCGAGACGATCTGTACTGCTTCCATGGTCGCTCCTCAGTCCAGGTCCGCCGGCGTGGCGAAGGTGCCGGCAATGGCGGTGGCGGCTGCCACGGCTGGTGAGACGAGATGGGTGCGCCCACCGCGTCCCTGTCGTCCCTCGAAGTTCCGGTTGCTGGTGCTGGCGCACCGCTCGCCGGCTGTGAGCTTGTCCGGGTTCATTGCCAGGCACATGGAGCATCCGGGTTCCCGCCAGTCGAACCCGGCCTCGATGAACACCTCGGGCAGGCCCTCGGCCTCTGCCTGGTTTTTCACTGCCCGCGAACCGGGAACCACCAGGGTCCGCATCCCTTCGGCGACGTGTCGGCCCCTGGCTACCTCGGCCACGGCCCGCAGGTCCTCGATGCGGCCGTTGGTGCACGAGCCGATGAAGACGGTGTCTACGGCGACCTCGCGGATGGCGGTGCCCGCGGTGAGGCCCATGTAGTCCAGTGCCCTCTGCGCCGCTTCGCGCTGGCTGGGATCTTCGAAGGAGTCGGGGTAGGGGATCGTGGAGTCCATTCGCATCACCTGTCCGGGATTGGAACCCCATGACACGTGGGGGGCGATGTCGGCTCCCTCGAGCACGATCTCAGCGTCGAATACGGCGTCGTCGTCGGTGGCCAGCGTCCGCCAGTCGGCGACGGCCGCCTCCCAGTCGCTTCCCGTCGGGGCATGGTCCCTGCCCGACAGGTACTCGAAGGTGGTCTCGTCCGGGGCAATGAGGCCGGCCTTGGCGCCCGCCTCGATTGACATGTTGCAGACGGTCATCCGGCCCTCCATGGAGAGGTTCCGGATCACCTCGCCCCGGTATTCGATGATCGAGCCGATCCCGCCGCCGGTGCCGAGGCGCCCGATGATGGCCAGGATCACGTCCTTTGCCGTGGAGCCCTCCGGCAGGGTGCCGTTGACGGTCACCGCCAGGGTGCCGGGACGCTGCTGGGGGAGGGACTGGGTGGCCAGTACGTGTTCCACCTCGCTGGTGCCGATACCGAAGGCCAGTGCGCCGAACGCCCCGTGGGTGCTGGTGTGGCTGTCACCGCAGACGACGGTCATGCCGGGCAGCGTGAGGCCTTTCTCCGGGCCGATGACGTGCACGATTCCCTGGCCGGGATCGCCCATCGGGTAGAGGCGCACGCCGAACTCGTCGCAGTTGGAGCGCAGAGTCTCGATCTGGATGCGGCTGACGGGGTCGGCAATGGGCTGGTCGATGTCGACGGTCGGCACGTTGTGGTCTTCGGTGGCCACCGTCAGCTCCGGGTGGCGCACCGTCCGACCGGCCATGCGGAGGCCGTCGAAGGCCTGTGGGGAGGTGACCTCGTGGACCAGGTGCAGGTCGATGAACAACAGGTCGGGCTCGTTGTCGGCCGACCGCACCAGGTGGCGGTCCCAGACCTTCTGGCTCAGGGTCTTCCCGGACATCGGGGCTCCTAGTGGGAATCGGGGTAGTGGGAATCGGGGTCCGGTCAGGATACGGGACCGCTCCCCCGAAGCCAGCCGCGGTACCGTCGGCGACATGAGCACGCGCATGTTGATCCTCTCGGCGCTGGTCTGCGGGATGGGCCTACTGGTGGCCTTCACCGTTCAGGTGGTGATGGCGCTGTGACCGTCCGGCACGACATCGTGGTGATCGGTGGTGGTCCGGCCGGCTATGCGGCGGCCCTCTACGGGTCGGCCTCCGGCCTGGATGTCGGCCTCGTCGAGGAGGGCAGCCTCGGCGGCACCTGCCTGCACGTGGGTTGCATCCCGGCCAAGGAACTCCTGGAGACCGCCGCGGTGCTGCGGACCGTCCGTGATGCGGCCGGGTTCGGTGTGATGACAGGTGGTGTCGAGCCGACCGTGGACCTGGCCGTCAGCCAGGTGCGGAAGCAGAAGGTCATCGACGGCCTTGTCAAGGGACTCGGCTCTCTGCTGGCGGGGCGCGATGTGACGGTCTACGACGGGACGGGGCGCCTCGGCGTCGACCACGCGGTGACCGTCGACGGTCCCGAGGGTCCGGTTGTGATCGCCGCAGACCATGTGGTGCTGGCCACCGGCTCCACGCCGCGGACCATCCCGGGCTTCGAGATTGACGGCTCGCTCGTGGTCACCAGCGACGAACTGCTGTCCATCACCGAGGTTCCCGGCCGTGTAGCGGTCATCGGCGGTGGAGCCATCGGATGCGAGTTCGCATCGATGCTGGCCGACTACGGATCGGCGGTCACCCTGCTGGAGGCCGCCGCGGAGATCCTCCCGGGGTGCGACACCGATGTGGCAAAAACCGTCCGGCGTTCCTTCAGGCGACGCCGCATAGACGTCCATTCAGGTGTGCCGGTCCACGGTCACGATCCGGTCAATGGGACCACGACGGTCAGGTTCGGCGACGACTCCACGGTCGAGGTGGACCTGGTGGTTGTCGCCGTCGGCCGCCGCCCCCGGGGCGACTCGGCCGGTCTGGTGGGCACCCGCGTGGTGGTGGACGAGGGTGGCTTCATCCAGGTAGATGATCGCCTCCGGACCTCCGAGCCGGGCGTCTACGCGGTGGGCGATGTCGTGGCCACGCCGCAGCTGGCCCATGTCGGCTTCGCCGAGGGGATGTTTGTGGTGAAGGACCTGTTGGGCGAGTCGCCGAGGCCGATCGACCCGACGACCGTGCCGTGGTGCATCTACAGCCACCCCGAGGTGGCCTTCGCCGGGCTGACGGAGGGCGCCGCCATCGAGGCCGGCCATGACGTCGTGGTCAGCACCCACCGGTTCGCCGGTAACGGCCGGGCCATGATCATCGGCGACGTGGACGGCCTGGTGAAGGTCGTTGCCGCCAGGGATGCGGACGGGCGGGCGGGACGCATCCTGGGCGTCCACATGGTCGGACCGTGGGTCACCGAGCAGCTCGGACAGGCCTATCTGGCTGTCAACTGGGAGGCCACGGTGGACGAGGTGGCCGAGTTCATCCAACCCCATCCGACGCTCAGCGAGCTGTTCGGTGAGACGGTCATGGCGCTCACCGGCCGGGCGCTCCACGGCTGAGCCGATGACCGACGTCCTCCTCCCGCAGTTAGGCGAGACGGTTACCGAGGGAACCATCACGCGCTGGTTCTTCGGCGTCGGCGAGACGGTTCCGGCCGGCGCCCCCCTCTACGAGGTCTCGACCGAGAAGGTCGATTCCGAGGTGCCGTCGCCCCTGGGTGGGGTCCTGGTCGAGATCATCACATCCGAAGGGGCCACAATCCCCGTCGGCGCCCTCCTCTGCCGCATCGACTCCGACGAGCCTTCCTCTTCCGCCATCGCCGGCGTCGCACCGGCCGACCCCGAATCGCGAGCCGGTGTCGGTGGCACGGGCCAGTCCGCATCCGATCAGAGTGCCGGTGCGTCCGCCGTCGTAGCTTCACCTGCGGCGGATGTGGCGGGGCCGGGGAGGGCGGCAGGGACAGGTGCGGAGGTCGGAGGAGGTACCGGGGCGCGCCTGCTTTCGCCGGTGGTGAGGCGACTTCTGGCTGAGAATGGTCTGGATCCGGCGCGGGTTCGCGGGACCGGGCTCGGTGGTCGCCTGACGCGTGGAGACGTGGAGCAGTTCCTGCGTGACAACCCCGGGCGGGCTGAGCCGTTCAACCGCATACGGAAGGCCACGGCCAGGCACATGGTCGGGTCCAAGGCCACCTCCCCGCACGTGCTGACCGCCATGGAGGTCGACTTCGACGCCGTGGATCGCCTGCGGGTGGTCGAGAAGGAAGCCTGGCGGGCTGCCGAGGGGCGCAGCCTCACCTATCTGCCGTTCATCGTGCGGGCCGTCGCCGAGGCACTCGTCGACCATCCCCGGATCAACGCCAGCGTCGGCGACGACGAGCTGATCGTGCACGGTGACGTGAACCTGGCGGTGGCGGTCGACCTCGGCTTCGAGGGCCTGGTGGCGCCGATCGTCCACAAGGTGGGGGACCTGTCGATCCGGGACCTGGCCAGGTCCATCCACGAGGTGGCCGGTCGTGCCCGGGACCGCAAGCTCGTCCGCGCTGACCTGGTCGGTGGGACCTTTACCGTCACCAACCCGGGCCAGTACGGCACGCTGTTCCAGTTCCCGATCATCAACCAGCCGCAGGTGGCGATCCTGTCCACCGACGGAATCGCCAGGAAGCCGGCGGTGGTCGTCGACGCTGATGGTGTCGAGACCATCGGGGTTAGACCCCTGGGCATCCTGGCGCTGGCCTGGGACCACCGGGCCTTCGACGGGGCGTACGCGGCGGCCTTCCTGCAGGACCTGAAACGAATCCTGGAGACGACCGACTGGGTCGGGCGCTGGGCTAACGAGGCCGACGGGACGTGACGCCTGGTGGTGCCTCCCGGCCGTTTCGGATCAGGTGGCTGGGGCGCGTCCGCTATCGCGACGCTCTGGTGCTGCAGCAACGCATGCACGCCCGCGCAGGGTCGGTTCCTGATCCGCAGGACCACCTGCTACTGCTCGAGCACCACGCTGTGTACACGCTCGGGGTGCGGGCCTCGATGGACAATCTGCTGCTGCCACCTGACGAGGTCGGAGCCGACCTGGAGAGGGCCGATCGGGGAGGCGACATCACGTTCCACGGTCCCGGGCAACTGGTCGGTTATCCGCTGCTGCACCTTCCCGGCAAGAGGGGCGGCGGCATGGCCGACACGGTGGCCTACGTGCGCTCCGTCGAGGACCTCGTCATGGGTGTGTGCCGCGATCTCGGCCTCGCCGACGTGGGGCGCCTCCGGCAGTTTCCGGGTGTGTGGGTGGAACCTGACGGGCCACGGCCCCGCAAGGTGGCGGCCATCGGGGTGAAGCTCACCCGGAGCCACACGATGCACGGTTTCGCCCTCAACGTGGACCCGGACATGGCTTTCTTCGACCGGATGGTGCCGTGCGGGATCACCGGCTACGGCGTCACCTCGCTGGCGGGCGAGGGGGTCGACGCCACGATGCGCCAGGTCGTGGACCTGGTCGCAGACCGGGCGGCCGAGCTCTGGGCTGATGGCCCCGTGGAACGCGCCGACGTCGCCTGGGCGCACCGAACCGGGGACCTGAGTGCCTTCAGTCGTGGCGAGGGTGCGGGTGCCCGCCCGCCGGTGGGTCGCAAGCCGGAGTGGATGCGGGTGCCGCTGGAGACCGGTCCGGAGTATCTGCGGCTCAAGTCCACGATGCGCTCGAAGCGTCTCACCACGGTGTGTGAGGAGGCCGGCTGCCCGAACGTGTCCGACTGCTGGAACGACGGCACCGCGACCTTCATGATCAACGGCGAGCGCTGCACCCGGGCATGCGGCTTCTGCCTGGTCGACACCCGGCGTCCTGACGGCCTCGACCTCGACGAGCCCCGGCGCGTCGCCGAGGCGGTGGCCGACATGGGTCTGCGCCACGCGGTTGTCACGGCGGTGGCCCGTGATGATCTGCCCGATGGTGGTGCAGCCGCCTTCGTGGCGACCATCGCCGCTATCCGGGAGCGCAACCCCGGGACCGCTGTAGAGGTGCTCATCCCCGACTGCAAGGGGGATGTCGATGCCCTCCAACTCGTGTTCGATGCCCGACCGGAGGTGTTGAACCACAACATCGAGACGGTCGCCCGCCTGCAGCGCAGGGTCCGCCCGTCGGCCTCCTACGCGCGCAGCCTCTCGGTGCTGGCGCGGGCAGGGGCCGCCGGCCTGACCACGAAGTCGTCGATCAT
The DNA here is from genome assembly GCA_014240365.1 of Acidimicrobiales bacterium. Lineage (GTDB taxonomy): Bacteria > Actinomycetota > Acidimicrobiia > Acidimicrobiales > MedAcidi-G1 > UBA9410. The sequence goes on along the minus strand of JAAZXC010000039.1, from coordinate 14,869 downwards.
CGTGGGCCTGGGCGAGACCGACGCCGAGGTGGACGCCTGCCTGGCGGACCTTGCCGCTGTCGGCTGCGACATCGTCACCATCGGCCAGTACCTGCGGCCCACCACCAGCCACCTGGAGGTGGACCGTTGGGTGGAGCCCGCCACCTTCGACCGGTGGGCTGCGGCCGGAATGGCGATGGGGATCGGCCATGTGGAGGCAGGGCCCCTCACCAGGTCCAGCTACCACGCCAGCCAGGCGGCCGAGGCCGTAGGCGTCGCACCCGTGGCCGACCGGCCGGTGCAGGTCGCCCTGACGGCTCGTCCGGCCTGACCACCCGTCGTCTCGCTCCACATCCCCTTCTCGTAGCCTGTCGCCGTGTTCAGCCAACGCATCGAGAGGGCCCGGGAGTCCATGGCCGGCCTCGGGGTCGATGTCCTCCTCCTCTCCCTGGGCGCTGACCTGCCGTACTTCAGCGGCTACGAGGCCATGCCGTTGGAGCGCCTCACCATGCTGGTCGTGCCACGCGACGGCGACGTCCACCTGGTGGTTCCACATCTGGAGGCGCCCCGGGTCGTCGAGCGCCCCGAGGTGTTCGAGATGGTCACGTGGCGCGACGGCGAGGACCCGATAGCGATCGTGGCCGACCTCGTGGGCGCTTCGACCACTGCGGCCATAGGGGACCAGACCTGGGCCGGTTTCGTCGTGGACCTTGCGTCGGCATGTCCGGGACTGGGGTTCCGTCGGGCGTCGGAGGTGACGGCGCCGATCCGGATGGTGAAGGACGATGCAGAGGTGGAGGCGCTGCGGCGGGCCGGTGCGGCGGTGGATCGCATCCTGGCCGACGTGCAGGCCGGCAGGGTGACCCTCGTCGGGCGGACCGAGGCCGACGTGGCGGCGCAGATCGGCCGGCGGATCCTGGATGAGGGCCATCACAGGGTGAACTTCGTGATCGTGGCTTCAGGTCCGAATGCGGCCAGCCCCCACCATGAACCCGGTGAGCGCGTCATCCGTGCCGGCGAGGGTGTGCTGTTCGACATCGGTGGGACCATGGCCGGGCCCGACGACGTCGGCTACTGCTCTGACATAACGCGCTGCGTACACGTAGGCGAGCCGCCGGCGGGCTTCGCCGAGCTCTACGCGGTGCTGCACGCTTCGCATGCGGCGGGCGTGGCGGCTGCCACGGTCGGCACGCCGTGCGAGGACGTGGACGCTGCGGCCCGAAAGGTCATTGGCGACGCCGGTTACGGGGAGTACTTCGTGCACCGGACGGGTCACGGCATCGGCGTGGAGGCCCATGAGCACCCGAACATCGTGGAGGGCAACGAACTGCCCCTGGTGGCTGGCCACGCCTTCTCGATCGAGCCGGGCATCTACGTTCCGGGCTCGTGGGGCGCCCGGCTGGAGGACATCGTGGTGGCCACCGCTGATGGGCCTGACGCCATGAACCGGATCGACCATGGCCTGGCCGTGGTCGACGGTTGAATCTTCGGATGCTCGTGGGACAGCCGTGATCGACCTCGACGCAGCCACCTTCCTGCTCCAGTGGGCGGTCGGTGGGCTGTTCTTCATGTGGTTGACGGGGCGACGCCGCGAGGTCGGCATCGGCTACGGCTGGACGATCCGGATCACGTTCGGCCTGATGGCCGCTGGTGGTGTGGTCGTGGGTCTGGTCCTGGATCCGGTTCCTCTCAGGGATGCGTCCGCTGTGGCCGTGGTGGTCGCCACGGTCGTGGCCATGGCCGTATCGGTGCTGCGTCGTCGGGCCGGGGTTGCTGGTCAGCGTGGAGTGGAGGAACGCCGGACGGCGAGGGTGGCTGCCATGACCGGCATCGACCGCGACCGGGTCGATTACGACGACGACGTGCCCGAGTTCCCACCATGGCTGGATCTGGCTGCACCCCTCGTGGGGCTCGTCGGCCTGGTGGCCGGTGGGATGGCGGCAGGTGATCCGGCCCTCCTGTCCGTGGCCCGGACGCTGGTAGGAGCGCTCTTCCTGGGGTCGGTCTCCAGCGCGATGCTGCTCGGGCACTGGTACCTGGTGCAGCCCGGACTGGCCCGCGGTCCGCTCCTGGAGCTGGTGGCATGGACGGGCCTGGTCTGGCCGTTCGAGCTGCTGGTCCTGCTCTGGCCTACCGGGATGCTCTCGGTGCTGGACGGGTCCATCCCCGATGGTTACAACGGATTGCTGGGCTGGTTCTGGGTCGCCTGCACGGTGTCCACCCTGCTTCTGGTCCTGATGACCAGGGCGGCGCTGCGCGAACGGCAGTATTCGGCTGTGATGGCTGCCACGGGTCTGTTGTACCTGGCCATCCTGACCGCCTTCGGAATGGACCTGGTGGCCAGGGCCGCCCTCGCCTGAGGGGTGGCATGGTTGTCCTTGGGGTCGGACCTGTTGGGCGACCGGTAGGTAGGATCCGCAGTCTGACCGAGGGCTCGGAGCGGCGATGAAGGTCTATACACGCAAGGGTGACGACGGCACGACCGGGCTGTTCCACGGCGGACGGGTGGCCAAGGATTCCCCCCGACCGACCGCCTACGGCGACGTGGATGAACTCCAGGCGTTCCTGGGCCTTGCCCGTGCGGCCGCCACGGGTGAACTGGCTGAGATCCTGGTGGGTCTGGAGCGCGACCTCTGGCTGGTGATGGCCGAGCTGGCCTGCAACCCCGACCGGCTGGATCTGCTGGCCGAGTCGGGTTCGCTCTCCACGCCCGAGATGGTGCTGCGCCTGGAGGGGCTCATCGACGATGTCTCCGGCCGCTTCGATCCGCCGACGGAGTTCGTGGTTCCGGGGGAGGACGAGGTGGCGGCCCGCCTTGATGTGGCGCGCACCGTGTGCCGACGTGCGGAGCGTTCCGCCCTCCCGGTCGCCACTCCTGGTTCCTCCGTCGTGCCGTACCTGAACCGGCTGTCGGACCTCGTGTGGACGCTGGCGCGCTGGCGCGAGGGGGTCTCGCTGGCCACCCGTTCAGTGCCGGACGCATCGCCGGCCGACCACCAATGACCGGGCCGACAGCCTGTAGGACCGTGACGGATCGTTCTGGGAGGAACCCGTATGCCAATCCAGTTTTCCACCGCCCGTAGGGCCCCGGCCCGTGCCGAGGTGGTGGCCCACGGCCTCACCACCGAGGGCCTGGCCGGCGACGGGCCGCTGCCGGCGGGCCTGGACCGCGGTGACCTGGGTCGTCTGGGGTTCACCGCCAAGGCCGAACAGGTACAGGTGGTTCCCGACGGGGGACGCCTGGTGGTGGCCGTGGGTCTGGGCCCGGCCGACAAGGTCGACACCGATGGCCTGAGGCGGGCATCGGCCAGCCTGGCCCGCTCTGTCAGGGGGCGGCGTTCGCTGGCTCTGGACCTGGCATCGGTGACGGACGCTGTTGGTGGGCCCGAGGCGGCCCGGGCGGTGGTGGAGGGCACGGCCCTGGCGCTCTACAGGTTCGGTTACAAGTCAACGAAGGACAAGGACCGCCTCAGCCGGGTGACCCTCGTGGGGAGCACGGCGGCCGGTGTGCGTACCGCCGTGGATCAGGCGGTGGCGGTGGCCGAGGGCGTGAAGCTGGCCCGGGACCTGGTGAACGAACCGGGCGGCAGCCTGACGCCGCCGAAGTTCGCCAACCGGGTACGCCGGATGGCGCGCGACAGCGGCCTCACGGTGAAGGTCATGGACGAGGCGGCGATCAGGCGGGCCCGCCTGGGTGGCCTGCTGGGCGTCAGCCGGGGTTCCACCCAGCCACCCCGCTTCGTGGAGCTCACCTGGACTCCGAAGGGGCGCCCGAAGGGCACCCTGGCGCTCGTGGGCAAGGGGCTCACCTTCGATTCCGGCGGCCTGTCCATCAAGTCCGGCGTGGGCATGATGGACATGAAGATGGACATGGGTGGGGCTGCGGCCGTGGTCGGGGCCATGTCGACGCTGTCGGTGCTGGCACCGCGCTGTCGGGTGCGGGCGTACCTGCCCATGACCGACAACATGCTCGGCGGCGACGCCACCCGCCCCGGCGACGTGCTCACGATCCGCAACGGGAAGACCATCGAGGTCCTGAACACCGACGCCGAGGGTCGCCTGGTGCTGGCCGACGCCCTGTCGATGGCATCCGAGGCGAAACCGGACGCCATCGTGGACCTGGCCACCCTCACCGGCGCCTGCATGGTGGCCCTCGGTCCCCGGATAGCGGGCCTCATGGGCCGTGACGACGGCTTCCTGGCCCAGGTGGAGGGCGCCTCGGCCCGTACCGGTGAGCGCGTCTGGCGCCTGCCGCTTCCCGCGGACTACAGGACCATGGTGGATTCACCGGTTGCCGACATGAAGAACATCGGTGGTCCCCACGGCGGGGCCATCACGGCCGGCCTGATCCTCGGCGAGTTCGTGGCCGACGGGATCCCGTGGGCGCATCTGGACATCGCCGGTCCGGCCTTCGCCGATGGCGACGACTGCGAGGTCACCCGGGGCGGTACGGGCTTCGGCGTCCGCCTCCTGGTGGACCTGGTCTGCTCCTTCACCCCCGGGGGCTGAACGACGCGTTGACGCGACGATGCCGACGCCCGGAGGCGTCGGCATCGTTTCGCCCGGTGGTCGGCCCGAGGGAGGGGTCGGGTATCGGTCCGGGCGGTGCCGTCGGACCAGTTTCCGGGGGGTGCCGGTAACGGGTCGCGGCGACCTTGGGCTCAGGCGGCGCCGTCCAGTGCCGGGCGTTCCTCCGGGTCCAGGACTGCCGATGGCCCGGTCGTGCCCGATGGTGGGGCGGCGAGGCGGTGCCGGATGTTCCACGCCCAGCCGGCGGCGGTATCGCACAGCCCGGTGTCGAACCGCCATTCCCGGAGCTGCCTGGCTGTCGCGTCACGGTCTTCGCCGAGTTGCACGAGGGTCAGGGCCAGGCGCCGGATCCGACGTGTCGGGTCGTCGGTGGTGATCTTCCGCTGGCCCTGCTCGGCGATGCGGGCACGGTGGCGGTCCCGCAGCCCGACGGGTAGGCGGTCGACCTGGGCGAGGGTGAGTGGCGGCAACCTGCGGCGAACCTCGAGGACGTCCGGACCGCACTGCCGCGCCATACGGAACTGGCAGAGCCTGCCGAGCGTCCTCAGGAACGGGGCGTGGCGCCCACCGTTCAGCCGTAGGCCGATTGCTGCAGCGGCATCTGCCAGGTCCATGTCGAAGCCGTCGGGGTCGGCGTCGAGCCCGTCGGCCATGCGGCGTAGCAGCCAGCAGGCGCTGGGTCCGAGGATGCCCAGCCAGTAGGTCTCCACGTAGGTGGATCGGGGGTCGTGGCCGAGCCGGTCGATGATGGGATCGTCCCAGGCCTCGATGCGCAGCTGGCTGGTCGGGAAGGCGGGTTGGGTGGGCACTGTGGCTCCTCCTGGTCTGGATTTCATGGCCGTGGCCTGTGGACCGGGGGAAGTCGTCGTGGATACTGACAGAGACTTTCAGTCCCTGTCAACCCATATGGGCCCAACATCTCGCTGTGGCGCTGCCAGCCGTGTCCTGCGAGGCTCCGACGATGCCGGACCAGGGGGAGCGACCAGCCGAGGCGCTCGAGGCGGCGGTCCTCGCTGCTGCGGACCTGGTGGCCGGTGCGGCCTCCGTCACGGTGCTGACCGGGGCAGGGATATCGACCGACAGCGGAATCCCCGATTTCCGTGGCCCCGACGGGGTCTGGACTAAGAATCCCGAGGCCGAGAAGGCCTCCGACATCCGTTACTTCATGGCCGATCCCGGCGTTCGCCGGGCCCGCTGGGAGGTCCTTGCCCATGGCGGCATGTGGGACGGGGTCGAACCCAACGGGGGGCACAGGGCGCTTCGTCAACTGGAGGTCGGTTGTCGCCTCCACACCCTCGTGACCCAGAACGTGGACGGCCTGCACGTGATGGCCGGAACCGATCCGGCCATGGTCGTTGAGATCCACGGCACGGTGCGCCGGGCTATGTGCCTCGGCTGCGACTGGCGTGCCGACATCGAGGTCGTCCTGGATCGGGTGCGCTCCGGCGACCTGGATCCCCACTGCGGGGCCTGCGGCGGCCTCCTCAAGTCCGCCACCGTGAGCTTCGGTCAGAACCTGTTCGAGGGCGACATGGAACGCTCCCTTGCGGCGGCCCGGGAATGCGACCTCCTGCTCGCCGTGGGTTCAACGCTGGGCGTCCACCCGGTGGCCCTGATGGTTCCGGAGGCGGTCGACCACGGGGCGGCCGTCGTTGTCGTGAACGGCTCGCCGACCGAGATGGACCACCTGGCCACCGTCAACGTGCGTGGATCGATAAGCGAGGTGCTGCCACGCATCGTCGGCCGGGCTGCGGCCGACGGTGGTTGAATCCCGACCTGTTTGGTAGCCTTTCCGGTATGGCAACATTCAGAGACCTTCTGGCCGATGCCCGTTCGCGCATCACCGAAACCGATCCGGCCGGGGCCGAGGCCCTGCTGGCCGGCGGCCACCTGCTCCTCGACGTCCGTGAGCCGGACGAGTTCGAGCAGGGGGCGATTCCCGATTCGATGCACATTCCCCGGGGGAACCTGGAGTCCGGTATCGAGAACCGGGTGACCGACCGTGACCTGCCGATCGTCGTGATGTGCGCCGGTGGCGTCCGCTCGGCCTTCGCCGCAGACACGCTCCAGCAGCTCGGCTACTCCAACGTGGTGTCGATGGACGGGGGCTTCAACCGCTGGAAGGACGAGGGCCGCGAGTGGCGCACGCCGCGCACCCTCACCGCCGAGCAGCGCAACCGCTACCAGCGCCACCTGCTCCTCCCCGAGGTGGGGGAGGAGGGCCAGCTCAAGCTGCTGGACGCCAGCGTCCTGCTGCTGGGTGCCGGCGGCCTCGGTTCGCCAGCCGCCATGTACCTGGCGGCCGCCGGTGTCGGCAGGCTGGGCATCGTCGACATGGACGTCGTGGACGAGTCGAACCTGCAGCGCCAGATCCTCCACAACCTGGACCGCATCGGCGACAGGAAGGTCGACTCGGCCAAGAAGACCCTCACAGCCCTGAACCCGGACGTGGACGTCGTCACCTACGACGTCCGACTGGGCGCTGACAACATCATGGAGATCCTCGACGGCTACGACGTCGTGGTGGATGGCGCCGACAATTTCCCCAGCCGCTACCTGCTCAACGACGCCACGGTGAAGTTGGGCATCCCGGTGGTCCACGGTTCGATCTTCCGGTTCGAGGGCCAGGTCACGGTGTTCGACCCCCGCAACGGCGTCACCTACCGCGACATGCTTCCGGAGGCGCCCCCCGCCGAGTTCGCACCCAGCTGTGCCGAGGCCGGCGTGCTCGGCGTGCTGCCCGGGATCGTCGGCTCCATCCAGGCCCTCGAGGCCATCAAGCTCATCCTGGGCCTGGGCGACGGCCTCTCCGGTCGCCTCGTGGCCTTCGACGCCATGGACATGTCGTTCCGCGAGTACCGGTTGCAGCGTGACCCGTCGAACGAGGTGACGTGGGAGAACAGCGACCGCATCCAGATCGCCGAGTTGGACGGCCTCTGCATGCCGAAGGTGACCGCTCCGCCCGAAGGCTGAGCCGGCTGGGACCGGACGGTCACCTGACCGTCGGGGCGTCGGGGCGTCGGGGTTTGCGTCGCACCATGCGAGACTCGCCGCCATGGCCCGACTGGCGATAATCGGCACCGGCTATGTCGGTCTGACCACCGGCGCCTGCCTGGCCCGTCTGGGCCACGACGTGCTCTGCGCCGACGTGGACGCGGACAAGGTCGAATCCCTGAAGGCGGGCGATGTCCCGATTCTGGAGGCCGGCCTGCCCGAACTCGTGCTCGAGGGGTTGGCCGCCGGCCGCCTCGGGTTCACGACGGACGTGGCCGGTTCGGTCGTAGACCGCGAGGTGGTGTTCCTGTGCCTGCCCACCCCGCACGCTCCGGACGGTTCGGTTGACCTCTCGTACGTGGAGGCCGCCGCTGCGACCATCGGTGCATCGCTGGCCGCGGGATCTGTCGTCGTGAACAAGTCCACGGTGCCGGTCGGAACCACCGTTTCTGTCGCAGCGATCATCGATCGCTCCGACGTGTCGGTGGCGTCGAACCCGGAGTTCCTGCGCGAGGGCACGGCGGTGGCTGACTTCCTGGGACCCGACCGGATCGTCATCGGCAGCGACCTCCAGAGCGCCACCGAGACCGTGCGGGCCCTCTATGACGGGATCGATGCCCCGATGGTCCTCACCGACCCGGCGTCGGCCGAGACCATCAAGTACGCCGCCAACGCATTTCTGGTTACAAAGCTCTCGTTCGCCAACGCCATAGCCGCCGTCTGTGAGAGCGTCGGTGCCGACATCGACGACGTCGTGCTCGCCCTCGGTCACGACCCGCGTATCGGCGCCAGCCACCTCAGGCCGGGCCCGGGCTGGGGAGGGAGCTGCTTCCCGAAGGACTCCCGGGCACTGATCCACCAGGCGGGGCGGGCCGGGTACGACTTCGAGTTCCTGGACAGCGCCATCCGGGTGAACCGCCAGCAGTTCGACCGGATAGTGGACAAGGTCAGGCGGGCCGTCGGCGGTGACCTGGCGGATCGGTCCGTGGCCGTCTGGGGTCTCACCTTCAAGGCGGGAACCGACGACCTGCGGGATTCCCCCGCACTCGAGATCGTGGATCGCCTCCTGGCCGCTGGAGCATCGGTCACCGCACACGACCCGACCGTGCCGGTCCGGAGGGGTCCGGTACCCGCCGACGTGGAGGTGGCGGCAAGCCCACTGGATGCCTGCGCCGGCGCCGACGTGCTGCTGGTCCTGACGGAATGGCCCGAGTACACCGAGGTTGTTCCGTCCGACGCCGTGGCGGCCATGGCCGGCCGGGCTGTGGTGGACGCCCGCAACCTGTTGGATCCTGGTCCGTGGCGTGACCTGGATGTCGGTTTCGTCGGCATCGGTCGCTGACCGAGCGATCAGATGCCGGAAGTTCCCCACAGATGCTGACACGGATCCTCGACAGGCTGCCTGAGGGCACGGTCGCTGTCGGCGGCGGTCTGGTGGTCAACGGCCTGGCCGCGTACACGTTCATCACGCTGGCTTCCCGGGACCTCGGCGCCGAGGCCTACACGCCGGTTGGCCTGCTCTGGGCGCTCAGCTTCCTTCTGGGCCCCGGGTTCTTCCAGCCGCTCGAGCAGGAGACGGCGCGTGTCATCGCCGGGAGGTCCGCCAACGGGCTGCGGTCCGTGGTCCGTCCGGCGGCCATCCTGGGCGGGTCACTGGCGCTGGCCCTGTCGGTGGTCGCCATGGTGGTCGCACCATGGATCGTGGACAGCCTCTTCGCAGGCCATGGCATCCTGTTCGTGGCCCTGCTTCTGGTCCTCGTCGGGCTGGGAACCGGGCACCTCGTGCGTGGGGTGCTGGCCGGCCTCGGACGGTTCGGCGGCTACGCCCGCTACTTCATCGGCGATGGCATCGGTCGCCTGCTACTCGTCGGGATCGGCTCACTGGTCCTCACCGACGATGTGGCGGTGTACGGGCTGGCCGTGGGTGGTGCACCGTTCCTGGGAGTGGCTGCCGCCCTCACCGGTCGCCGCTCCACGGCCCGGGGGTCGGAGGTGTCCGCGCCGGAGTCGGAGCCGGCCACCGTTGCGCCGGGCCGCCGTGCCGAACTCGGCGCACTGGCCCCGGCCATGGGGTTCCTGCTGGTGGCATCCGTATCAACGGCGATCGTTCTGAACGTCAGCCCTCTGGCCGTGGAGCTTCTGGCCGGCCCGACGCAGCGTGACGAGGCCGGTCGGTTCCTCAACGCCCTGCTTGTCGCCCGGGTGCCGTTGTTCTTCTTCCAGGCGGTCCAGGCCTCGCTGCTGCCCAAGCTCTCGTCGCTGGCCGCCGATGGGCACATGGAGGAGTTCCGCCATGTGCTCGCCCGGCTCCTGGCCCTCGTCGGGGCACTGGGCGCGGCGGCTGTAGTGGCGTGTGCCGTGGTCGGACATCTGGTGGTCGAGATGGCCTTCGGCGCCGAGTTCGCCGTGGGACGCCGCGACATGATCCTCCTGGCGGCTTCCAGCGCTGTCCTGATGATCGTCCTGTCCCTTGCCCAGGCGCTCATCGCCCAGCGTTGCCAGGGTCGGATGGCCCTCGCATGGCTTGTCGGCCTCACTGCATTCCCGATCGTGCTGGCCTTCGGTGGGGACCTCTTCCTGCGTGTGGAGTTGGCGCTGCTGGCCACGGTCGTAACCGCCATGGTTGCCATGGCGGTGCCCCTCGCCCGGCGGCCCGGACTCCTACACTGACCGACGGGCGGAGCGGGGCCTTCCGGCACGTCAGTCGAGTCCGTGGACGGAACTAAATTGGACGCTCAACCGAGTAGTGGAACGCGCCGGCGGACGCAGCTGCAACTGCGCGCCGGTGCCATCAGGTCGGCGTTTCTGACGATTGCCCTCGTGGCGACGCTTCTGGTCACAGCATCGCCGGCCGGTGCCCAGACGGTCGTCACAGTCGAGGCGGGCGACAGCCTCTCGGCGATCGCCGTCCAACACGGGACCACGGTCAGCGCCCTCATGGCCGCCAACGGAATCACAGATCCGGACCGGGTCTACATGGGCCAACGCCTGGTGATCCCCGGGGTCGGCGCCACGCCCACGACACTGCCCACGATGGTCGTGGTGGTCCAGAGGGGCGACAGCCTCTCGGCCATAGCCGCCGAGTACGGGGTCACCATGGCGGCGCTCATCGAGGCCAACAACATCACCGATCCGGACACGGTCCATGTGGGCCAGGAACTTCTGGTGCCCGGCGCGACGCGTCCGATCACCCCCACCGGTCCTGTCATCGTCACCGTGCGGTCTGGCGACAGCCTCTCGAAGATCGCCGCTGAGTACGGCGTATCGGTCTCGGCCCTGATGAGTCTCAACGGCATCACGGATCCTGACCGCCTCTCGGTCGGCCAGCAGCTCACCATCCCCGGTTCGATGCCACCGACCTCCACGTTGCCTCCGCTCATCGTCACCGTGGTGTCAGGCGACAGCCTGTCCGGGATCGCCGCCGCCCAGGGCGTGACCGTTTCGGCACTGATGGACGCCAACGGGATCACCAACCCGAACCTGTTGTCCGTAGGCCAGGAGTTGCGGATACCCGGTCGGTTCGCCCCGCCCATCTACTCGATCGACTACGGGCCGGTCGTGGTCGACGGTCGGGGTTGGGGGCACGGCCGGGGAATGGGCCAGTACGGGGCACTGGGATATGCCATCGACGAGGGCTGGGGACGGGACCAGATCCTCGACCATTACTACGGCGGTACCACGCCCATGGTTGTCCCGGACGTGGAGATCGGCGTGCGGCTCCTCTCGCATGACAGCAAGCCGACCACCGTCTACCTGTCGGATGGCGTCCTGCTGGTGGCTGGACTGCAGGGCCCGTGGACCGTGATCGATGCCAAGGTGGTTCGCCTGGTGCTTGATGGTGACGTGGACAGGTACCACGTCTATTCGGGCTCCTCATGCGGCGGAGACTTCACCGACATGGGGTTGATGGTGGACAGTGCCGTCGCCCGCATAGCCCCGGCCTGGCCTATCGGGTCCACGCCGTACTCCACCGGTGGGGTGGCTTCGACCGCCGACGGGGTGGCCTACGACCTGGTGGACCAGGCGGAGGCCGGTCTGGACCAGACCCTTCAGCTCTGCGAGGGCGCCACGTCGGCCACCTGGTACCGGGGCGAGATTCGGGCAGCGCGTTACGGGGCCCTGCAGCGCACCGTGAACTGGGTGGCCATCGAGCAGTACCTGCGATCGGTGGTGCCCAGCGAGATGCCGTCGGTATGGGGATCCATGGGTGACGGTGCCGGCCGCCAGGCCCTCCAGGTCCAGGCGGTGGCCGCCCGCTCGTACTCCCTGGCCGAGGTTCGGTACGGGTACGCCAAGACGTGCGACACCATCCGCTGCCAGGTCTATTCGGGACGCCGCAGTCGCAGGGGTGGCAGCGGATGGGACCACGAGACCGCCGAGACCGATGCTGCGGTGGTCGCCACGGCGGGCATGGTCCGGCTCATGGACGGTGTCGTGTCCAGAACCGAGTTCTCGGCCTCGACTGGTGGCCACACCATCACGGCTGACTTCGTGGGCGTGGTGGACGCCGGGGACGACGTGTCCATCAACCCGGTGCATCGTTGGAGCGACGAGGTGGATGCGACCCGTGTGGCCGACGCGTTCGGGCTGGGACCGCTCTATGAAATCCAGGTGGTTGAGCGTGACGGCTTCGGCGACGACGGTGGACGTGCGGTCGAGGTGGAGTTGCGTGCCCGCGACGGCAACAGGTTCGTGGTCTCCGGCGACAGGTTCCGCCGGGAGTTCGGCCTGCGCTCCAACTGGTTCGGGGTGGCCTACGGGCCGCCCGACGCCGGGTCCTCCTTCCCGGCCCCGCAGGTGGACGAGTACCGCGTCACCACCGGCTACTCCGTCGAGCACCTTGCCTCCATCCAGGCCGCAGCGGACCACCTGGAGATGACCACGGCGGAGTTCCAGCGGTCAGCGGTATGGGTGGTGGCCTTCCTGATGAACCTCTCCGATGGTGCCGCCAACCCGGTTGATGCGCCTGACGTGACGGGTTCGGAGAAGGTGACCACCGCCTACTTCGCCGCTGACGGCGACCAGCAGGCCCTGGAGAAGGCGGCGGCCGGGTTCGCCCTGGATGGCGCCGAAGCCCAGGGCGTGGCGGTCACCCTGCTGGTCTTCCTGGTGGGCCTGGCTTCGGCCGCCGGCCGTTGAATCTGACGTTGCGGGTCGTCGCGTCGGATCCGGAGCGGGGGCGCCCGGTACCCTCGGCGACGTGAAGGGTCTGATCCTGTCGGGGGGGAGTGGACGGCGCCTGCGTCCGCTCACCCACACCAGCGCCAAGCAGCTGGTTCCGATCGCCAATGTTCCGATCCTGCACTACGTCGTCGCTGACCTCGTCGGCGTCGGCATCACCGACATCGGCATCGTGGTCGGTGATACCGGCAACGAGGTCCGGGCGTCGGTGGGCGACGGGAGCCGGTGGGGGGCGTCTGTCACCTACATCGATCAGGAGGCGCCGCTGGGCCTCGCCCACGCAGTGAAGGTGGCCGAGGGGTTCCTCGGCGACGAACCGTTCGCCATGTACCTGGGCGACAACATGTTCGAGGATTCCCTGGACGAGGTGGTTGAAGGGTTCGACGGTTCGGTCGCAGCCCGCCTGCTGCTGGCACACGTTGACGACCCGTCGTCGTTCGGCGTGGCGGAGCTGGCCTCCGACGGTTCGATCGCCGCCCTGTTCGAGAAGCCGGCGGAGCCTCCGTCGGATCTTGCGCTCGTCGGCGTTTACCTGTTCGGGCCCCGCATCCACGAGGCGGTGCGTGCCATAGAGCCGTCCGCCCGGGGCGAGTTGGAGATCACCGACGCCATCCAGTGGCTGCTGGATTCCGGCGAGACCGTCGAGCACCGTGTCCTGGATGGCTGGTGGATCGACACAGGCAAGAAGGACCCCCTGCTGGCCTGCAACCGCCTAGTCCTGGACCGCCTGGGCGGGGACGGTGTCGTGGTCGATGACGGTGCCGAGGTGGTGGACTCCACCCTCGTAGGCCCGGTGGTGGTGGCTGCAGGGGCCAGGATTCTGCACAGCACGGTCGGTCCCTACGTGTCGGTGGGTGGGGACTGCAGCATCGAGCGGTCCACCGTGGAGCACTCTGTGCTGATGCAGGGCGCCTCCGTCACGGATCTGGACCACCTGACCGCCTCGGTGCTTGGCCGAGAGGTCGAGGTTTCCGGGGTGCCGGGGGAGTCCGTCAGGGTCTCGCTGCTGCTGGGTGATCATTCGGTGGTGGACGTGGGCGGATCGGGAGGCTGCACGGATGGCTGAGGTGGGAGAATCGGCGGTGATCCACGGCATCGTGCTGGTGGACCCGGTGGTGCACGGCGACGAGCGGGGCCTGTTCGTCGAGACGTGGCGCCAGGAGTGGCTGGGCGACGTACCTCCGATGGTCCAGTCCAACCGTGCCGACCGGACCGCCGGCGCCGTTGTGGGCCTCCACTACCACCGGCACCAGGCCGACTACTGGTACGTGGTTGCGGGGTGCGCCCGGGTGGTCCTCCACGACCTGAGGGTCGGCTCGCCCACCCTCTCAGCCACGCTGGAGTTGGACCTGGGTGGCGACGGTCCGCAACGCCACCGGGGTGTCTACATCCCCCCCGGGGTGGCCCACGGTTTCGCAGCGGTCACCGACCTGACCCTCACCTATCTCGTTGACGGCTACTACGACCCGGCCGACGAGCTGGGGGTGGCCTGGGACGATCCGGCCGTAGGTGCCGACTGGGGGGTGGCAGGACCGGTCCTGTCCGCGCGTGACCTGGCCAACCCGGTCTGCGCTGAGCTGGCTGACGACATCCGCCCGGTGTTCGGGGAGCGCTGACGTGCGCCTGCTGGTGACAGGTGGTGCCGGCTTCATAGGCGCCAACTTCGTCCATCGTGCCGTCGGCCGCGGTGACGAGGTCACCGTCTACGACTCCCTCACGTATGCGGGCAACCCCGCCAACCTGGCCGGTCTGGAGGGGAGCCCCGGCTACCGCTTCGTGCATGCCGATATCTGCGACAGGCTCCACCCTGGCTGATGCCATGGCGGGCCACGACGCGGTGGTCCACTTCGCAGCCGAGAGCCACGTGGACCGTTCCATCTCCGATGCCGCCAGGTTCGTGACCACCAACTGCGTCGGTACCGCGACCGTCTGCCAGGTGGCCCTGGATGTCGGCATCGACCGGCTGCTGCACGTGTCCACCGACGAGGTGTACGGCTCGATCCCGGATGGTTCCTTCGGCGAGGCCGACCCGCTGGCCCCCAGCTCGCCCTATTCGGCCTCCAAAGCCGCCTCCGATCTGATTGCCCTGTCGTACCACTCGACACACGGGTTGCCGGTCGTGGTGACCCGCTCCACCAACAACTACGGCCGGTTCCAGTACCCGGAGAAGGTCATCCCGCTGTTC
>JAAZXC010000038.1 GCA_014240365.1 Acidimicrobiales bacterium | reverse complement strand
GATCGACTCATCTTGCACACACAGACTGGCCCGGCCAGCCCGACGCAAAAGCACCGCCTTTGCCGATTTGTTCTCCATGGAGATCTGAAAGGCACCGTCGTTATAGCGGTACCAGACGGGAGCGCACAGGGGGCCCTTGTCGGCTCGTTCAATCACCAGGACCGCCAACCGGACCTCGTCCAGGAAGGCGTCACGCTGGGTGTCGGACATCTCATCCACGACCCTACGGTAGACCTCGACGCCCCACGCTGCCCTGAACTGGTCGGGTAGGGGCCCGAGTGGTCGGCGACGCCAGAAGCCCTAGGTGTAGATGGGCGTAGGCGGTACAAGGGCTTTAGGCCGGGGCACCAGACGCGCCGAGGGGGTGGGCAGGGTGCAGATCCCTAGCGGCGGAGGTCTGGCACGCCCCCGCCGCTTCCTTGAAATAAAGGGCGTTTAGGGGTTTTTCAGGGGTCTGCAGTAGGGGCGGGTTTTGGGTACGGATTCAGCCCTAGAACGGGCCAAATCGGCCACTAGAGAGGTAGACGCAGCTCAAACGCTCCGAGGCACCTGGCCCCATACGACAACAGGCCTCGCCGTCAAGTATCCGGGGCGGATGGGTCCGGATACCTCGACTCTTATCGGTCATGGTGGAGGTGATGAGAATCGAACTCACGACCTCTACGTTGCGAACGTAGCGCTCTAGCCAACTGAGCTACACCCCCGCGACCGCCGCCGAGCGTAGCGGGATGCCTGCTGGGAGGGACCGACGGAACGGCCCCGACCGGGGCCGGCGGATCAGTTGGCCCTACGGCTCAGAACTGCCTCGTCGTTCATTGCCACGGAGGCTCCCAACCTGCCCAGCATGGAGCCGCTGGAGCGAAACGGGATGACCAGGGCCTCGCGCTCGACCTCCAGCTGGTGGCGCTGGGTGACCAGCACCGCATAGCCGACGAGCACCAGGTCAACGAGGAAGTGGGCCATCCAGACGACCCCGCCCACGGCGATGCCGGCCAGGAACGTGAACGCAGCCATACCGCCCAGGGCGACCAGGAGGTCGCGGCGTCGACGCCGGGCTGATCCGACTCCGACGGGCACGGCCGCTGCGGCGACACCAACCGACCGGAGACGGGTGGGGTCGAACCTGACGGATCCACGCCCGGCGGCCACGAGGGTTAGCACAGGACGCCCCAGGGCGTTGCGGTGACGAATTATCGGTGGCAGCAGGACCGCCATCCACAAGACTCCCAAGCCCAGCAGTATCAGCACGGGGTTCTCCCTCTCCGCAGGTCGTTACGCACGAGGGCACCGTAGTTGTTGATCCTTGCCAACTGGTGGATTTCCACGCGCTCTGAGCGCGAATCTTCGCGCGTAGCGCGCGAAGCAGGTCAATCCGCCCTACGCCAATCTCCAGAACGCCCACCCGACTTCTCATGGAGCCCCAGGGACTCCACCTGCATCGAGCGGTCCAGCGCCTTGCACATGTCGTAGACGGTCAGGGCGGCAACCGAACAGGCCGTCAGCGCCTCCATCTCCACCCCTGTCCTGTCCACCGTCTCGGTGACCGCTTCGATGTCGACCCACGACGAGCCGACAACCAGCTCCACCCGCACCGAGGTGAGCATCAGGGCATGACAGAGCGGGATCAGTTCAGAGGTCCGTTTCGCCGCCTGGATGCCCGCTATACGTGCGACAGCCAGGACATCGCCCTTGGCTACCGTCCCACCTGCCAACGCCTCGGCGGTTGAGGCCTGCATCGTCACCCTGGCCCGGGCCACCGCCACTCGCCGGGTCACGTCCTTGTCACCGACGTCGACCATCCGGGCCCGACCCTCGGAATCGAGATGCGTGAAACCCGGATCCGCCATGCAGCTCAGCCGCCGATCTGGGACATCGAACGGCTGGGCCGGATGAAGTCGACGTTGGAGATCCCGTGGCCCGCCCACTTGGCAGTCACCGCTCCGAGCAGCAGGTCGCTCACATCGTCGTCCGAGGCACCCGAACGAAGCAGCGACCGCAGGTCGAACTCCTCGACGGCGAACAGGCAGTTCCGGAACTGGCCATCGGCCGTGAGGCGGATCCTGTCGCACGTGTCGCAGAAGCTGCGGGTCACGCTGGCCACCACACCGAAGAAACCGGCACCGTCGAGATACCGGTAGCGGGTGGCCGGCGCTGACGTCCGATCCACCGGCTCCAGCGGGAAGGCCTCGGCAATCCGGGCCACGATCTCATCCCGGCCAACCACCGCGCCATCGGACCAGGACTGGTCAGCGTCCAGAGGCATGAACTCGATGAACCTGACCTCCACGCCGCGGTCCCGACCGAAACGGGCCAGGTCCACGATCTCGTCGTCATTGACATCCCGCATCACGACGACGTTCACCTTGACCGGATCAAGTCCCGCCTCGATAGCAGCATCGATCCCATCCAGCACACTCGCCAGGTCGTCACGCCGGGTGAGCTCGGCGAAGCGCCCGGCGTGCAGGGAATCGAGCGAGATGTTGATCCTCTTCAGACCCGCCGCGGAGAGGTCGGCGGCCTGTTTGCGCAGCGTCACCCCGTTCGTCGTCATCGACAGATCCGCTGGAAGGCCAGCCAGCATCCCGACCAGGGTGGGCAGGTTGGCCCGGACCGTCGGCTCGCCGCCGGTGAGTCGGATGCTGTCCACGCCGTGGCGTTCCACCATCAGGCGTGCGACCCGTTCGATCTCCTCGAAGGTGAGGAGTTCCTCCCGGGGAAGCCACTCCAGCCCATCGGCAGGCATGCAGTAGGTACAGCGGAAGTTGCAACGGTCCGTCACCGAGATCCGCAGGTCGCGATGCACGCGCCCGAAAGTGTCGATCAGTTGTCGAGCCACGTAGCCAAGCGTAGGCCCCTGAACGGGCTGTCAGCCGGTCGAACCACCGCAGGCCGCTCAGCCCAGAAGGATGACCTCGACCAGGTCACCGTCGGCCACCCCGTCGCCATCCGGTAGGACCGCCAGCCCCGTGGCGGTCGCCATGGCGGTCAACTGGTGGGAGCCCTGGCCTCCGGCGGAGGCTGCCAGGTACCGCCCGTCCCGGTACTCGACCACGACCCGCCCGAAGTGGACCTTTCCGTCGGCATGGCGCTTGAGTCCACCCACGACCCGGGCCTGGACCCGCTGTCGCTCGAGGTCCGTGTGACCCGACATGGCACGAAGGGCGGGACGGGCGAACAACTCGAACGACACCATGGACGAGACCGGATTGCCGGGCAGGCCGAACACCGGCACCCCCTCGACCAGGCCGAAGGCCAGCGGCTTGGCCGGCCTGATCGCCACCTGCATCCAGCGCATCTCACCGATCCGATCCAACACGACCTTCACGTAGTCGAAGTCCCCCATCGAGACACCGCCGGAAGTCAGCACGGCATCGCACCGGGCAACGCCGTCGAGGAGGGCCGCGGTGATCGCATCCTCGTCGTCGACCACCAGGCCCAGATCAACGGGCACGACGCCCATCTCGTCCAGGAGTGCCAGCAGTGCCGGTCGGTTGGAGTCCCTGATCTGCCCGACCCTCAGCGCTGCGGGACCCTCCACCAGCTCGTCACCGGTGGACAGCACACCCACCCTGAGGCGTCGAAAGGCCGTGACACTCCCGCATCCGATGCTGGCCAGCACACCCAGGTGCCCCGGCCCCAGGGTGGTGCCGGAGGCGAACACCTCCTCACCGGGAAGCAGGTCCTCTCCGGCTGAACGGACGTGGTTGCCCTCGCCCACCTCCACGGCGACCGTCACCACCGCACCGTCGTCGGACACCACTGTCTTCTCAACCATGACCACCGAGTCGGCCCCGTCCGGCATCGGCGCCCCGGTCATGATCCGGATCGCCTCACCCGGACAGACCTCGACGTCGGGGACAGCGCCGGCAGCCAGCGTTCCTACGATCCGCAGACCCAGTGGGGCGCCGACGGTGTCAGCGGAGCGCACGGCGAACCCGTCCATGGCCGAGTTGGCGAACGGTGGGACGGCGCCGGTGGCGACCACGGGTGCGGCGGTCACCAGACCGCGGGCGTCGGACAACGGCACCTCGGAAACGACCGGTCCGGGGCACCTTTCGAACACATGGGCCCGGGCTTCGGCGAGGGAGATCACCGACCGAGGATACTCAGCGCCTCCACGACCTTTCCTCGCCGGCCAGGAGCCGCCTGATGTTGGCCACGTGGCGAACCAGGACTAGGGCGCTGATGGCCGCCGCAACGAGGATCTCCGGGGTGGGGTTGCCGGCGGCAGCGACCGCTACGGGCAGGGCCACGGCTATGGCGATGGACGCCATCGAGGCCTTGCCGGTGACACGGACCACGAGGGCGAAGAGGGCGATCACACCGAGAGCGAGCACAGGGAACAGCACGATCGAGCCGCCGCCGCCTGTGGCCACGCCCTTGCCTCCCCGGAGACGGCGGGTCACCGGAAGCACGTGGCCCACCGTCGCCGCCGCCCAACAGGCCAGGGCCAGTGGACGGCCGGCAACAGCCATTCCCAGGAGGACCGCAGCAACGCCCTTACCCCCGTCGAACGCGAAGACGACCAACCCTGCCCGGCGTCCAGCAGTCCTGTAGACGTTGGTGGCGCCCGGGTTTCCGGATCCCGCCGAAGTCGGATCCACTCCCGACCGACCTGCCACGATCTGGGCCGACGGCAGGGTCCCGAGCACGTAGGCGATGGCCACCACCAGATAGGTCACAGGACCAGCATCACTGACGGCGGGCCACCCAACGCGGACCTCCGGTAGGATGCGACGTCGACCGGACATGGAACAACCGCTCCACGACCCCCGGCGACACCACCACCATGCCTACCTACCAGTACCGCTGCCAGTCATGCCGGGATGAGTTCGAGGTGCGCCAGTCCTTCACGGATGACGCCCTCACCGACTGCCCGGATTCAGACTGCGGCGGAATCGTGAACAAGGTCTTCAGCAGCGTCGGCATCTCCTTCAAGGGCGACGGCTTCTACAAGAACGACCACGGTTCGGGGGCGAAGGGCCGCAAGGCCGACGCCGGCTCGACCGTGAAGTCGGATTCAGGCTCAACCGACGCAGGCTCGACGAAGACCTCGGACTCGTCCACCAGCTCGTCGGACAGCTCATCGGACAGCTCCAAGAGCAGCGGCTCGACCAGCGACTCCGGTGGTTCCTCCGGTGCGTCCGGTGGTTCAAGCGGCTCTGGAGACAAGGCCGCCGCCTCAGCAGCCTGATCCCGGCCACCGCCGGGCCTGTCCCCACTTCTCCCCCCACGACAAGCTCCTCGCCCCAGCGCGGGGAGGCCCGGGAGAAACCGTGTCCTACCTACTGGCCAGACTCCGTCTCTGGGCGGCGCACCACCGGGTCATCTGGTGGACGTGCGCCATTGCATTCGCCGGACTGACCGGCATCACCGTGCGCTCCGCCACCAGTGTCGCACCATGCACGACGGCTGCCGAGACGACCTCCGACGTCCCAACCAGCGGCGAGCGCGGTGTGGCCCTCGGGCGCGGCCCCGACCCCCTGCCGGTCGAGGTGGGAGACAGGCTGGACCTGTGGTCGGTCGATGGCATCACAGCCCGGGGTCGCCTCGTCGTATCCGGCGCCCGCGTCCTGGACCACGACGATCGAACGGTCACCGTTGCCATCCCCGCCGATCGCGTGGGTGATGTCGCCGCCGCCCTGGGCGGTGGCGACCTGCTCACGGCACTTGTGCCCTGATTGGCAGCGCCTGTGCCGACCCCGGCCCTCACCGCAACGAGGTGGCCAGTAACCCGAGGACGCCCAGGCCGACCACCACCCGGTATACGGCGAAACCAGCCAGGCCAACCCGGGCCATGAGGCGCAGCATCAGGTGGACGGCCAGCCCACCGCTCACAGCCGCAGCGGCTGTTCCGGCAAGGAACGGAACCCACCAACCGGATGGAACCGAGAGGTCGGCCGCCGAGAGCAGCCCGGCACCGGCAATCACGGGAAGGCTCATCAGGAACACGAGTCGTGCGGCGGACTCGCGTTCGAGGCGCATACCACGTGCCACCGAGAGGGTCACCCCGGAACGTGACACCCCCGGCTGGAACGCCAGCCCCTGGGCAATGCCAATGGTGACCGCCTCGCCGAAGGAGAGGTCCTCGAATCCCCGCTCCCCCGGTCGACGGTCGGCAATCCACATCACGATGCCGAAGGCGATGAGGCACACAGCCACCAGCCATGTTCGATCCCCCAGGTCGCCGGTCATAGACACCACCAACAGGCCGAGTAGCCCGGTGGGCACGGCGGTGGTCGCCAGCAGCATGGCCGTACGGGCATCACCGGTCAGGGGGCCCCTCCTCACCAGCCATCCGGTCCCGGCCGAGAGGTACCTGACAACGTCGGAGCGCAGGTAGAAGACGGCACCCAGGAGGGTTCCCAGATGCAGCGCCACGTCGAAGGCGTCCTCCAGTGATCCGTCGAGAGCGAAGTCGTCCCAGCCGAACAGCCACGGCACGAGGGTCAGGTGCCCGCTGGAGGAGACCGGCAGGAATTCTGTGAGGCCCTGGACCAGGCCCAGCAGGATCGCGTGGAGGATCGGCACAGAGCGTTCCAGGCGTCCCTATACCCCGGAGACCGTCAGTTCACCGATGACAAGGGTGACCCCAGCAGCGCTCATCGGCAGCCACTGGAGGTCGTCACCAATGGCCGTCACATCGGTCAGCATCTTCTGGATGGTCGAGGCGACCGTGAACTCGCGGACCGGTTCGGCCAGTTCCCCGTCACGGATCCGGAGGCCCTCGGCGCCGGTCGAGAAGTCCCCGCTGACGGTGTTCACGCCGGAGTGGAGCCCGCTCACCCCCTGGACGAGCAGGCCGTCACGGATGCCGGATATCAGATCGGTCGGCGACCGGATACCGGGCACGACGGCCACAGCGCGCACGCCCACTCCGGGCGTCGAGGAGTAGCCGCGCACGGCCGAGGCGGTGGACGTCGTCCCGGCCCGTCTGGCCGTCTCACTGTTGTGGACGAAGCGTTCCAGCCGACCGTCGGCCAGCAGGACGTTGCGGCGCGTAGCCAGCCCCTCCCCGTCGGTCTCGGTAGCGGTGTACGCCGCCGGGTCGGTCGGATCGTCTACCAGTGTGAGGATCGATGAAGCCACGTCCTCGCCGAGCCTGTCGGCGAAGAGCGACCGGCCCTTCTGCACGGCCTCACCGCTCAGGGTGCCTCCGACTATGCCGAGGAACTGGGCGCTCACCCATGGGTCGAACACCACCGTCATGCGTCCCGATGGTGGCTTGACCGCCCCGAGCATCCGGGTGGACCGCTCCGCGGCGTCGGCCGCTGCGGCCTCCACGTCCAGGTCGCCCGGCTGGCGTCCGAGCGAGAAGCCGAATCCGGTCTGGGTCTCCCCGTCCTGTTCAGCCAGGGCATACGCAGACAGGAAGCAGCCCGTCTCGCTGCTGATGGAACGGATGCCCGTGGTGGTCGCCACTGCACTGAACGAGACGGAGTCGGAGTACTCGGCCGACTCGACGCCGCTGATCCGGCTGTCGGAGGATCGCGTGATTCGTTCCAGGTCAAGGGCCATCTGCACCTTGGCGTCGATGGGAAGGTCGAGCAGGGATTCCCGGTAGAGGTCCATCCCGACCGGCGCCACGCCATCGGGCTCGGCAAGGGAGCAGTGCTCGTCCGGAGTGGCGAAGCCGAGGTTGTCCCTCGCCTCGCGCATCACCTCTGCGAGGGCATCGGGATCCAGCGTGCCCGCGTAGGCGAATCCCTGGCGGCCGTCACGGATGACACGGATACCCACACCGCTGGACTCGGCGACCGTCAACGACTCCACCTCGCCCTCGTACGCCCGCACCTCCATCTCGCGTTCATGGACGACCACGGCCTCGACCTGCTCGCCCGAATCCGCCCATCCGACGATGCGCTCAGCGATCTCCAGGAATTCGGACATCTCAGGCCGCCGTTCCGCCGACAGTCAGGCGGGCTACACGCAGCGTGGGCGTGCCGTCCCCCACTGGGACCCCCTGGCCGTCCTTGCCGCAGGTACCAGGCGAACCCATGGCGAAGTCACCGGCAATGGCGTCGATGTCCAGAAGCGCCGCGGGGCCGTTGCCGATCAGGTTGCCGTCGCGGATCGGGGCCGTGAGGCGACCGTCCTCGATCAGGTACGCCTCGGTCATGCCGAATACGAAGTCGCCGGTGGCCGTGTTCACCTGGCCACCACCCAACTGCGCCACGTACACACCGCGTTCGGTCCCGGCCAGGATCTCAGCCGGGTCATCGTCCCCAGCCTCCAGGTAGGTATTCGTCATGCGAACCATGGGGAGATGCCGGTAGCTCTGGCGACGACCGTTTCCGGAACTCTCCCGGCCTTCCTTCCGGGCCCGCAGGCGGTCCCACATGAAGTCCGTCAGCACACCGTCACGGATCAGGACGTTGTGCTGTGCGGGTCGACCCTCGTCGTCGATCGCGTAGCGGCCCCACTCACCGACCATGGTGCCGTCATCCACGAGGCTGACCATGGGCGCAGCCACGACCTCACCGCGGCGACCGGCGAACACCGACGCCGCCTTCGCTATCAGGTCCGCTTCCAGCCCGTGCCCACAGGCCTCGTGGAAGAGCACCCCGCCGCCGCCCGGCCCGACCACCACCGGCATCTCCCCGCTGGGAGCCGGTACCGCACCCAACTTTGTCAACGCCCGCCCGGCGGCCCGTCCGGCCAGTTCCTCCACGTCCACCCGGTCGAACAGCTCGAACCCAATGGTGTGGCCCACCGACTCCCGACCCGTCTGGAGGCCCGAGTCCCCGCTGGCGACGCAGGACACGGAGAAGAGGGTGCGGATCTGTCGATCGCCGGTGAGGAGGCCGTCGCTGTTGGCAATCTGGATGCGTCGCTGGCTGTCCGCGTACCTTGCTGTGACCTGCGTGATCGCACCGTCACGTGAGCGCGCTGCATCATCGGCCCGCTCCAGGAGGGCCACCTTCCGGGCCTTGGGTACGTCGGAGGGAAGGATCTCCACCACGGCCGACGCAGGGCCGCTCATGGAGTCCAACGCCACGACCCTCACCCCCGACCCACCACTGCGTGCTGCTGCCGAAGCTGCCGCGGCGGCAGCCCGGAGGCCGGCCGGGGACAGATCCGCCGTGTGGGCGAAGCCGGTCGTCTCACCCACCACGACGCGGATACCGGCGCCCCGGTCACGACCACTCGTCAACTCCTCGATCCGACGGTCGTCCAGCAGCGCCGAAATGGACCTGCGGTCCTCGACGAACACCTCGGCGAACTCACCACCCGTGGCCACTGCGACGCCGAGCGTGTCAAGGAGGATCTGCGGATCGAGGATCACCGCGTCGCCACCGGTCATATCGGTCACCTGCACCATCATCGTCTCCAACACCGCTTAGGTCATCTCGGCCCGGTTCCCCGGGCCATGGACGGATGCGTAGGGTACCCGTCGTGCCTCCCATGCCCGGGTTGCGCGGCCACGCCACGCACACCATCACCGATGCCGACACGGCGATCGCCATGCGTTCAGGCGAGGTTCCCACACTCGCCACGCCACGCCTCGTCGCCCTCATGGAGGAAGCGACGGTCGCGGCGCTGGCCGACAAGCTGGGCGAGGGAGAAACCAGCGTGGGCATGCGGATCCACATCGACCACCTGTCCCCCTCAGGTACCGGGGCCGAGATCATGGCCGAAGCGCTCCTGGAGGCCGTCGAAGGCAGGCGTCTGACCTTCGGTGCCACGGCCACGGAAGGCGGGACCGTGGTGGCCACTGCCAGCATCGTCAGGGTGGTCGTCGCCACAGATCGCTTCGTCGGTCGCGTCGGTGCAGAGACCGACTGGCACCAGTGGCCCGGCAACAAGGTCCTGCCATGACCGACCTGAACACGCCTGATGCCCGGCAGGCGAGGCGCAGCGAATCGACCCGCGCCGGTACCGGTCTCCACTGGTGGGCCGAGATCCTGCTCGTCCTGACCTTCTACGTCATCTACTCGGCTGTCCGGAACCTCTTCGGGTCGGGCTCCGTAGGGGTCTCGGAAGCACTGGCCAATGCCGAGCGGGTCATCGACCTGGAGAGGGCACTCGGCCTCTACCTGGAGCCGGGGCTGCAGGCGGCATTCCTGGGCCAACGATGGTTCATCCAGTTCTGGAACCTCTTCTACGGCACCTTCCACTTCGGCCTCACGGTGTTCGCCCTCGTGTGGGTGTACCGATACCACCCGCACCTGTACGCCCGCCAGCGCTCCACCTTCCTGTGCACTACCGGTCTCGCCCTGGTCGGCTTCGGTCTGTTCCCCCTGATGCCGCCACGACTGCTGTCTGACTGCGGGGAGTTCGGCGCCTGTCTCGCCGCCATCCACCCGTTCGTCGACACGGTCGCCATCACCGGTGGCCTCTGGTCATTTGACTCCGGCACCATGCAGGAGGTGAGCAACCAGTACGCGGCGATGCCCAGCCTCCACTTCGCGTGGGCAGCGTGGTGCACGGTCGCGTTGTGGCCGGTCGTGACCTCGCGGACCGGCCGCCTGCTCATTACCGCCTACGCGCCCGCCACCCTCTTCGCCGTCGTGGTCACCGCCAACCACTTCTGGATCGACGCTTTTGGTGGGCTGGTAGCCCTCGGGGCAGGCCACTGCCTCTCCGGCCTACTCCTGGCTGGATGGCGGCGGGTACCCATCCGCACCTGAGCGTTCCCACCGTCGCGAGTGCACCATCGGGCTCTGCGGCTACCGTGGTTCCCTGGTTCCAGCGACGGAACCCGACCCCTCGATCCGGATTCACCGGACCGGCTCCCTCGATCGGACCGAGCCACCATGCGACTCGACTCAATCCGGACCCCGGACGACCTGCGCCAACTCGGGCCCGACGAGCTTTGCTCCCTGGCAGCCGAGATCCGCGAGCGGATCGTGGAGACGGTGGGACGCACCGGCGGCCACCTGGGTTCCAATCTCGGAGCCGTGGAGCTGACCCTGGCCCTCCACCGGGTGTTCGACAGCCCCAGGGACGCCATCCTCTGGGACACGGGCCACCAGACCTACGTCCACAAGCTTCTCACCGGCCGCAATGGCGAGTTCGACGGCCTCCGCCAGCCCGGAGAGATCTCCGGCTATCCCTCACGGGCCGAATCCAGCCACGACTGGATCGAGAACTCCCATGCCTCGACCGTCCTCGCATACGCCCACGGGCTGGCCACTGCTGACGCCACCAGAGGCGGCAGCCGGCGGGTGGTTGCGGTGATCGGCGACGGATCCATGACCGGCGGCATGGCGTTCGAGGGGCTCAACAACCTGGGCCACAGCGGCCTGAAGGTCACGATCGTCCTGAACGACAACGGCCGCTCGTATGCGCCGACAGTAGGCCGATTGTCAGAGAGCCTCATCCGGATCCGCTCCAACCCCACCTACATGCGCCGTCAGCGGCGCCTGGAGGACATTGCCGAGAGCCTCCCGTGGGTGGGTGAGTTGCTGGAGAGGAGCATCAGCGCCACCAAAGCCGCCCTGCGCGACATGTTCGAACCCACGGCTTTCTTCGAGGCCCTGGGTGTGCACTACCTGGGCCCCTTCGACGGCCATGACATCGCCGAGATCGAAGATGCCCTCCGCAATGCGGCCGAATTCGACGGGCCGGTGGTCGTCCACTTGCTCACCCAGAAGGGGCGCGGCCACGCTCCGGCGGAGCAGGACCCGATCAAGCACATGCACGACACGGGTGGTGTGAAGGTCGGCAGCTACACGGCGGCGTTCACCGAATCGATCCTGAAGGCTGCCGAGTCGCGGCCTGAGATCGTGGCCATTACCGCTGCGATGCCCGACTCGACGGGACTGCTGCCGTTCCGGGACCGATTCCCGGATCGCTGCTTCGATGTCGGGATCGCCGAGCAGCACGCCGTCGCCGCTGCTGCAGGAATGGCCATGGGCGGGCTGCGACCCGTCGTGGCCCTGTATGCCACGTTCCTCAGCCGGGCATTCGACCAGGCCAACCTGGATGTCGGCCTCCTCGGGCTACCGGTCGTGTTCTGCCTCGACAGAGCTGGTATCACCGGTGACGACGGACCCTCCCACCACGGCGTGCTGGACATGATCCTGTTGTCCAAGATCCCGGGCATGACGATCCTGGCGCCCTCCTCATACCAGGAGCTCCAGCAGATGTTCGAGGACGCCCTAGCTGTAACGGATGGTCCGGTTGCCATCCGCTGGGCCAAGACCCCGGCCCCCCACGTGGGCTGGGACGAGGTGGGTAGGGGCCTCTCGGCCCGTCAGGTGAAGGCCGCCTCCGATGACCGCACGGTCTGCCTGCTGGGTGCCGGAAAGATGCTTGCGGCCGCAGAGGAGGCCGCAGACCTGCTCGCCGCCGACGGAATCCACGCCACTGTCTGGGACCCACGGTGCATACGCCCCTTGGATGTGGCGATGCTGGACGATGCCGCCGGCCACCGCCTGGTGGTCACAGTGGAGGACGGGTTCCGTGAAGGCGGCTTCGGCACGGGGGTCATGGACGACCTCTCCAGCCGATCGCCGCGGACGGAGGTGGCCGTGCTGGGCGTTCCGGTGGCCCACCACCCCCATGGGAAGGTGGACGACCTGCTGGCCTCGTTCGGGCTGGACGGTCCGGGTGTCGCTGCGACCGTCCGGAGTCGTCTGGGTTGAGCCCCGACCGCCGGAGGGCGGATCGGTGTGCCAGCCGGATCAGGTGAAGAAGGGGTTGTCCCCGGCTGCGTGGTCCGTGGAGTCGACCACCTCGGTGATTTCCGGGATGGCTTCCAGGATCGCCCGCTGGATGCCCTCGGTGAGGGTCGCCTGGCTCATGGAACAGCCCTGGCAGCCGCCGCCCATCGTCACGTAGGCGGTGTGGCCGTCGACACCCACGAGGGTCGCGAAACCTCCGTGGGATGCCAGCATCGGATTCACCTTCTGTTCCAGGAGCTGCGCGATCTGCTCGGGAACCTCGCCCTCCAGGAGGAGCTCACCCACGTCGCCCAACGGGTTCGGACGGTTCGGGTTCCGGATTATCAGGCCGCCCTGGGCCGGGTTGCTCGGCAGGTCGAGGGTGGCTCCTGCAAGCTTGGAACGGCTCTCCTCGCCGACAGCCATCTGCAGGTCGCCGACCTCCCAGCGGTGGCAGTCAGAAGGCAGCTCATCGACGGGGGTGAATGCCAGGTCGTAGACGTAGTCCACCCCGGACACCCCGGTCACATCGATCTGGAGGGCCAGGCCAGCGGGATCGTCCTCGCTGTCTCGCACCTCGCGGACCTTGGCCAGTGCGGCATCGGTGACGGAGATGACCGGCTCGGCGGTCTCCCCATCGGGAACAAGGACGGTCTGGTCGCTCATGGCCCCATGGTACCGGAGCCGTCGGCCCGCACTTCGACCCTCTCGACGCGGCGGCGATAGGTTCTGCGGCCATGGACGACACAGGACCTGCAACCTCACCCGTCACCATCCGCCGGGACGGCAAGGTGGCGATCATCCACCTCGACGACGGCAAGGCCAACGCCCTGGGCCACGCTGCCATCGCTGCCCTGCTCGCCGCCTTCGATGAGGTGGAGGCCTCCGACGCCGATGCCGTGGTCCTGGCCGGCCGACCAGGACGGTTTTCAGCGGGGTTCGACCTCAAGGTGATGCAGGCCGGCCCGGATGAGGCCCGCAGGATGCTGAGCGCCGGCGTGGACCTCTTCCTCCGCAGCTACCTGTTCAGTCGCCCCGTTGTGGCGGCATGCACCGGGCATGCGATCGCTGCGGGTTCCATCCTCCTCATGTCCACAGACCTTCGCATCGGCGCCGCCGGGGACTTCAGGATCGGCCTGCCCGAGGTGACCATCGGCATGCCCCTGCCCTCCTTCGCCACCGAGTTGGCCAGGGATCGGATCTCGAGGCGGCATCTCTCGCAGGTCTTCCTGGGGCGCATGTACGACCCGGAGGGAGCGACCGACGCCGGCTTCCTGGACCAGGTGGTCGACGCCGAAGCGGTGATCGATACCGCCGTCGAGCAGGCACAGGCACTCAGCGGCGTGAGCCGCAGTGGCCTGAAGCGCACCCGGGTGACGTCCCGCGGGGCCATTGCCGATGCCATCCGGACGGGCCTCGACGAGGACCTCTCCCACTTCTCCGTCCAGGGCTGACGGGACCGAGCCGGAGACACACCGGGTCCTCCACGACATGATGAACGGCCGGTACGACGCCCTGCTCCTGGTTGCCTTCGGCGGCCCCGAACAGCCCGGCGACGTCGAACCGTTCCTGGAACGGGTGACGGCGGGACGTCCCATTCCGTCGGACCGCCTTGCCGAGGTGGCCGGCCGCTACCTGTCGGTCGGTGGGCGGTCACCCCTGAACCCGAGGATGCGGGCACTGCTGGCGGCTGTCAGGGCCGAACTCGCCGCCCGCCGCATCCACCTCCCTGTCTTCTGGGGAAACCGGAACGCCGCCCCCCTGCTGGCCGATGCCGTGGCGGAGATGGCCGCCGCCGGGGTGGAACGGGCCCTGGCCTGGACCGCATCGCCTTATGCGTCGTACAGCTCATGCAGGCAGTACGGCGAGGACCTGGTGGCGGCCTGTTCGGCCGTCGGCGAGCGTGCACCGGCCATCGACATGATCCGGCGCCACCATGACCACCCGGCTCTTCTGGAACCGGCCGCCGACCGGCTTTCAGAGGCCCTGGCACGCCTACCCGGGGACCGACGCGACGGCGCCCACCTGCTCTTCAGCGCCCACAGCATCCCGACAGCGTTCGCCGACACGTGCGACTACGAGGCCCAGGTCGTCGAGGCCGCACGGCTGGTGGCCGCCCTGGTGGATCCCGCAGGCCACCACCCCCACGAGGTGGTGTGGCAGTCGAGGACAGGCTCGCCCCGGGTGCCCTGGCTGGAACCGGACGTGGGCGACCGGATCGAGGCACTTGCCGAAGAGGGCGTGGATGCGGTCGCTGTCTCACCGATCGGGTTTCCGGTCGAGAACTTCGAGATCGCCTGGGATCTCGACACCGATGCCGCACGCCGCGCAGCCGACGTGGGCGTGGCGTTCGCCCGTGCAGCTGCAGTCGACGATGACCCACGCTTCGCATCCATGGTGGTCGACCTGGCGGTGGAACGGCTGGACGGGACCGCAGGTGGACCTCGACCCGGTGCGGGCAGCCTCGGCATCCGGCCGGATACGTGTGGTGTCAACTGCTGCCCGGATCTCCGCCGGGTGGAGCATCCCGAGGGGGATCCCCGACCGTCGACGTCCTGACGGGTATTTTCAGTGGTGATGAACCACGCTCGGATCGCCACCGAAGCCCTCCGCTTCCGGCTCGGCACGCTGACCACCAGGGCGGAGGGGGCCCATAGCCTCGACCCGGTTGAAGCGGGCGACATCCTGATCACCTGTGGCGACCCCGGTGTGGACCAGGCCCTTCGCATGCTCGGACAGACCTGGATGCAGGCCGGGCTGGTACCCGAGTCCATCGACCATCCATGGTCGGCTGGCGACGCGGCACGGCTCCGATCCGTGGGTGGAACCGCCCTACTGGATGCACTGGACGAGCTGGTGACCGGCGTCTCGCGGTGTCGCTTCCGCAACTGAGGCTGCCGCCGGCCTACCCCGTCCGGCCATGCCGCGGCGGAACCGATGCTCCGAAGTACGGTCCCCACAAGGCCCCGGCGGGCGCTGTCGCACCCGTGCGCCATGCTCGTCGGACGACGACCGACCGGACGACAGGCGACCATCCAGCCCCATGAGCAAGCAGCAGAAACTCCTCCCCGACGACCAGTCCTTCGCCCGCGAGGTGATCGACGTAACCGTCGCCGACGAGCTCAAGGAGTCGTTCCTCGCATACTCGCTCTCGGTTATCACCGCCCGGGCCATTCCCGACGTGCGCGACGGCCTGAAGCCGGTCCAGAGGCGGATCCTCTACTCGATGCTCCGCATGGGAGTCCGGCCTGACACACCGCACAGGAAGAGCGCCAGAGTGGTCGGCGACACCATGGGCCGCTACCACCCCCACGGGGATGCCGCCATCTACGACGCCCTCGCACGCATGGCCCAACCGTTCTCCCGGGGCATGACCCTCATCGATCCCCAGGGCAACTTCGGCTCGCTGGACGACCCGCCTGCGGCTTCGCGCTACACCGAGTGCCGCCTGACCGCCGCCGCCATGGCAATGGTCGGAGAACTCGACGAAGACACCGTCGAGTTCAGGGCCACATACGACGGCGAGGCGGTAGAGCCCGTCTACCTGCCGGCCCTGCTGCCCAACCTCCTACTCAACGGCACCACCGGAATCGCAGTGGGCATGGCCACCAACATGCCCACCCACAACCTGGCGGAGGTGTACGAGGCCATCGCGCTCACGATGAACAAGCGGCGGCCGAAGCCCACCATCGACGAGATACTTGCGGTGCTGCCGGGACCCGACTTCCCGAGTGGCGGCATCGTGGTGGACGACGGCATACGCGAGGCCTACGCGACTGGTCGGGGAACCATCCGCATGCGGGCCCGCGCCCACGTGGAGGACGTCGGTCGGGGCCGCCAGGCAATAGTGGTGACCGAACTCCCCTATCTCACCGGGCCGGAACGGGTCATCTCGAAGCTCAAGGAGTTGAACGAGTCTGGCCGGGTGACCGGAATCGCCGACTTCAAGAACCTCTCGGACCGCCACACCGGACTACGCATCCAGGTGACGGTGAAGCCCGGCCACAACCCGCAGACCGTCCTCGGAGAGCTCTATCGGCTGACACCCCTGGAGGAGACCTTCGGTATCAACAACGTCGTGCTGGTGAACGGCGAGCCCCGCACACTCGGCATCCAGGAGATGTGCAGCCACTACATAGACCACCGCCTGGACGTCGTGGTCCGACGCACCCGCCACAGGTTGAACAAGGCCGAGGAACGCCTTCACCTGGTCACTGGCCTCCTCACGGCCCTGGACTCCATTGACGAGGTCGTCGCCATCATCCGTGGCTCCGAGGACACGGCTGCCGCCCGTGTCGGGCTCATGGAACGATTCGACCTCAGCCGCATCCAGACCGACCACATCCTCGACATGCCACTCAAGAGGCTGACAGCACTCGAAACCCGTCGGCTGCTCGACGAGCGAGACGAGCTGGAGGAATCCATCCGTGGATTCACGACGCTGCTGGGCTCCGAAAAGCGGCAGCGGACCCTGGTGCTGAGTGAACTGGCCGAAGCCGTGGAGTCCTTCGGGAGGCCTCGCCGGACCGAGATCCTCCACCCGGACGACCTCCCGGTATTCGACTCCGTGACTGCGACCGACGACGTGACCGACGAGGCCTGCGTGGTCACCCTGTCGACGTCCGGCCAGATCGGAAGGCTGCCCGTGGACGGCGCCAAGAGGGCCACACCGGGTCGACACGACGTGCTGGTCACCTCACTATCCACCCACACCACCGCCACCGTCACAGCCGTCACCTCCGAGGGCCGCGCCCTGCAGGTCCTGGCCGCCGAGCTGGCCGATGGCTCCGGCCGTGGGCGTGGCGCCGGAGCCGCCCAGGCGTTCGGCACCAACCGGGGCGAGGTCATACACACGGTGGTGGCCGAGGGCACAGAGCACCTGGTGTTGGTCACGGCCAACGGCGTCGCAAAGCGCCTCACCCTCGACGAGGTGCGCTCCACCAGAAACGGCAAGCCGCTGTTGAAGCTGCGTGCCGGCGACCGGGTCGTGGCGGCCTTCACCGCCCCCGACGGCGTGGACCTCGTCATTACCGCCTCCGACGGCCAGGTACTTCGCACGGCGATCGACTCCATAAGCATCCAGGGCCGTGGTGCCGCAGGCGTCGCCGGCATGAAGCTCAAGGGTGGAGCAGCCATCGTCGGTGCTGCAGGCATTCTCGGCGATGACGCCCTGATCACGGTGACCGACACCGGCGGGGTGAAGGCGACCCCGAGCACAGAGCTGGAGTCACGTGGCAGGGGCGGAATCGGCGTCAGGGTCTCGAAGCTGGCGGACGGTTCGTCCATCTCGGCGGCCCACGTGGGACCGTCTATTGGCCTGCTCGCCATCATGGGAACCGACGAGGACCCCCGGAAGCCGGACCCGGTCCCCGTACCCCTGATGCTGGAGCCCACCAGGCGGGACCTGGTAAGCGGCACATCTGAACGACAGATCCTCGCCATCGGCCCGGCGAGGTGGTGACCATGGCGAACACGACAGCCCGCTCCTCCGGTGGCTCGAAGTCCGCTGCGACGACCCGGGGGGCCGGCAACGGTTACGACGCCGATGCCATCCAGACGCTTGAGGGCCTGGAGGCGGTGCGGAAGCGACCCGGCATGTACATCGGAGGCACGGGCTCGCAGGGACTCATGCACCTCGTCTGGGAACTCGTGGACAACGCAGTCGACGAAGCGGCAGCCGGTTTCGCTGACCGCATCCAGATCACGCTGCACCGCGACAGCTCCGTCGAGGTGGCCGACAATGGCCGCGGCATCCCGATCGATCGGCACGCCAAGCGAAAGGTCTCCGCCCTGGAGGTCGTCCTCACCGAGCTCCATGCGGGCGGCAAGTTCGGTGGCGGTGCCTACGGGGCTTCCGGCGGACTGCACGGGGTCGGGGCATCGGTCGTCAACGCCCTTTCCACCAGGCTGATAGCCCAGGTGGACCGTGACGGCTACACCCACGAACTGGGCTTCAGCGAGCGGGTGGCGGGCCAGTTCTCGGGATCGACGTTCACCGCAGGCCACCACCTGGAGAAGGTGAAGCGGATCTCCGGGAACAAGACGGGCACCCGGATCCGTTTCTGGTCGGACCGCGACATCTTCGACCCGGAAGCGCGCATCGACATCGACCTGGTCCACGAACGCGTCGTGCAGGCCTGCTTCCTGGTTCCCGGCGTCAAGATCCGGGTCGTCGACAAACGATCCGATGGCTCGGCCGAACCCTTCGAGTTCGTGTCCCGTGGAGGGCTGGCCGACCTCGTGGACCACCTCTCGTCCGGGGGCAACGCCTGTGAGGTCATCACCCTCTCCGGCATCGACAGCTTCACCGAGCGGGTGCCGGTGGACGGAAAGATGACCGACGTCCAGCGGGAGTGCCTCGTCGAGGTGGCCCTTCGCTGGGTGAAGGGATACGAGACGAGGGTGGAGTCCTTCGTTAACACCATTCCCACCAGTCACGGCGGCACCCACACCGCCGGCTTCGATCGCGCGCTGACCCGCGCCGTGAACGACGTCCTGTTGAAGGACACCCGCAAGTTGGCGAAGCTGGCCAGGGACAACAAACACCGGGCCATCAAAGAGGACGTGCAGGAGGGCCTCGTGGCCGCCTGCAAGGTGGTGTTCGCCGAACCGCAGTTCCGCGGCCAGACCAAGCAGGAGCTGGGCACGCCCGCCATAGAGAAGATCGTCTACGACGTGATGAAGCGGGGCCTCACCGACTGGTTCACCACGAGCGGCCCCCGCACGCACGTCACTGCCATCCGGGAGAAGCTGGCCAATGCAGTCATCAACCGGGTCACCTCCAAGCAGATGCTCGAGACCCGCCGTAGGGCAGCCAACATGGGCTCGACCGGAATGCCCGACAAGCTGGCCGACTGCAGGAAACACGGCCCGGACTCGGAGCTGATCATCGTGGAGGGTGACTCGGCCGCCGGGCCTGCCAAGGCGGGCCGCGACGCCGCATACATGGCCATCCTCCCGCTACGCGGCAAGGTCGTGAACGCGGGCAAGGCGACCATGAAGCAGGTGTTGGACAATGCCGAGGCCCAGGCCCTGTTCACCGCCATGGGAGCAGGCTCAGGCAGGGATTTCGACCTGGAGTCCGCCCGCTACGGACGGATCGTGATCCTGTGCGATGCCGACGTCGACGGCAGTCACATCCGATGTCTGCTCCTCACCCTGATCCATGAGTACATGCGTCCCATGCTCGAGGCGGGCCGCGTCTACGTCGCCCAGCCGCCGCTCTACTCGTGCCGACTCGGCGACACGGTCCACAGGGCCTTCTCCGACGAGGAGCGGGACGAGATCACAGCGGAGCTGACCAGGGGCGGGCGCAAGGCCGAGAACCTGAGGTGGAACCGGTTCAAGGGCCTCGGTGAGATGAACGTCGAGGAACTGGCCGTGTGTGCGCTGGACCCCGAGACCCGCATCCTGCGCAGGCTGACGATGGAGGAGGGCGCCGCCGCCAGCCACGCCGCCGAGCTCTTCGAGACCCTCATGGGATCCGACGTGGCCAGACGCCGTGAATACCTGATCGCCAACAGCGCCCTGCTGGACCCCGCCGCCCTGGACGTCTAGGAGGACCGTCGTGCCCGACCTGCCCCGCAGTTTCTCGCCATCATCGGCCGGCACATACAGCCAGTGCCCGCGTCGCTGGCGGTTCCGATACGTCCAGAAGCTCCCCGACCCACCAGGTGAACCGGCCCTTCTGGGCACCTTTGCCCACCGGGTGCTGGAGCTGCTGTGTAGCGATCCGGCCCCGGAACGCACTGTCGAAAGGGCCAGGGAACTGGCCAGACAGGTCTGGCCGGAGACAGCCGACAGCCGGGACTTCCAGGCCCTGCAACTCGACGAGGCTGCCCAGCGGGACTTCCGGTGGCGGGCCTGGACCGCCATCCAGGGACTCTGGTCCCTCGAGGATCCCGCCGACGTCGAGGTCCGGGCCACCGAACAGAAGGTCTCGGCGAACCTGGACGGAGTCCCGTTCTTCGGCATCGTGGACCGCCTGGACGCCGATGCCGACGGTCTGGTCATCACGGACTACAAGTCGGGCAAGGCACCCCGGGAGCGCTATCGGTCCAAGTCGCTGGACCAGGTCCTGCTCTACGCCGCAGCGGTGGAGGACAGCTCTGGGGAACGACCCGATAGCGCCCGACTCCTCTACCTGGGTAGCGAGATTCTGGAGGCCCCCGTTACCGAGGATTCACTGGGCGCCACCACCGAACGGTTCTCCGACACCTGGCGCCAGGTCGGTGAGTCCTGCGCCGCGGACCGGTTCGAACCCTCAACCGGTCCGCTGTGTGGGTGGTGTCCCTACGTGGACCGCTGCGACGAGGGACGCCTCGAGGTGGAGCAGCGTGTCGCCGCCGGCCGGATGCGTGCCGACGCTCCCGGCCGAGCGCTGCTCGGCCTCTGACAGCCGGCGTTCAGTCGGCTCGGCGTCGCCGCCAGAGCATCAGCGCCACGACCAGCGCCACCACGGCACCCAGCGCGCCCAGACGGTGCAGCAGGTCGGCACGCTCGTCAGTCATCTCCACCTGAGGGGTCTCGAACGGCTTCAAGTCCTCGGATTCCGTCTCCAGAGCGGTAGCCGGGGCCTCGTCGGACACGTCATCGGGTACGGCGTCCACCACTGGAACCGGCTCCAGCAGGCCGTCCACCGGGCTTTCATCCGATGGCGAGGGGCGGGCCCGTCGGGCCTGTGGGTCATATGCGGTCATCAGGCAGGGCTCCCCGGGGTCGGCGACTCAGAATCGGTCCGCGACCCTGATCCCGACCATGGGATCCGGTCCAGCAGGACCTCGAACTCGGCAGCAGCCTCGACGGCACCCGGACGGCGACCCAGGGCATGTATCGGCAGCGAATGCGCCGCCGCCTCGGCCACGGCTGCTCTCAGGCGGATGGGAGGCAGACACCGACCCGGGTAGGCCTCCTCCAGTTGCTCGTTCCAGTAGCGGCCGTCACGCGTTCGGCCCAGACGGTTCACGGCAATCCCGACCAGCCCGGGCCTGTCGTCGCTGCGCCGGAGGCGAATGCGTTCGATGGTCTGGAGCATGCGGGCCACGCCGTCCACGGCCCAG
>JAAZXC010000037.1 GCA_014240365.1 Acidimicrobiales bacterium | reverse complement strand
GACCGGCAACGTCGAGGAACCCCGCCACTACTGGGGCGGCGACATCCGCCGGGTCTTGGCCGCCAGCATGATCGCCTGCACCACGGTGAAGATGATGGACAGCAGCACCAGCACCGGCCATCCGAGGACCAGCCCGGCGATGAGGGCCACGAGACCCAGGACGGTGGCTATGAGCATGGGCTGAACCCTAGGGCCACGGCACCCGGCCGGACCGGTCCGCAAAGGTCACCTGTTTCGCGGGCCTCAGTGTGGGCCGGTGGTCCGGGCGGGTGGATCCGGAGGGAAGTCACCGGCCGCCTGGCGCAGTGCCATTAGGGCGTCGTCGGTCCGGGATGTCTCGAGGTCGGACATGCCATCAAGCCCATAGCCGATGTCGGCCAGGGCGGCGGCCGCAGCGGTGACCGCCCTGCGTCCCGAGTCGGTCAGTTCGGCGAGGGTGGTTCGCCGATCGGTGGGGTGCGGTACCCGGGCCACCAGGCCGTCGGCCTCCAGCCGGTCGATGGTGTTGGTGACGCTGGTGGGGTGGACCTGGAGTCGGTCGCCGATCTTTCCGAGGGGGAGGGAGCCGGTCCGGCTGAAGGACAGGAGAGCCAGGGCCT
This sequence comes from Acidimicrobiales bacterium, assembly GCA_014240365.1. GTDB lineage: Bacteria > Actinomycetota > Acidimicrobiia > Acidimicrobiales > MedAcidi-G1 > UBA9410. Next base: position 21,740 of record JAAZXC010000037.1, on the reverse strand, counting down.
CGAAGCGGCTGAAGACCAGGCCGTGGGGTTCGAGGGCTGTATCGATCCGGTGGAGGAGGATCTGGTGGGCCCGGGTTATCGAGGTGGCGGCCGACATCCGGTCGGCGGCTCCCCAGCCGTGTGCCTCCCAGTTGCGTCGGGCCTCGGCGATCGGATCGAAGGAAAGTGGCACGCCGGCAGTCTAGGGGACAGCCGATAGATGATCGGGTGGCAAATAGTCGGAAGTCCTAGTAATCTTGCGGAATGGTGAACTCCGACTCACGAACCGATTCCGGCCCCGGTTTCCGAACCCTCTCCGGTATCCCGGTGGACGGCGTCTACGGCGATGGTCCGCTCCCGGGCGAGTTCCCCTACACCCGGGGCGTGCACGCCGAGATGTACCGGTCCCGCCTCTGGACGATGCGGATGTTCGCCGGCTTCGGAACGGCCGGTGACACGAACGCCCGCTTCCACGACCTGCTCCGCGCCGGAGGCACAGGTGTCTCGACGGCGTTTGACATGCCGACCCTCATGGGTCGCGACTCCGACCACTCCTGGGCACTGGGCGAGGTCGGTAGGGCCGGCGTGGCCGTCGACACCGTCGAGGACATGGTCGACCTGTTCGCCGGCATCGACCTGGGGAGCATCTCCACGTCGATGACGATCAACGGACCGGCGCCCATCCTGCTGGCCATGTACGTGGCGATGGCCGAAGAGGGCGGCGTCGAGAGGAGCCTCCTGTCCGGCACCCTCCAGAACGACATCCTGAAGGAGTACCAGGCGCAGAAGGAGTACGTCTTTCCGCCACGCCCGTCAGTGCGCCTGGTGACCGACGTGATCCGCTTCACCACCGCCGAAATGCCCCGTTGGAACCCGGTGTCCATCTCCGGCTACCACATCAGGGAGGCGGGTTCCACGGCAGCCCACGAGCTGGCCTTCACCCTGGCCAACGGCTTCGCCTACGTGGAGGCTGCCATGGCGGCCGGCCTCGACGTCGACGATTTCGCCCCCCGCCTGAGCTTCTTCTTCAACAGCCACAACGACTTCTTCGAGGAGGTCGGCAAGTTCCGGGCCGCTCGCCGCATCTGGGCCAACTGGATGCGCGACCGATACGGAGCCACCGACGAGCGGAGCCTCAAGCTGCGGTTCCACACCCAGACCGCCGGAGTCTCGCTGACCGCCCAGCAGCCCGAGGTGAACATCGCCCGCGTGGCTCTGCAGGCCCTCGCCGGCGTGATGGGTGGCACCCAGAGCCTCCACACCGACAGCCACGATGAGGCCCTCGCACTTCCCAGCGAGGGGGCGGCCCGTATTGCGTTGCGTACCCAGCAGGTGATTGCCCACGAGACCGGTGTGGCCAACGTGGCTGATCCGCTGGGCGGTTCGCACTACGTGGAGTGGATGACCGACGAGATGGAGCGCCGTGCCACCGACGTGTTCACCCACCTGGACGACCTGGGCGGCGGATCCATCCTGGAGGGCGTCTACGCCGGGATCGAGAGCGGATGGTTCGCGGGTGAGATCGCCGACGCCGCCTACCGGTACGAGCGTGAGATAAACGCAGGCGACCGGATCGTCGTCGGGGTGAATGCCTTCACCGAAGGCAATGATGCCGAGCGGGCACGTCTTCTGCGCATAGGCCAGGAGACCGAGGACCTCCAGTTGAAGCGCCTCGCCACCGTGAAGCAGGCCCGCGACGACCGTGCTGTCGCCGACTCGCTCCGCCGGGTCGTGGCCGACGCCGGGAATCCCACCACCAACCTCATGCCGGCGCTCATGGAGGCCGTCACCGTACGCACGACGGTCGGCGAGATCGTCGAGGCCCTGGAGGGCGTGTTCGGTACATACGTCGAGCAGGCGGTCATCTGATGGCCGACGAGACGCCGGTCAGGGTGGTGCTGGCCAAGCTGGGCCTGGACGGTCACGATCGTGGCCTGAAGGTGGTTGCCAGGATGCTGCGGGACGGCGGTATGGAGGTCGTCTACCTTGGGCTGCGCCAGACCACGGCGAGCATCATCGACGCAGTCGAGCAGGAGGACGCCGACGTCGTCGGGATCTCGATGCTCAACGCCGGCCACCTCACGCTCGGTCCCCTCATGGTCGATGCCCTGGCTGATGCCGGTCTGGACGTGCCTGTGGTCATTGGCGGCATCGTGCCCGATGAGGACCGCCCGATACTGGCCGCCGCCGGGGTGGCAGGCGTTCTCGGTCCCGGCTCGCCGGCCGCCGATGTCGTTGCCTGCGTCCAGGCCGCTGTGGCCGGCCGCGGCCACTGACCGGCTCCGACACATGGCACCTGTGGCCGACCGCAATATCGCCGAACTCGTAGCAGCGGCGCGTGGTGGGGAGCTGCGGGCCACCGCACGCCTCCTGACCTTCGTGGAACGTGGCGGGGACCTGGCCGAGCAGGTCGCCGAGGCGACACACCGTCATGTCGGCAATGCCCACGTGGTCGGGCTGACCGGCCCACCGGGTTCCGGAAAGTCCACCCTCACCGCCGCATGGACCATCCTCCTGGCTGAGAACGGGCGCCGACCGGCTGTGCTGGCAGTGGACCCGTCGTCGCCTCTCACCGGCGGCGCCATCCTCGGCGACAGGGTCCGGATGGCCGGCGCCACCGCCGCCGGGGTCTTCATCCGCTCCGTGGCCACCCGGGGCCACGCCGGAGGCCTGGCCCTGGCAGTACCGGGCATGGTGCGCGTCCTGGACATGGCCGGATTCGATCCCGTCATCGTCGAGACGGTCGGGGTGGGACAGGTCGAGGTGGACGTCACGGCGGCGACCGACACGGCGGTGGTGGTTGTAACGCCCGGCATGGGCGATGCCGTGCAGGCCAACAAGGCCGGTCTCCTGGAGGTGGCCGACCTGTTCGCCGTCAACAAGTTCGACCGGCCTGATGCCGCCGACGTCCGACGGGACCTGGAGCTGATGCTGGACCTCTCGAAGCTGACCGGGCATGGTCGCTCCGACGCGGTTGCCAGGCCCACGATCGTGTCCACCGTCGCCACCACCGGCAGGGGGGTGTCCGAGCTGGCCGATGCCGTCGACACCCACCTGGAGGCGCTCCTGGCCGCCGGGCTGCTGGAAGCGCGGCGAGAGGGCCGACGCCGGGCCGAGGTCCGTTCCCACCTCGAGCATCTGGTCCTGGCGGCATCCGCAGCAGTGGTGGAGGCTGCCTTCGGCCATGTCGTAGACGGGGCTGAGAACCCGGACGAACCACCGGGTGTGACGGCCAGGCGCCTGGCCGAACGCCTTTTCACGGACCCGGATTCCTGACCGAAATTGTTCCCTCATGGGACTCCGGCCGGGGCTGGCGAACGGGAGTCCGCATGCCATCGAAGTGGGCGTCGTCGTTAGGCTGCCCCGTCGTGGCCTCCAACCCTCTCTCCCTCCCGAAACGCCTCTGGCGGGACCACGGGCAGACCCTGATCCGCTTCTCCAGGGTCTCGATGGTCAACATCGTCGTCGGCCAGAGCCTGTTGTTCACCTTCCACAGCGTGCTGGGCTGGCCCGGTGCGTTCGCCAACGCCGCAGCCGTCGCCATCAGCAGCTGGCCCGCCTACTGGCTGAGCCGCCACTACGTCTGGGAACAGGACCAGGGCGGCCACACCGTTGGCGAGATAGCCCCCTTCTGGATCCTCTCCTTCGCCGGCCTTTTCCTCTCCACTGCGGTCGTCGGCGTGGTCGATTCCATATTCGGTGGCGCCCTGTCGGTCCAGTTGGCCAACGCCGGGGCCTTCGCAGCCCTCTGGATCGTCCGCTACATGGTCTTCCACCACGTCATATGGGGGGACAGGCCGGAGGGCGGCGACAGCGCCACGGGATCCTGAGGATGTCCGAAGCCGGCCCCATCTCCGAACGCACCGCCGAGGTGCTGGCACACGCCGACGCCGCCCGCGGCTTCATGCCGCCAGACGAGGGCCGGGCGCTCTACCGGCATGCAGCGGCGGTGTCCGCTGAGGGTCCGTTCCTGGAGGTGGGCAGCTACTGCGGCAGGTCGACCTGCTATCTGGGAGCTGCTGCGCTCGAAGCGGGCAGGCTGCTCTTCGCACTGGACCACCATCGGGGCTCAGAGGAGAACCAGGTCGGCTGGGAGTGGCACGAGCCCGACCTGGTGGACCCGGCCACGGGTCTGATGGACACGCTGCCACTGTTTCGCCGGACCATCCACGGGGCGGGGCTGGAGGGCACGGTGGTTGCCCTCGTGGGCGATTCGCCGGCCGTTGCCGCCGCATGGGACACCCCGCTGGCGCTGCTGTTCATCGATGGTGGCCACGGCACGGAGCCGGCGCACCTGGACTACGAGGGTTGGATGCCGCAGGTGGCCCCCGGTGGCACCGTGCTCATCCACGACGTGTTCGAGGACCCGGCCGACGGTGGGCGTCCTCCGTACGAGATCTGGACCCGGGCCCTCGGATCGGGTTGCTTCGCCGAGGTGGACGCCGTCGGGTCGCTGCGCGTTCTGGTGCGCATCGGCGCCGGGATCTGACGCGCGGGGCGGACCCTGCGGAGGTGCCAGCTGGTTCGGCGCCTGTCAGTTCAGTGCCAGTTGGTCCGACGCCCGTTATTACTTATTACACCGACTGGTCGGCCTCGTGCACCAGCGGTTCGATGTCGATGATGTCCGGCAGTGTGGAGTGGTCGACGAAGATCCCCGACGCCGGGCTGGACCCGCTCAGGGCGTCGCTGGCCAGCACCACGGCGGCGGCGGTGTAGGTGGAGCACTCGTTGTCGGGGAAGGTCACCAGGTCCGGGTAGACGATTCCCGTCAGGTAGCGGCCGTCGTCGCGGCGCATCGGGGTGGTGGTCGCCAACAGGTCCATGGCGATCTGGTGCTCTCCCGCCAGCTGGTAGGCAATGGCGCATTCGCTCGTCTCGGCAGCGGTCGCCCAGTCCTTGTCACTGACGCAGCGCACGCCCCGGCCGTCCATAACGAATTCGTGTCGGCGTTCGGCCAGGTGGCGCCGGGCATCGGCGCCACAGATGGCGCCACTCAGCACGGGGTAGTACCAGTCCATTGCCCAGCGGTCCTTCGGGGCGAAGGCCCCTTCGGGACGGGTACGCACCACGTGGGCAAGATGTCCCAGCGAGAGTTCCCAGTCGGGACGCTCACGGCCCATCTCCTCGGCCACTGCCACGGCGCAGCGCAGGCTGTGGCAGATGCTGGCAGATCCCGTCAGAAGGGCGAACGACCATGGCGTGCCGTCCTCGTGCCGGGCCCAGAGGATCTCGCCACGGGGCGTCTGAAGGTCCAGAACGAAGTCGATCGCCCGCTCCACCACCGGCCACATCGACTCCAGGAATCCCCGGTCACCGGTCAGGAGCCAGTGGTGCCACACCCCGGTGGCCACGTAGGCAGTCACATTGCCGTCGAACTTGGGGTCCTCGATCCCGTCGGCCAGGTAGTACTGGTGCCAGGCGCCCGACGGGTGCTGGTTCTCCACCAGCCACCGGTATGCGGCCTCCGCCTCGTCCAGATGTCCGGCGACGGCCATTGCCATGGCGGCCTCCACGTGGTTCCACGGGTCGGCGTGGCCGCCGGGAAACCACGGGATCATCCCGTTGGGCAGCTGCCACTCGGCGATCGTCCCGGCAGTGAGGACCAGGTCGTCGGCTGTCAGGAGGCCGGGTAGTTCAGGCAGGGACACCGGCCACCTCCCTCCGGTCCGGTGATGGGTCCGTCTACACGGTGCCGCCGGGCTTGCGGGCGTAGACCACGAGGCTCTTGCCCAGCACGGGGGTCAGGATTCGTTCTGCGATGCGGGTAGTCCGCGGAGCCTTCACGATGTCCCATGTGAGGAGACGGTGGTACAACGAGACCAGTCGGCTGTCGGCGATGGGGCGGTTCGGACCCACGGCGCAACGTAGCCACCAGTAGGGGCTGTGGAGGGCGTGGGCCCGGTGGGCGCCTATCCCCTCCAGACCCGATGCGGTCATCTTGTCCTGCAGTTCGTGTCGTCCGTAGATGCGGACGTGTCCTCCCACCTGTGCGGGGGCGTGGTAGTCCGACGAGAGCGCCCAGCAGATCCGCTCTGGTAGTCGTGCCGGGATGGTCACCGCCAGCACGCCTCCCGGACGTAGCACCCGGACCAGCTCGGCGAGGGCACCCTCGTCGTCGTCGATGTGCTCCATCACCTCTGAGGCGATGATCCGGTCGAAGGACCCGTCGGCGAAGGGCAGCCCGGTGGCGTCGCCGTTGACGGACTCCAGGATCGTGTCGTCGGCGACCTCTCCGCCGGCGTGCATGACGGCTCCGATGGAGAGGACCTGGCGGAGTTCGTCGAGGCCCAGGTCACAGGCCACCACGTGGGCGCCGCGTCGCAGCGCCTCGTAGGCGTGGCGTCCGAAGCCGCAGCCGAGGTCCAGGACCAGCTCGCCGGGCTTAAGGCCCAACCTCTCGTAGTCGGCGGTCAGCACAGGTGCCTCAACGCCGGGAGGTCTCGTCCAGGAGCGCCCGGTACTGCTCCACGGTCCGCAGGGCGGTGTGTCGCCAGCTCCACTGATCGATGACCCGCTGACGGCCGGCCGCACCCACGCGGTCGCGGAGCCCCGGGTCGTCCAGGACGGTTCGGAGCATCGCGGCCAGGGCGTCGCCGTCGCCCGGCGGTACCTGGAAGCAGGTTTCGGCATGCGTGCCGGTGACCTCGGGTAGGGCCCCACCGGTCGTGGTCACGAGCGGCACGCCGCACGACATCGCCTCGATGGCGGGAAGCGAGAACCCCTCGTAGAGCGACGGCACACAGGCCACCTCGGCCTCGCTGTAGAGCTCGACGATCCGCTGGTCTGACACGCCGTGTACGTAGCTCACGCAGTCGGTCAGGCCGAGGTCCTCGAAGACCTTGGTGGAGGCGCTGTCGGAGTTCGGCTTCCCGATGATGACGAGCTCCACGTGGCGTTCGGTGCGGAGCTTGGCAATGGCCTCCAGCAGGTACTTGAGGCCCTTCATGACGACGTCGGCGCTGGCGGTGGTGACTATGCGGCCGGGGACCCGTTTGACACCGGCTACGGGCATGAACAGGTCCGGGTCGACACCAACGGGAACCACGTGGATCCGCGACGGGTCCACGTGGTGATCGGCGGCGATGTCGCCGGCCGAGGACTTCGAGACGGTCATGACCCTGGGCATACGCTTGGCGACCTGGGTCTGCATTCTGGTGAATGCGTACCAACGACGCTTCCCGAACTCCTCCCAGCGGGTCCGGGCGTGCTGGATCTCGAGCCTGCGGTCCACGGTGATCGGATGGTGGATGGTGGACAGGACCGGGTAGCCGTCGCGCTCCTGCATGAGCAGTACGCCCCAACCGAGGCACTGGTTGTCATGCACCAGGTCGAACTCGTGGGTGCGGTGGCGGAGGTGGTCCCTGGCCCTCATGCTGAACGCCATCGGTTCGGAGAAGTTGCCGGTGTTGAACGACATCGCCTCGGCGACGTCCCAGCGGTCCTTCATCTCCCAGATGCGGGGCTTGCGCATCGGAAAATGGTCGTTGTAGAGCTCCAGGCTGGGCAACGTGACCAGCGGGACCCGCTCGTCCAGATCTGGGTACGGCGGGCCGGCCAGCACCTCGACATGGTGGCCGAGGTCCACGAGCGCCCTGGTCAGGTGGCGGGTGTAGACGCCCTGTCCGCCACAGTGGGGCTTGCCTCGGTAGGCGAGGTAGGCGATCCGTAGGGGGTCGTCCACTGCCGGTGCCGGACGTTTCGCGTCGCCGGCGCTCAGGGTCGGGGAAGGCATCCGACAAGTCTGGCTGCCGGTCGGACCGATACCTACTCCGGGTGCGGGTGACCCATGTCGCCGCGAGCCGGCCTGCGCCTAGGGTCGCCGGAATGCGAGCACTGGTCCAGAGGGTGTCCCGTGCTTCGGTGTCGGTGGATGCCGCAGTGGTGGGCGAGGTGGGTTCCGGCCTCTGCGTGTTCGTAGGCATCACCCACGGTGACGGTCCGGACGAGGCGGACAGGCTGGCTGGCCGGCTGGCGGGGCTGCGGATCATGGACGATGCCGATGGTGTCATGAACCTCTCGGTCTCCGAGGTGGGTGGGGAGGTCCTGGTGGTCAGTCAGTTCACCCTCTACGGCGACACCACCAGGGGTCGGCGTCCCGGTTGGAGTGCCGCTGCCGGACCTGAACACGCCGAGCCGCTTGTCGAGATGGTGGTGGCTGGTCTGAGGGAGCGGGGGCTGACGGTGGCCACCGGTCGGTTCCGGGCCGACATGGTCGTGGAGATCACCAACGAGGGTCCAGCCACCCTGATGCTGGAGGTCTGAGGTGGCCGACGGTCCGGGCGTGGACGGCAACCGCTTCGGTTCGGCCGCCGCCGACTACGCCGTCCACAGGGCCGACTTCCCGACGGCCGGGATAGATCGGATGGTCGCACTGGGCATCGACCACCTCGCGGCTGGATACTTCGCCTGTGGCGATCATGGAGGCCATCTCCGCGCCCGTCCGCTGCCAGAGCTCGTCACCCATGGTGGCAACCTAGCCAGCGTCAGTCGAGCGAGGGGAACTGGATGCCGCAGGCGAGCAGCAACGGAATGGTCCTGGAGTACGAGACGTTCGGCGATCGGGCTGGTCCGCCGGTCCTGCTGATAATGGGCCTCGGAGCCCAGATGACCGTCTGGCCCGACGGATTCTGTCAGCAACTGGCCGACCAGGGCCATTACGTGATCCGGTTCGACAACCGGGACATCGGCCTGTCCACCCATCTCGACCATCTGGGCCTGCCGGATGGAGTTGCCGCCTTCATGGCGGTGATCGCCGGCGAGGTCGTTGACGCGCCATATTCGCTTGGCGACATGGCTGACGACGCCGCCGGGCTGCTCGACGCGCTCGACATCGCCGAAGCGCACATCGTCGGAGCGTCGATGGGCGGCATGATCGCCCAGCGTTTCGCCACCGGTCATCCGGAGCGCACCAGCAGCCTCACCTCGATCTTTTCGATGCCGCGTTTCATCCTCGGCGAGGAGGAGGTCGTCGCGGTGCTCATGGCTCCAGACCCGGGTACCCGTGAGGGCCGGATCGAGGCCGGGGTCGCGGCGGCCAGGCTCACCAGCGGTGGGGGCTTCGGCTTCGACGAGGAGTTGACCCGCAAGCGGATGATCGCGGGCATCGACCGGTCCTGGCACCCAGATGGTCAGTCTCGTCAGACTTTGGCGATCCTGGCCGACGGCGATCGGACCGAGGGCCTCGCAGGTATCACCGCACCGACGCTCGTCATCCACGGCACGGCCGACCCGCTGGTCGTGCCCCAGGGCGGGCAGGAGACAGCGGACGCCATTCCCGGTGCCGAGCTGGTCTGGATCGAGGGCATGGGCCATGAGATGCCCGAGGCAGCCTGGCCCCAGATTCTGGATCCGATCTGCGCCCTGATAGAGCGTGCAGAGGTGGCTGCCGGTGAAGCCCGGGGTCAGGGGCCAGCAGTGATGTCGACCACGACGTCCGCCGAGTAGATCGCGGCGGTAGAGCCAGCCTGCAGGTCGGGGTGGAACCCGGGAGCCAGGTCGAAGGAACCCATCCCAGAGTCGAGGTCGGCCGAGACGACCCTGAGGGAGGCCGTCAGGCCTGTATGACGATCAGGCGTTCCTCTGTCATCTCGCGCACCGTGTAGGAGGGCCCCTCCCGGGTATTGCCGGAGTCGCGGATCCCGCCGTAGGGCATGTGGTCGGCCCTCCACGACGGTGATTCGTTGATCATCACCCCGCCGTACTCGAGTACGTCCGCGGCCCGCAGGGCCTTGGACAGGTCGTTGGTGAACACGGCGGCCTGCAGGCCGTAGATGCTGGCGTTGGCTCGTTTCAGGGCGTCCTCGAAGTCCGTGTAGGTGGCTATGCCGACCACCGGTCCGAATACCTCGATGCAGCTCACCTTCATGTCATCGGTGACGCCGGAGAGGATGGTTGGGGCCAGCACGCCGTCGACCATGGTGCCGCCACAGACGAGGATGGCGCCGGCCGCTGTGGCCTCGTCGATCCAGGAGGTGACCCGGTCTGTCTCGCCACTGTCGATCAGCGAGGAGAGGTCTGTCGCCGGGTCGGAGGGGTCGCCCACCTTCAGTGAGGCCGCCTCGGCGGCCATGGCTTCGGTGAACGCTGTGGCGATGTCGACGTGTACATAGATCCGCTGCGTGGAGATGCAGGTCTGGCCTGAGTACCCGAAGGCCGCGCCCTTCAACTTGGCCGCTACAGCGGCGACGTCCACGTCGGGTTCGATGATGATCGGTGAGTTGTTGCCGAGCTCCAGCGACACCTTCTTCTTCGGTGCGGTGGCCCGGATGTTCCAGCCGACCGGCGGTGAGCCGGTGAAGGTGATCATCGCCACGTCATCGTGTTCGACCATGTGGGCGGCGGTCCGGCCGGGGCAGGTGACGACGTTCAGCCAGCCGGGGGGAAGGCCGCAGTCCTCGAGCAGGACCTCGGCCAGGCGTATGGCGGTCAGTGGGGTTGAAGATGCCGGCTTCAGCACGACCGGGCATCCGGCGGCGATCGCGGGTGCGATCTTGTGGCAGACGAGGTTCAGGGGGAAGTTGAACGGTGAGATGGCTCCCACGATGCCGACCGGTACCCGCTTCACGAAGCCGGTCTTGCCTTCGCCCGCGGAGCTGGCGTCCATGGTGATCAGCTCGCCACCCATGGTGCGGGCCGCTGCGGCTGCGAACCGGGCGGTGTCGACGGCTCGGGCCGCCTCGCCACGTGCGGTGGTGATCGGCTTGGCGGATTCCGCCGAGATGCTCTGGGCGAACTCCTCGTGGTGGGCGGTGAGGGAATCGGCCAGCCGGTCCAGGATGGATGCCCGTTCGTGGGTGGGGATCGCCCCGGCTGCCAGCGTGGCGCCGGCCACTGCGATGGCGGAATCGAGGTGTGCGGTGGTCCCTGCGGGGACGGTGCCGAGCAGCCGGCCGTCGTAGGGGGATCGGACCTCGCTGGCCTCGTCGGCGTCCACCCTGTCTGCGCCGATGATCATCAGGTGGTGTTCGCTCATGGGGCCTCCATTTCCTGATCGTCGGCGGACCAGTCGGGGTGAATCGTTTGGCCCCAAATAGTAGTGTGAGGGGATGCCCAGTGCATTCGCCGCCGGCGACGACGAGCTGGTTGAGGCCGAGCACCTGATCCGCGACCGGATGTCCGGCCTTGACCTTGACCTGCTCTCCCTGGCCGCTGTCTCCAACGTGTTTCGGACGGCTACGACGGTCCGGAACCACATGGAACGCAATGTCCTGAAGCCCCATTCCCTTTCCTGGAGCGCCTTCGTGGTGCTGTTCGTCCTGCACATCTGGGGAGCCAAGGAGTCCCGTGAGTTGGCTACCGAGGCCGGGATCTCCGGAGGCACCCTGGTCGGTGTGCTCGACACGCTTGAACGCAAGGGGCTGGCGGTCCGACAGCCGGTCCTGACCGACCGGCGCCGCGTCGGTGTTGCACTCACCGACGCGGGAACGACCGTTGTAGAGGATGTGATGCCGGCCTTCAACCGGGAGGAGGCCCAGGTCACCGGGGACCTGACCGCCGAGGAGACTGCGACGCTGGCGCGGCTCCTGCGCATCGTGCTACGTACTGCCGAGGATCTGGACAACCGGTGACCGACGAACCCTTCTGGCCGCATGACGAAGAGTTGCTCCAGTCCGTAATGGACTGGAGTAGCAGCCGGATCACCGGCGGCCAGGACCCGCTGGCCAGAGCCCGACCGGCCCATCAACTACGTGAAGAACTGGGCGACACGGTCGTGCCTGGGGGGATCGGCGGCCACGAGGCGTTGAGGCTCTTCGCCGAGGTTGTGGTGACCGCCACCCGAGCCCAGGACAATCCGATGAACCTGGCCTTCATCCCGGCGGCTCCCACCGAGGCTGCCCTGGTGTTCGACCTGGCTGTCAGCGCTGCCGAGATGTTCGCCGGTACCTGGGAGGCAGGGGCTGGTGCCATTGCCGCCGAGAACCAGGCCCTGGCATGGCTGGTCGGGCTGCTCGGCTGGCCCGAGACGGCCGGTGGTTGCTTCGTGTCCGGGGCAACCATGGGCAACCTGAGTGCGTTGGTGGCGGCACGTGAGAAAGCTCGCGGTGACCGAGGCGGCCAGCCGGTGGCATGGCGTCTGGCAGCGACCGCCGACTCCCACAGCTCGGTTCGTGCAGCGGCGAAGGTCATGGACTGCGGCCTTCTGGATGTTCCCGGCGACGCGCAGGGCCGCATGACCGGTGAGGCGCTGGCCGACGTGCTGGTATCGGACGGCGGCGACGGAGTGTTCGCCGTGGTGGCCTCATCCGGGACGACCAACGCCGGGGTGGTGGATGACCTGGCGGGCATCTCAGCGGTCTGCCGGGAGCACGGGATCTGGTTGCACGTGGATGGCGCATACGGCGGAGCGGCCCTCGCTGCTCCGTCGGTGGCTGACAGGTTCGTCGGCATCGCGCATGCCGACTCGTTCGTCGTGGACCCCCACAAGTGGCTGTTCGCCCCCTTCGACTGCTGTGCCCTGCTCTACCGCGAACCCGAACACGGGGCCAACGCCCACTCGCAGTTCGCCAGCTATCTCGAGTCGGTGGACCGTTCGGAGTGGAATCCGGCCGACTTCGCCGTGCACCTCACCCGGCGGGCGCGTGGCCTGCCGTTCTGGTTTTCGCTGGCTACCTACGGCACGGACCGCTACCGCGAGGCGATAGAGACGGTGCTGGCCACGACGCGTGCCGTGGTCGCCGAGATCCGTGAGCGTCCCAATCTGAGGCTGATCATGGAACCGGACCTGTCGGTGGTCCTGTTCGAGCGGGTCGGCTGGGCCGACGAGGACTACCGGTCGTGGTCGGACCACAACGCCCGGTCCGGGATCGTGCTGTGCGTGCCCACCCGTTGGGAGGGCCGACCGGTGCTGCGCCTCTGCTTCGTGAACCCGGCCACCCGTGTCGAGGCCGTGGCGGATGTCCTGGATGGGCTTGCCGACTAGATCATTAGGCCCCAAATGATTATGCTGCTGGTCGTGCCCACAGAGTCGACGCCCAGCCGATCACCGCAGGTCCACCATGGGTGAGATCGTCGGTGCAGCCGTGGTGTCCCACGTGCCGCCCATCGTGATGCCCGAGGACGTACGCCGGGGGTTGAACAACGGCGAGGAGAGCAGCCTCGTACCAGGCCTGCACCGCCTCCGGGCTGAGTGCCTGGACCGCCTCGGTGCCGACACCTTCGTGGTGTTCGACACCCACTGGTTCACCCTCGTCGAGATGGTCGTCACCTCCCATGGGCGTAGGACCGGCAACTACACCTCGGACGATCTGCCCGGTGGCATGCCGGCAATGCCGTACGACATCCCGGGAGATCCCGAGCGCCCCGACAGCGGCTGGACGGCCTGAGCCGGTCCTCGGCGTATCAGTCGCCGTCCAGAAACCAGTCGACCAGTACATCGGACCGGGCGCGGTTGCCCGCGGCCTCTTCTTTGGACCTGGCGGCCATGACGGTGGGGTCCACGCCGTGGGCACGCAGTTCCTTCTCATCCATGTTGATCCAGCGGTCCACGAGCTCGGTCGTGACCTCCGGATGGAACTGCGTTCCGACGCTCCGACCGATTCGGAACGCCTGCGGCGAGACGTCGGTCCGCGCTATCTCGGTGGCGCCATCGGGCACGGTGAATCCGTCGTAGTGCCATTCGAACCACGGACCCGGGGCGATCGCGTCCGGTAGGTCGGTGTCCACCTCGTGCCAGCCGAACTCCGGGGTGTCCACCTGTCTGACCTCACCGCCCAGCGCCGCCGAGAGGACCTGGCCTCCGAAGCAGAGGCCCAGCACCGCTACGCCGGCGTCATGCGCCGCCCGGACCATCTCGATCTCGCGGCCGATCCACGAGCCGATCGTGTCGGTGTCCGTGACCGACCATGTGGAGCCGGTCACGACGAGCACGTCGTAGTCCGTGGCATCCGGATATGGCTTCGTGCAGACCGGGTCGGTCGGATCATCCAGTACCCGGAAAGCGTCCAGCTGATAGCCGTGTTCGACCAGGCGGTCACCCACGCCCGCTGCGGGGCAGTACCAATCGTGCTCGATGACCAGTGCCCGCTTCACGGAGCGAAACCCTAGGTCGCCGGTCGGATCCGGCGGCGACCGGGGCGTCTAGCCTCGGAGCGTGGCAACGGCCCGTGATGACCTGCTGCGGATCCCACCGCCGCCAGGAGCGATCTTTCCGCCGCGCAGCGCTAACCACATAGAGCCACTGGTCGACGGTGCATCGGCATTCGACCGGATCGCCGCCGCCGTCGAGACAGCCACCACGTCGGTGATGGTCTGTGTCGCCTTCCTGGAGGTCGACGCCAGGTTCCCGGAAGGTCGCGGCACCTTCTTCGACCTTATGGATGGTGCCGCATCGCGCGGCATCGACGTACGGGTGCTCTTCTGGCATCCGGAGGGCCATGCGGCCGACGCCGAGGACACCTTCGCCGGTACCGGCTCCTCGGGCCGCCTGCTGGGTGGGCGCTCCACCTCCTGGCAGGCCCGCTGGGATGCCGTGGGTCGGCAGTGCCAGCATCAGAAGGCCTGGCTTGTGGACGCTGGTACCGAGGCCGAGGTCGCCTTCGTCGGCGGGATCAACATCACACGGGGTTCGATGGCCGGTAGGGACCATGCCGAGCCCGACCCGGAACTGGGCTTCAGGCGGGGGGAGCGGTACTCCAACGTCCATGACGTCCACTGCCTGGTGAGGGGACCGGTGGTCAGCGACGTGCACGAGAACTTCGTGATGCGTTGGAACGGTGCTTCGGAGTTGGGGCGTCTGCACGGGTCATGGCCCCACGATCGGACGCCCGACCTGCCGGCCCCGGCGGCCGGGGCGGCTGGCACCGGTGAGGTGGGCACCACCACCGCCCAGATCCAACGCAGCGTGCTGCCCGGTCTGTACGACGCTCTACCTGACGGGGAGAACTCAGTCCGGGAGCAGTACCTGTCGGCCATTGAGGCTGCGCAGGACTACATCTACATAGAGGACCAGATCCTGCTGAGCCGTGTGGTCCTGGTGGCGTTGCGCGAGGCCCTCGAACGCGGCGTGCTGGTCATGGCGTCGGTGCCCGGCGATCCGATGCCGGAGCTGGCTGCCGCCCGGGCCCACCCGGGTATCGCCGCCGGCTACGACGCCCTCGCTGCGCTGGGTGCCTACGAAGGGTTCTGCCTCTCAGCACCGTGTATCCGCCGGGAATGGGGCTACGAGGAGGTCTACGTGCACGCCAAGACGGCCGTTGTCGATGATGTCTGGGCGACCATCGGCTCGACCAACCTGGTCTTCTCCTCCTTCCAGGGTGACACCGAGATGAACGTCTCGTTCTGGGACGGTGGCGTGGCCCGGGCATTCCGGGCCAGACAGGTGGACGAGCAGGGCGGCTTTTCGTCGGTGGGCATGGATGGACGGGCGGCTATCACACGTCTGATGGAGGTGGCCCGGGAGAACTCCCGGCGTCGTACGGCGGGCGAGGACCTGGACGGCTTCGCCTGCGCGATTGATCCCGCCGGCTGGGCGACCTGACCCGTCGGGGAGGTCTGGTCCCGGTTGCCGCGCTGGTGTCACAGGGCGCGCCTACGTTCGTCGCATGGAGATCGCCCTCGTTCTGATAGCAGTGTTCGCCGTGCTGGTCGCGGTCATGTCCGTGGTCTGGTCGGTGAAGCGGCCGGCACCCGTCGCCTCCGACCAGTCGACGGTTCCGCTTTTCGACGGCACGGTTCTGGCCCAGCAGATCGGTGCCGAGGTGAAGGCCCAGATGGCCGACGTGAAGTCACAGATAGGTGAGGCCGCAACCACGGCACTGCAGGCCAACAACGACCAGTTCCTGACCCTGGCAGCCGAACGCATGGGTGCCGTCCACGAAAAGACGAAAGGGTTGCTGGACCCGTTCCAGCTGCAGATGGGCCAGCTCCAGAAGACCGTGGGTGACCTCCGGTCGGCCCACGAGAAGAACAAGGGCTCGGTGGACTCCATGGCCGGACAGCTGGGTCGTCAGATCACCGAACTGGGTGCCTCCACGGCCAGCCTCAGCGAGGCCCTCCGATCCACGAGCGCCCGGGGGGCGTGGGGTGAGAACCAGCTGCGGAACGTCATCGAGCTCTCGGGCATGGCGCCCTACTGCGACTACGAGGAGCAGTCCTCGGGTGTGAACCGTGACGGCGTAGGCATCCGCCCCGACGTCCGCGTCCGACTCCCCAATGGCGCGTACCTGGCCGTGGACGCCAAGGTTCCGCTGGATGCCTACCTGCGGGCACAGGAGGCGACTGCCCCGGCCGTTATCGACCGGGAGATGGCGGCCCACGCCATGGCATTACGCAACCACGTGAAGGAGCTGGCTTCCCGTAAGTACTGGCAGCTCGGCGATGGGCCGGCACCTGAGTTCGTGGTCCTGTTCGTCCCGGGCGAGTCCTTCCTGGCCGACGCCCTGCGTGCCCGACCCGAGCTGCTCCAGGAGTCCATGAACCAGCGTGTCCTTCTGGCCTCACCGGTCAACCTGCTGGCACTGCTCTGGGCGGTGGCCGGTGGTTGGCAGCAGGCCCGGCTGGCCGAGCATGCCCAGGAGATCGCCGAGTTGGGAAACGAGCTCTACGAGCGGGTCGGAAACGTGCTGGAGAACGTTGACAAGACCGGTCGGGGGCTCGAAACGGCTACACGCGCCTTCAACAAGCTGATCGGATCTGTCGACGGACGGCTACTCCCGACGATGCGACGGTTCCCGGACCTCGGGGTGGGCAGCGAAGGACTGGTCGCTCCCGCCGAGGTGGAGTTGCAGCCTCGCGGCCTGCGGGCCGCCGAGTTGTCGGTCGCGGATGAGCCTGAGCCCCTAGAGGGTTCCGAGGGCTGATCTCGAATCGTGGCCTCAACCTGTCGAGCGGGCTGAGGCCACCTCTGCCAGGGCGTCCAGCATGGGCACCAGGCGGGCCCGTTCCGGTTCCACCAGTCCGGTCATTCCGAGCGATCGCATCGACTCCGAGCAGATGGGCCCGACCGAGACAGGCACCACCCGGACCCCGTCCAGTGCCGCCAGGAGCTCGTCGCGACGGCCGCGGGCCTCTGCGATCTGGACCAGGTGGACGGCGGCCTGACGGGTCGTGAAAGTCACGGCATCCAGGTTGCCGTCGCAGATTGCGTCAACCAGCGCTTCGGCGGGGCCCACGTCGACCGGTAGTGCCCAACGGTAGATCGGCACCACCACGACCTCTCGGCAGGAGCCGGCCAGCGGAGCGGCCAGCACCTCCTCGTCGGTGCCGTCGACCTGCAGGAACAGCGTGTCGCGGCCTCCTGTCGCGGCCACGTGGTCCACGATCTGGGAGAACAACTCATCGGGTGCCGACCACGCCACCACCAGACCGGCCCGTCGGGCAGCGCTCACGGCCTTGGGTCCACGGGCCAGAACCTCGCAGCCTCCGAGTGCAGTACGGACCTGGTCGCCGAGCTCGATGCCGTCCATGGCATCGAGCCACATGGTCAGACCCATGCCGGTCTGGAGCACCAGGGTCTCCGGCGGCTGGTCGACGAGCGCCCGTGACACCTCAAGCAGGCGGACATTGTCGGAAAGGTCGAGTGTTCGCATGGTGCAGCCCTGCACCACCTCGGCTCCCCGGCGGCGCAGGGCGTCCGCCTGCTGGTCTGCCCGTCTGTCGGCGGTGACGCCGACGCGCCAGCCGGCCAGCGGTGGTTCTGTCGGGATCGCCGTCATGGGACAAGCATGCCGGGCCGCCCCGACCCTCAGTGCCGGTCGATCAGGCCGGAGGCCTGGGTGAACAGGTCGACCGCCCGCCCATGAAGGTCATGGCCGATCTCGACGGGGGCCCGGCCGGCCGCAGCACGGGCGTTGGTGCCCTCCAGGATGATGCCCAGCTTGTAGCAGGCCAGCGCCCGCCACCAGGTCAGATCATCCATCCGGAGGCCTGTCCCTTCGCCGTAGCGGGAAACCAACTCGTCGGTCGTCGGGAAACCGTTGGCCATCGTCTCAAAGGAGCCGACCCCACCTGAGGTGGTCAGGAGCCATGCCAGGTCGAGGCGAGGATCGCCCAGCGTGGTCAGCTCCCAGTCCAGGACCGCCGTCAGCTCCGGCCGATCATGGGAGGCCATGACGTTGGCCAGGTGGTAGTCGCCGTGGATGATTCCGAGGGTGAAGTCATCGGGGCGGTGCGCCTCCAGCCAGTCGCCGACACGTTCGACTTCAGGCAGGTCAGGACCGTCGTAGCAGTCGAACGCCGAATACGACTCCAGCTGTGTCCGCCACCTGCCCACCTGGCGTTCCAGCCAGCCTTCGGGACGACCCAGGTCGCCAAGGCCGACTTCGGCGGGTCGGACGCGGGCCAGGGCTGCGATGGCGTCGACCATGGCGAGGCCCAGCCGATGCCGCCACTCGGGGTTGGTGGCGTAACGGCCGGGTAGATCGCCCACCGGGGCGAAGCCCCCCACAGCCGACATGACGTAGAAGCAGGTGCCGATGACGCCGGGGTCATCGCATACGGCGTGACAGATCGGCTGCGGGACTCCGTGGCCTTCGATGGCGGTCAGCACCCTGGCCTCGCGCAGCATGGTCTTGTCGCTCTCCGGCCGGGGGTGCCGTGGCGGTCGGCGCAGCACGGTCGTTGAACCGTCCTCCCGGGTCAGCTCGAAGAGGTTGTTCTGTGTTCCTCCGGCGAGACGTCGACTCGCCACCACCGGTCCCACACCCGGGACCGTGCTTGTGGTGATCCAGGCCTGGAGGGCGGACCAGTCAAGCAGGCCGTCACCGTCTTCCAGCAATGACTGGTCGGGATTAGCACCGACGCCGGGGGCCTCATTGGTCATTCGATAAGGATCCCACGTACTTCCCTTCCGGATCGAGACCGAGGTAGCCCTTCCCTTCCGGATCGAGACCGAGGTAGCCACCGGGCCCGTGGCTCGGGGGTGACCCCTCCAAGGGTTCTGGTGCCACTTCTGGTTCTGGCGGCATACGGGCAGCAAAAGATTCCGCTGGCACCCTTCCCAGATCGCTTCCCGGTGCCACTACTGTCCGTGTTTACCGTTCCTCTGCGCCGTTAAACAGCGGCGTCGCCAGGGGACATCGGACGTGAGAGCCCAGGGAGGCGGAGATGGCTAACGAGGTGAGGGCCGCGATGCTCCAGACCCGGTGGACGGGCGACAAGGAGTCGATGATCCAGCTCCACGAGGAGCACCTGGCATCGGCGGCAGCGGCCGGAGCCCGTGTCATGTGCTTCCAGGAGCTCTTCTACGGCCCCTACTTCTGCCAGGTCCAGGACGCCGTCTACTACGACTACGCCGAGGCCATCCCGGACGGCCCGACAACCCGGCGGTTCCAGGAGCTGGCAGCGAAGTACGGCATGGTCCTGATCCTGCCGATGTACGAGAAGGAGCAGGAGGGCCTGCTCTACAACACCGCGGCGGTCATCGACGCCGACGGGACCTACCTGGGCAAGTACCGCAAGACCCACATCCCGCAGGTCAAGGGCTTCTGGGAGAAGTTCTACTTCCGGCCCGGGAACCTCGGCTACCCGGTGTTTGACACGGCGGTCGGCAGGGTCGGCGTCTACATCTGTTACGACCGGCACTTCCCGGAGGGCTGGCGGGCGCTGGGCCTGAACGGCGCCCAGATGGTGTTCAACCCGTCTGCTACCAGTCGGGGCCTGTCGTCCTATCTCTGGCAGCTGGAGCAGCCGGCGTCAGCCGCCGCCAACATGTACTTCGTAGGGGCCATCAACCGGGTGGGCGTCGAAGAGTTGGGAGACAACGACTTCTACGGCAGCACGTACTTCGTGGACCCGCGTGGCCAGTTCGTGGGTGACGTCTGCTCCGACCAGGACGAAGAGCTCATCATCAGGGACCTGGACCTGGACCTGGTCGACGAGGTACGCAACCAGTGGGCCTTCTACCGGGACCGCCGTCCCGACATGTACGACCCCCTCACCCGGGCCTGACTCCCAGGGCGATCACCGACCCGCATCCGCACGACGAGCTGGAGTAGCCGATGACCACCAACGCTGAGCTACTGGAACGGCACCGGGCCGTCCTGCCCAACTGGCTGTCGCTCTACTACGACCCACCCATCTCGTTCGACCACGGCAAGGGTCGCCACGTCTTTGACGTCGAGGGCAACCGGTACCTGGACTTCTTCGGCGGCATCCTGACCACCAGCCTCGGCTACGACATCCCCGAGATCACCGAAGCGGTCCGTGCCCAGGCGTCCAGGACGTTCCACACCTCCACCCTCTACCTGTCTGAGTCCATGATCGAGCTTGCCGAGCTCATCGCCGGGCTGTCGGGCATCCCCGATGCCAAGGTGTTCTTCACCACATCAGGTACCGAGGCCAACGATGCGGCCCTCATGCTGGCCACCGTCTCGCGTCGGTCCAATCAGGTCCTGGCGCTGCGCAACAGCTACCACGGCAGGTCCTTCACGACCATTGCGATCACCGCTCAGAGTTCCTGGTCCCCGACCAGCGTCAGTGGCCTGTCCGTCAACTACGTGCACGGCGGATACCGGCTACGCAGTCCGTTCCGGCATCTCGATGACGAGGCCTATACCGATGCCTGCGTCGACGACCTGACCCAGGTTTTCGACATGATGACCTCGGGGGATGTGGCGGCCATGATTGCCGAGCCCATCCAGGGTGTCGGGGGCTTCGCCACCCCACCGGACGGCTTCTTCGGCGCCATGAAGAAGGAGCTGGACAACCGTGGCGTCCTCTTCATCTCCGACGAGGTCCAGACCGGTTGGGGTCGGACCGGAGAGAACTTCTGGGGCTATCAGGCCCACGGGATGACGCCGGACCTCCTGACCTTCGCCAAAGGGGTTGGAAACGGCCTGGCCCTCGGCGGCGTGGTTGCCACTGCGGACCTGATGGACTCCCTGCCCGGCAACTCACTCTCAACCTTCGGCGGGAACCCGATGAGCGCCGTGGGTGCCCTGGCGACCATCAGGTACATGCTGAAGCACGACATCCAGGGCCACGCCCTGGCCATGGGTGCGCGCCTGGCTGGCCACCTCCAGCCGGCGGTGGATGCTTCCCCGGTGGTGGCCGAGTTGCGCGGCAAGGGCCTCATGCTGGCGATCGAGACCGTCCAGGCCGGAACCCTGGAACCCAACACCGAGGCGGCCCGCCGGATCATGGAGGAGGCTCGTGCCGCCGGCCTGCTGATCGGCAAGGGTGGCCTATACGGCAACGTGCTGCGGATCGCCCCACCAATGACCGTCACCGAGGCGGAGATAGACGAGGCGGCCGACGTGCTGGTACGAATCATCGAGGGGCTGGGCTGACGCGCCCACGGCCCGCTACACGGGTCCTGAAGGGGGAACCATGACGACACTTATAAAGAACGGAACGGTGGTCAGCGCCACCGGACGCCACGCTGCCGAGGTGCTGGTCGACGGCACCACGATCGTCGCGGTGCTCCAACCCGGCTCGACGCTGGCCGTATCGGCCGAATCGGGAGCGCAGCGCATCATCGATGCCACTGGGAAGTACGTGGTTCCCGGCGGCATCGACTGCCACACTCACATGGAGTTGCCCTTCGGCGGGACCTTCGCCTCGGACACCTTCGAGATCGGCACCCGTGCAGCGGCCTGGGGCGGCACGACGACCATCGTCGACTTCGCCGTCCAGAAGACCGGCGAGAACGTCCGCGACAGCCTCGAGGCATGGCAGGCCAAGGCCGAGGGGCAGTGCGCCATCGACTACGCCTTCCACATGATCATCACGGATATGCCCGAGGAGCGGCTGCCGGAGATGGAGCGCCTCGCCCTGGCGGGGGTCACCAGCTACAAGCTCTTCATGGCGTACCCGGGCGTGATGTA
>JAAZXC010000036.1 GCA_014240365.1 Acidimicrobiales bacterium | reverse complement strand
CGTCCAGGAACTTCAACGTGTGCACACCGAAGCGCAGCAGCCAGTCCGTGGAACGGCCCAGTGACCGTGCCGCGGCCGCCAGGTCGGCGTGTTCCTCGGTGGTGAAGCCCGTGGTGATCTCGACCGGGGGACTCAGTTGGGCGTCCACACACCCGCGGGCGGTGCCGGTTCCGGTCGTGTGGGCATCGAAGAACTCTGGCCGGAAACCCGATCCCGGGTCCGACGTGGTCAGGAAGCGGTGTATGCCTGCAGCGATTGCCCGGCCTTCCATTTCCTGGACCTCGGGCAGGGCCAGGAGCTGTGCCTCCGGTGGGTTCGAGAGATACAGCCCCTCGACGATCACCGAGGTCAGGTCCGGTGTCATCCGGAGTATCCCGTAGGTCTCTGCACGGGGTTCGCGGAGCCGTGTGGACGCCCCCTGGTGGACCGTGTCCACCCACGGAACCCAGAACGGTGCGAAGGCCGACTGGACCTCTTCGAACAGGATGCCGGCCAGCCGGATCGATTCCGGATCGTCGACCTGGTGGAAGGTCTCGGTTCCCGGCGTGTCGGAGCGTCGGACCGCCCCACCGTTGTGGTGGATCGACACGAAGACCTGCGGTTCCAGGGCGTTTGCGATGGCGGTCCGCTGGCGGATCGGCATCTGCAGGTCACGGCGTCGGGTGAGCGCCACTGTGTAGCCGAGGTCCTCGAGTGCCAACTGGGCGTAGAAGGCCACGATGAGGTTGAGGTCCCGTTCGGTCAGGCCGTTGGACCCGACCGACCCCGACTCGGGCCCGCCGTGTCCCGGGTCGAGCACCACGTCGACCGGCCCGTACGGGTTGCCGTCGTCGTAGACGATCTGGTTGCCGCAGGTCGAGCTGACGATCGTCCCACCGGGAAGCCTCGCGACGACCGGCAGGATGATCTCGTCGGGTCCCAGGACCGCACCGTCGAGCGCTCCAGCAGTGCCGACCCCGGCTGCGACAACAGCCATGGCGATGCACGCCGCGACCAGCAGGGAGCGCGTCGGGTTGGTTCCTTGGGATCTGGGCACGGGGGGGACGGTACGACACGTAGGGGTCAGGTGGTGCCTAGAACTGCTCCTCCTCGGTGGAGCCCTCAAGGGCCAACGTCGAGGCGGTACCACCGGAGATGATCGTGGCGACGACGTCGAAGTAGCCGGCACCGACCTCGCGCGGGTGGCGTGTGGCGGTGTAGCCATCGTCCTCCATGTCGAACTCGGCCTGCTGCAGGGCGACGTAGGCCGTCATGTCCGACTTGGTGTAGTCGCGGGCCAACTCGAAGGCAGAGGAGTTCAGC
The DNA here is from genome assembly GCA_014240365.1 of Acidimicrobiales bacterium. GTDB lineage: Bacteria > Actinomycetota > Acidimicrobiia > Acidimicrobiales > MedAcidi-G1 > UBA9410. The sequence continues at coordinate 21,077 of JAAZXC010000036.1, read as the reverse complement.
GCATGCCAGCCGGCCAGCGTGATGAACTGGAACTTGTAGCCCATCTTCCCGAGCTCACTCTGGAACTTGGCGATCGTCTCGTCGTCGAGGGCCGCCTTCCAGTTGAACGACGGCGAGCAGTTGTAGGCCAGCATCTTGCCGGGGTACTCGGCGTGCACCGCGTCGGCGAACTCCTTGGCCTGGTCCAGGTCCGGCGTGCCGGTCTCGCACCAGATGAGGTCGCTGTACGGGGCGTAGGCGATGGCCCTGGCGATCGGGGCGCCCATACCGGTCTGCGTCTCGTAGAAGCCCTCAGCGGTGCGGCCGCCGGTGAGGAACGGCTTGTCGCGGTCGTCCACGTCGCTGGTGATGAGGTTGGCCGCAAGGGCGTCGGTACGTGCGAGCACGATTGCCGGAACACCGAGAACGTCGGCAGCCAGACGGGCAGCGGTCAGGGTGCGGATGTGTTGCTGGGTCGGGATGAGCACCTTTCCACCCATGTGGCCGCACTTCTTCTCGGAGGCCAACTGGTCCTCGAAGTGCACGCCCGCGGCGCCGGCCCGCAGCATCTTCTTCATGAGCTCGTAGACGTTCAGGGCGCCACCGAATCCCGCTTCGGCGTCGGCCACGATCGGGACCATCCAGTCGCGCAGCATCACGCCGTTGTTCTCTGACCATTCGATCTGGTCGGCACGACGCAGGGCGTTGTTGAGGCGCTCGACGACCGATGGCACCGAGTTGGCCGGGTACAGGCTCTGGTCCGGGTACACCTGGTTAGCGAGGTTGGCGTCGCCGGCAACCTGCCATCCGGAGAGGTACAGCGCCGGAAGGCCACCCTTGACGTACTGGATGGCCTGGCCACCGGTCATTGCCCCGAGAGCGTGGACGTAGTCCATGTCGTGCATCTTCTTCCAGAGCGCCTCGGCGCCATGGCGGGCAATCGAACACTCCGGGAGGAACGAGCCCCGCAGCCTGACGACGTCAGACGCGCTGTAGTCACGCTGGACGCCCTCCCAGCGGGGGTTCTCGGCCCAGTCCTTCTCTAGGACTGCGACCTGCTCATCGAAGGTGTTTCGCATTCGTTGCTCGCTTTCATGTGGGACAGGCCCGGTCTTCCGGCTGGTCCCGTCAGGGGATCTTGTGGGTCAGGCCCGTCAGTCGAGAAGTTCGTAGGCGGGAAGGGTGAGGAACTCGACGAATTCCGAGGCCAGGATGACCTGCTCGAAGACCCGTCTGGCCTCTTCGAAGGGCAGCTCGGCGAATGCCTCGCTGCCTAGCTCGTCCGCGATGACGACCATCTGGTTGGCGATCTCACGGCGCACCAGGTCGGCTGTGACGATCGTGTCGTCCTCCAGGGAGCTGCTGTGGCGTATCCACTGCCAGATCTGTGACCGGCTGATCTCGGCGGTGGCGGCATCCTCCATCAGGTTGTTGATGGCGGCGGCACCGCTGCCGGAGAGCCAGGAGGCGAGGTAGCGCAGGCCCACGTAGACGTTGGTCGTCAGGCCAGAGCGGGTGAGGGTTCCTCCGGTGAGGTCAACGGCAAGGAGGTCATCAGCGGAGACCACCACGTCGGGACGCAGCCGGTCGACCTGGTTCGGGCCCTGGCCGAGGATGGCGTTGAACTCGATCTCGGCGACGGTCACGAGGTCCGGGTGGGCCACCCAGGTGCCGTCACAGCCGTCATTGGCTTCGCGCCGCTTGTCCTCCTTGACCTTCGTCAACGCCATGGCCGTCACCTCGGGATCGCGACGGTTGGGGATGAACGCCGCCATTCCGCCGATGGCGTGGGCCTTGCGCTTGTGGCAGGTGGCGATCATGAGCTCGGTGTAGGCACGCATGAACGGCACCGTCATGGAGACGTCGGCGCGGTCCGGTAGGACGAATGCCGGGTCCGAGTTGAACTTCTTGCCGACGCTGAAGATGTAGTCCCACCTGCCGGCGTTCAGGCCGGTGGAGTGCTCACGCAACTCGTAGAGGATCTCGTCCATCTCGAAGGCGGCGGTGATCGTCTCGATCAGCACGGTGGCCTTGATGGATCCCAGCGGAACACCGATGGCGTCCTGAGCGTGGCAGAAGACATCGTTCCAGAGCCGGGCCTCGTGGTGGTTCTCCAGCTTCGGAAGGTAGAAGTACGGGCCGGTTCCCCTGTCGAGGGCCTCTCTGGCACTGTGGAAGAAGACGAGACCGAAGTCCACGAGGCTGGCTGAGGCGGGTCGCCCGTCTATCTGGACGTGACGCTCGGGCAGGTGCCAGCCGCGGGTCCGCACCACGAGGGTGGCGGCGTCTCGTCGTTCAGCGTGTAGCTCTTGCCGTCGCGGCGCAGGGAGAGTTCTCGCCGGACAGCATCACGGACGTTGACCAGACCCTCCATCATGTTGTCCCACGTGGGGGAACTGGAGTCCTCGAAGTCGGCCATGAACACTCGGGCGCCGGAGTTCAGGGCATTGATCATCATCTTGCGTTCGGGTGGGCCGGTGATCTCGACCCGCCGGTCCATGAGGTCCTTGGGTGGGGGAGCGACTGTCCACGTTCCCGAGCGGATCTCGGCGGTCTCCGAGAGGAAGTCCGGGCGCAGGCCGCTGTCGAACTTCTCCTGTCGGATGCGTCGGTTCCGGAGAAGGTCGATGCGACGGTCGCGGAAGGTGCGTACGAGGTCGGCTACGAAGGCCGTGGCTTCCGGGGTGAAGATCTCTCCACTCCTCGGATGGTCGCTGATCTCGATGCCGTCCAAGCCGGACATTCGTGCTCCCGTGGCTCTGCTGGTACGTCTCGTAGGGCGAGTATTGACGAATTTCTGGAACCTGAGCCTGGCCGGTGGATCGGAAAGTTCACCTAGGCTGTCGAAAGCGCGAAGAATCAGCAGAGTTCTGCCCACTCTCGTCCGGAATCGGGTGACCAGCTGGCGGCGGGCACCATGACGGCACGAGCGGAAGGAAACACGACGATGGCTGCGCCGGGATCGGGACAGGCATTCGACAGGATCGTGCTGGGCCACCGGCTGCGGCACCTGCGCCGCGGTGCCGGCCTCACGCTGTCGGAGTTGGGAGTCAGGATCGGTCGGCCCGCCTCCTACCTGTCCCAGGTCGAGAACGGTCGGATCGAGCCCAAGCTGGGCGTGCTGGGGGACCTGGCGACAGCCCTGGGCTGTTCGACCATCGACATCCTGGACCCGACCCCACCGAGTCGCCGTGCGGAGTTGGAGATCGAGTTGCAGCGGGCTCAGGCCGGACCGTGGCGGTCCACGTTGGATCTCCCGGACCTCCGGGCCGGTGCCCGGCTCGACGACGACGTCCTGGAGGTGCTCGTAGGTCTCTACACGGCCCTACCCGAGGTGGATGTGTCCCGGTCAGGGCTGGCGAACCTGGAGGCCGGAGATCGTGCCCGCGTAGCCAACATCGCCCTGCGGACCGAGATGCGTGCCAGGGACAACTACTTCGCCGAGATCGAGGCGGAGGCGTCGTCCAGCCTGAAGGCCGCCGGCTACACGGGTGAGGGCCCACCCACCGAGCGCCAGATGGTGGACCTCGCAGCCCACTACGGCTTCACCGTCGCCCGGGTGAAGGGCATGCCCCGGACGGCCAGGTCCGTGACCGACACCCGCAGGAGGGTGATCTACATAGCGCAACGCGACGACCTGAGCGTGCGGTCCGCCCGGTCCGTGATCCTCCAGACGCTCGGCCACTTCGCCCTGGAGCACGCCGAGACCACGGACTTCGAGGGGTACCTACGCCAGCGGATCGAGTCCAACTACTTCGCAGCGGCTGTGCTGGTGCCGGAAGCCGCCGCCGTGGACTTCCTCACGGCCGCCCGCGACCAGCGGGACCTCTCGATCGAGGACCTCAAGGAGAGGTACTACGTCTCGTACGAGATGGCCGCCCACCGGTTCACCAACCTGGCGACTGTCCGGCTCGGCGTAGCGGTGCACTTCATCCGGACCGACCCGGAGGGAACGGTCACCAAGGCCTACGAGAACGACGGCATCGAGTTCCCCACCGACGCTGACGGTGGACTGGAGGGCGCCAGGCTGGGACGACGCTGGGGAGCCCGTCAGGCCTGGGACGGTTCCGACCTGCTCCACTACCAGCTCACCGACACCGACCAGGGGGAGTTCTGGTGCGTGACCTACGTGGAGAACGCCACCGAACGCACGCCGTACGCAGTGACGCTGGGGTGCAGGGCGGCTGACGCTGGGCTGTTCAGGGGCGGCGGGACCCTCAGACGTGTGAGCGGCAGGAGGGAGGACGACAGGGTCCAGCCCGAGGCCCTGCGCCGATGGGACGGCGTGGCGTGGCCGTCGGCTTCCGAGCGGAGCTTCATCCTGACCGCCCTTCCGTCCGCCAGCCGGGAGTTCACGCCATTTCCGGGAATCGACCTGCTGGACGTCTACCGGTTCCTCGACCGCCAGGCCTGACCCTCGACCCGTCCGGCCTCACTCCTTGGCGAACGGTTCCCCGGCCTCCAGGCGACGGCGGATCTCGGCCACGAAGCCATCCAGGCTGACGGTCTGGACCGAGGCCGGATCCCTCACCATCCCCGTGTGGGTCACGAACCGTTCGCCGTCCCAGCGGTGCAACTGGTAGGCGGGGGGTTCGTCGACTGCGGCTCCCCGTTCCGGGTGCAGGTCCAGCCGGATCTGGTTGCCGGTTGATGGACACGTTGAGACGAGCGTCGAACCGATGGCCGTGTGGATGGGGCGGTGAAGGTGGCCGGTCACCAGCAGGCGCACCTGGGGGTTCCGCTCGATGACCGCCCGGAGGCGATCCGAGTCCAGCAGCCCGGCGTCGTCCATGAACCGCAGCCCGGTCTCAAAGGGTGGGAAGTGGGTGAACACGAGGGTGGGCCGGTCCGGGTCAGCGGCAAGCACGTCATCCAGCCAGCGTTCGCGTACCGGGTCGAAACGGCCGTCGTGGCGGCCGGGAATCGAGTTGTCCAGGCCCACGAGGCGGACGGGGTGGTCTTCGACCACATAGCTGCAGTGGTCGTCGGCGAGGTTGCCCGGGAGGACATCGGCGAAGGCCCCTCGGAACAGGGGACACTCGTCATGGTTACCCGGGATGGGGAGCAGCCGGTCGGCAATGGGGGCCAGCACGTCGAGGAGGGTGGCGTACTGCGATGCGGTGCCGTCATCGGTCAGGTCGCCGGTGGCGAGGATCACATCCGGGGCCGGATCCAGGCCCACCAGGTGGTCAACGACCCTCCGGAGGGTCTCGGTGGTGTCGACCAGCCGGGCGAACCATCCACCCTGGTCGCGGATGTGGCAGTCGGAGATCTGCGCGATTAGCACACCCGCACCCTATGTGACCGGCGACAGAGGTGGATACGGAATCGGAGCGGGTGAAGGGAATCGAACCCTCATCATCAGCTTGGAAGGCTGAGGTTCTAGCCTTTGAACTACACCCGCGTGCCCGGCGGACCGGACACCATGAACATACCGTCGGTTGGAAGCGGACGGCTCGACACCCGGTGGCTACGCTGCCGCGCATGACCCTTACAGCACCGCAGAGCGCATGACCCGCACAGCGCCGCAGGGTGCGCACCTCATCGGAGGCGACTGGAGCACCGATGCCCCGGGTGGAACGGCCGTGAGCCAGAACCCGGCCCGGCCGGACGAACCGGTTGGCGAGTATCCACTGGGTGACTCCGGAACGGCGTCCGATGCCGTGGGTGCCGCGGTGGAGGCCCAGGCGTCGTGGCGGATCCTGGGCTTCGGCGGTAGGGCCCGAATCATGGAGAGGGCCGCTGTCCTGTTTGACGAGAGGGCCGATGAGCTGGCCCTCATGTGCACCATGGAGGAGGGCAAGACGCTCGCCGAGTCGCGCGGTGAGGCCGTGCTGGCGGCCGAGACCTTCCGCTACCAGGCGGGGCTGGCGAAGACCTCCACCGAACGGATCTTCCCGACCAACAATCCGGGGGAGACCATACGGACCGTCCGTGCGCCGCTCGGGGTGGTCGGAATCGTCACGCCGTGGAACTTTCCGATCCTCATACCGGTCTGGAAGATCGCCCCGGCCTTGGCCTTCGGCAACGCGGTGATCTGGAAGCCGGCCAGCAACACCCCCCTTACCTCGGTGGCGATAGCACGCCTGCTCGGTGACGCCGGCGTGCCGGCAGGCGTCCTGAACCTCATCCTCGGCCCGGGGTCGATGGGCGGCGCAGTGGTGGCCGACGAACGGGTCGACGGTGTCTCCTTCACCGGGTCGGTGGGAGTGGGCCGCCAGATCCGCGACGTGGTCACAGCACGCAACGGCCGCGTCCAGTTGGAACTGGGTGGGCACAACCCGTGCATCGTCTTCGGTGACGCGGATCTTGACATGGCTGTCGCAGCGGCGGTCGGCGGAGCCATGGGCTCCACAGGACAGAAGTGCACCGCAACCCGTCGGATCATTGCGGTAGGCGACATACACGACGAGCTTGTGGACCGACTGGTGGCCGGCGTGCAGAACCTGGTTGTGGGCGACGGACAGGCTGCAGGCGTCGGCATCGGCCCGCTCGTGTCGCCCGGAGCCCGGGCTGAGGTCTCCGAGGCCGTTGCGCAGGCCAGATCCGAGGGAGCCGAGACAGTGGCCGTCAACGGCACCACGCCCGACGGTCCCTGCTTCTACCCACCCACATTGTTCGTCGGCGGTACCGATCTCACCATCACCCGGGAGGAGGTCTTCGGGCCGGTCAGCACTGTGATGCGTGTCGACACGGAGGACGAGGCCTTCGCCCTGGCCAACGACACGGAGTTCGGATTGTCGGCATCGGTGTTCACCAATGACATGTGGAAGATCGACCGGGCCGTCCACGAGCTGCAGGCGGGTCTGATCAAGGTCAACGGACCGACGACCGGTTCAGAGATCCATGCTCCGTTCGGGGGAGAGAAGAACTCCTCGGGCCACGCAGCCCGTGAGCAGGGCGACACCGCCCAGGAATTCTTCACCCGGACCCGCACCGCCTATGTGAAGCCCGGTCGACCCCGCTGATCCGGCGGGACGGAGCGCGTGGCCATGCGATTCGGCTATTTCCTGAACCAGAACAACCTCGGCCTCGTCAAGCCCTACGGCCAGGTGCTCTCCGAAGGTCGTGAGATCGCCAGGTACTGCGACCTCAACGGCTGGGACTCGATCTGGACCACCGAGCACCACTTCGGCCACGAGGGGCTGGAGGTGTGTCCAAACCCGGCACTCATGAGCGTTGACCTGGCTGCCCACACCGAGCGGATCAGGATCGGCCAGGCGGCCAACATCATCACGTTCCGCCACCCGATCCAGCTGGCGGAGGACCTCGCCATGCTCGACCACATGAGTGCAGGCCGTCTCGAGGTAGGGGTGGGTCGCGGGGTCTACCCACGCGAGACGGTGAACATGAACCCCGCGGCGGACGTCCGTAACCCGGAGGTCAACCGGGCGCTGTTCGCCGAGACGCTCGAGGTGATCCGACGGGCCTGGACCGACGAGTTCTTCTCGTTCGAAGGGGAGTTCTTCAGGTTCCCGTACCCGGGCGTCACGTTCAGCCACGCCATGAGCCCACCACTGGCGGACAACACCGACCCCGAGACCGGCCACATCACTGCCCTGTCGGTCGTTCCCAAGCCGTTGCAGTCGCCGCACCCCCCGCTCTGGCAGGTGGTGGACACAGCGCCGTCGATCGAGTTCGCCGCCCACAACGACCTACAGGCCATGTTCTGGATACCACCCACTGATTCGCTGGTTCCGAGGTTCGAGGCCTACCGCGACGCTGCATCCGAGGCACGCGGATCCGAGGTCGGCCTCGGCGAGGGGGTGGCGGTGCTGCGCGACATGTTCGTCACCGAGACCATGGCCGAAGCCGAGCAGCTGGCCGGCGATGGCATTGTCAGGTACATGCAGTGGGTATGCGAGTTCCGGGGTCTCGGCAACCACCGATACCCGGGTGAGGAGCTGCCCGATACGCCCGGAAAGCTCGACCTGCTGTCATACGAGTGGCTGCACCCGCGCAACATGCTCTTCGGAACAGCCGACTACGTGGCGGGAAAGATCCATGAGATGAAGGAGAAGCTGAACCTCCAGAACTTGCTGGTGTGGTCCAGCTTTCCCGGTGTGGCGCACGGTGCGGCAATGGACAGCGTCGCCAGGTTCACCGAAGAGGTCATGCCCCAGTTCACCGATTTCACAGAGGAGGTCACCTGATGTCGTTGGAGATCCGGAAGGTGGTCAGCCACGTCGAGGAGGTTCGTATCGAGGGTGGCCGACCGGCAGAACCACCCCTCCTCCTGTTCGGAGTGGTGGCGGTGATCGCCAACCCGTGGGCTGGCCAGGGGTTCGTGGAGGACCTGCGGCCGACCATCCTGGACGTGGCCCCGAAGCTGGCCGACGTGATGGTGCCCCGACTCCTCGAAGCGACCGGCGGTCCGGAAGCGGTGGAGGCCTACGGGAAGGCGGCCATGGTCGGAACCTCCGGAGAGGTCGAACACGGCTCGGCACTGATCCACACGCTGCGATTCGGCAATGTGTTCCGTGATGCCGTGGGTGGCACCGCCTACCTGTCCTTCACCAACACCCGGGGAGGTCCCGGCTCGGTGGTGTCCATACCGATGATGCACAAGGTTGATCCCGGTTGGAGGTCCCACTACCTCACCCTCGAGGTCACGGTCGCGGACGCCCCGGGCCCGGATGAGATTCTGGTCGCCATCGGGGCGGCGGCCGGTGGGCGACCACACCACCGCATCGGCAACCGATACTCCGACATGGAGGAGATGGGGCTCGCCGGGGAGTGAACGCCGGCGGCTTCGTCCGACTGGACGGCGGGGACTCCGGTTCCAGACCACCCCTGGTGCTCGTGCACGGCGTCGGCCTGGACCACACCATGTGGGACCTCGTCGTCGGAGGGCTGGCAGCCGACCGCCTTGTGATCCGGTACGACCTGCTGGGCCACGGTCGCTCCGGCGACCCGCCAGCGGAGCGCTCGCTCGATGATTTCGTGGACCAGTGCATGGCCGTGGTCGCAGCCCATACCGGTTCCGTTCCGGACGTCGCCGGCCATTCGCTGGGCGGAATGATCGCCCTCGGGCTGGCTGCGCGTCACCCGGGACGGCTGGGTCGTCTCGCACTCCTGAACACGGTCTTTGACAGGACTCCCACCGAGGTGCACGGCGCACGGGAACGCCTGGCCCTGGCAGGCTCCGATGGCCTCGGACCCATCGCCGATCTGGCGATCGACCGTTGGTTTGACAAGGCATGGCAGGAGGCCCACCCGGAGATGGTGGCATCGGTGAGGAACCGACTGGCCAGCAACGATCCGGCCGGGTACCTCGAGGCCTACCGGGTATTCGTGGACGGCGACCCTCTTATGCCAGCCGGGGCCGCAGGGGTGACGGCCACCACGCTGGCTCTCACCGGCGAGTTGGATCCCGGTTCCACGCCGGCCATGGGAGATGCCCTGGCCGCAGCGATCCCGGACTGCAGCGCCCGGGTCCTGCCGGGCCTCCACCACCTGCCGCCGGTAGAGGCGCCAGCAGAGTTCGTAGCTGCACTGCTCGACTTCCTTGATCGGCCATGCCCATCCACCACACCCAGACCCGCCCGGGAGGCGACCAGGTGACCGACTACCAGCTCTACATCGACGGGGAGTTCTGCGAGGCCTCCGACGGTGGCCGCTTCGACACCACGAACCCGGCCACCGGCGAGGTCTGGGCATCGGCTCCGGCAGCTACCGAAGCCGACGTGGACAGAGCGGTCCGCGCTGCACACCGGGCAATGACGACGGGGGAGTGGGCCTCTATGACGGCCACGATGCGGGGGCGCCTCCTCTACAGGTTGGCCGACCTCGTGGCGGAAAACGCCCACTGGCTGGGCGAGGTCGAGACGACCGACAGCGGGAAGCTGGCTGCCGAGACCCGGGCCCAGTCGGCGTACGTTGCCGACTACTACCGCTACTACGCGGGCCTGGCCGACAAAATCCAGGGCGACACGCTGCCCATCGACAAGCCCGACCTGCACGTGTTCACGACCCGGGACCCGATCGGCGTAGTCGCCGCGATCGTGCCGTGGAACGCGGAGATGTTCCTGACCGCCACGAAGGTCGGCCCTGCGCTGGCCGCCGGCAACGCTGTCGTCATCAAGGCTTCTGAGATCGCTCCGGCACCCCTTCTGGAGTTCGCCCGGGTGCTTGACCAGGTGGGCTTCCCGCCGGGTGTCGTGAACCTCCTTACCGGATTCGGCGAGCCCTGCGGCAGGGCGTTGACCAGTCATCCGATGGTTTCGAAGGTGGCGTTCACGGGTGGCGTGGACACTGCACGTCAGATAGTGGCGAGCACCGCACTCAACCTGGCTCCCGTATCCCTGGAGCTGGGCGGCAAATCTCCGATCCTGGTATTCGACGACGCCGATCTGGATGGGGCTGTCAACGGTGCGATCGCCGGGAACTTCGGGGCGTCCGGCCAGAGCTGTGTCGCTGGCAGCAGGGTCCTGGTGCAGGCGGGGATGCACGACCGTTTCATCTCCGAACTGGTTGAACGCGCCGAGGCGATACGCATCGGAGACCCGCTGGACGACGATTCCCAGATGGGCCCGCTGGCCACCCGCGCCCAACGGGACCGGATCGAGGCGGTGGTGGCCGAGTCGATAGCGCAGGGAGCGGTCCTGCACACGGGCGGAGCCCGACCCGAGGGACTGGATGCCGGCTGGTACTACCGTCCGACTGTGCTCGGGTGCGCGAACCAGGATGTGGCGTGCACCCGGATCGAGCTCTTCGGACCGGTCATGTCCGTTCTCTCCTTTGATACCGAGGCCGAGGCGGTGGCCATGGCCAACGACACCGAATTCGGTTTGGCGGCAGGGATCTTCAGTTCCGATGCGTCGCGTGTGCATCGGGTGGCGCGTTCGGTCAGGGCCGGGATCGTGTGGGTCAACACCTACAGGGCGATCTCGCCGATAGCGCCGTTCGGCGGCTTCGGAAACTCTGGATCCGGCCGCGAGGCCGGCGTCGACGCCATCGGAGAGTTCACGAGGACCAAGACCGTCTGGATCAACACGTCGGAGCAGCCGATGGCCAATCCGTTCACCATTCGGTGACCAGTCTGGCCGGAACTTTACGGCCCTAGTCTCGCCAACGTGAGAATGCACGAGTTCGACGAGTCGACCGATGATCTGGCCTGGGCCATCTTCCGCTACGCCCTTGATCGGGTGAAGACGGATCCGCCCCTGGATGGCCCCCGATCCCACCAGGAACTCTGGGAAGCCGTCGGGCAGACCATCACCGACGACGGCATCGGCGGAGAGTCGGCGCTCGCAGCCTTCACCGACCACCTGGCGCCGGCATGCCTGTCGATAGACCATCCGCGGTTTCTCTCCTTCGTTCCGGGTGCCCCCACGAACGCCTCGGTCCTGTTCGACCTGGTGGTCGGGGCGTCAGCGATGTGCGCCACCTCCTGGTTGGAGGCGGCAGGCACCGTGTACGCCGAGAACCAGGCGCTCCGCTGGGTAGCGGACCTGGTGGGCCTCCCGGAGGGTGCCGGAGGCTGCTTCGCCTCCGGGGGCACCATGGGAAACCTGTCGGCTCTCATAGCGGCCCGTGACGACGCAATGCGTCGCCGCGAGGCGGAGGGTTCGGGGCGGCCTGCCAGGTGGGCGGTAGTGGCCTCGGACGGTGCGCACTCCTCGATCGACTCGGCGGCCCGGGTCATGGACGTGGACGTCCTACTGGCCACCACCGGCGACGACCGGCGACTCCGAGGGGACGAGGTGCGTGCCGCCATCGCAGCTCGGCCTGAGGGCACCGAGGTTTTTGCCGTGGTCGCAACCGCCGGCACCACCAACCTTGGTGTCGTGGATGCGCTCGACGAGGTTGCCGAGGCCGCAGCGGAGTACGGGGCATGGTTCCACGTGGATGGCGCCTACGGAGGTGCCGCGCTGGCCGCCGGGTCGGCCCGCTCCCACTTTGCCGGAATCGAGCGATGCGACTCCGTGGTGATCGACCCCCACAAGTGGCTATTCGCCCCCTTCGACTGTTGTGCGCTGCTCTACCGCCAACCGGAGGTGGCCCGGCTGGCCCACGCACAGCACGCCAGCTACCTGGATCCGATCAACTCGGACTCGGAGTGGAATCCCACCGACTACGGGCATTTCCTGACCCGGCGTGCCCGGGGCCTGCCGTTCTGGTTCTCGCTTGCCGTCCATGGCACCAGGGCCTACTCCGAAGCCGTCGAGCGGACCCTGGAGGTGACGCTTGCCGGAGCGGAACTGCTGGATACGGCTCCCCACGTGGAGCTGATAATGGATCCGGTCCTCTCGGTGCTCGCCTTCAGGAGGGTCGGCTGGGAGCAGGCCGACTACGACCTCTGGTCCGCCCGGCTGATGGAGGATGGAACCGCCTTCGTGGTTCCGACACGGGTTGACGGTGAGCCGGCACTGCGGATCTGCATCGTGAATCCTCTGACCACCGTCGACGACATCGCCATGATCCTCGACAGCCTGGCCTGACGGTCGCCGGCCCCCGCGGGCCATTTCGCCGGGTGGCCGTCAGGGGGCCGCCGGTACACTCCCCGGACTGTGGACAGCACCCTTGAAAGACTGGATGGCGACCGGGTCAAGTTGACCGTTGCCATCGACGAGACCGAGTTCGAGGTCGCCGTAGAGGCCGCCTTCCGACGTATCGCCCAGGAGGTCCGCCTCCCCGGGTTCAGACCCGGCAAGGCGCCGCGCAAGCTCCTGGAGGCCCGCATCGGTCTGGCTGCCGGCCGTCAGGAGGCGATACAGCAGTCGCTTCCCGACTACTACGGCCAGGCCCTCGTCGACAATGACGTGGATGCCATTGACTCCCCGGAGATCGAGATCACGGGAGGTCGGGAGGAGGGTGACCTCACTTTTGATGCCGTGGTGCCGGTCAGGCCGAGGGCGACCATCGCCGGCCACGGTTCGCTGCGCGTCGAGATCCCCTCACCTGCGGCCGCTGACGAGGACGTCGACTCCCAGCTGGAGGCATTGCGTGGCCAGCACTCGACGCTCGAGGCTGTGGACCGTCCGGCGGGCGACGGCGACCAGGTGACAATCGACATCGACGGCACCTTCGAGGGCGAGCCGGTCGATGGGCTCACCACCACCGACTACCTCTATGAGGTGGGGGTAGGCGCCGTGGTCCCCGAGATCGACGAGAACCTGCGCGGCGCCTCCGCTGGAGACGTTCTGGAGTTCGACGCCGACCACCCCGAGGAGGACGGCAGCCTCTCGTTCCGTATCACGGTGTCGGAGGTCCAAGCCCGTGTGCTTCCCGAGCTGGACGACGAGTTCGCCGAGGCATCCTCGGAGTTCGACACGCTCGACGAGCTCTCCACTGACATCCGCGAGCGAATCTCGGTGATGCGTAGGGGCCAGACCCCGATGCTCGCACGCGATCGTGTGGCCCAGGCGATAGCGGACCTGGTCGACATGGAGATTCCGCCGATGCTCGTCGAGGCCGAGGTGGACAGCCGGATCAATGACATGGCGATGCGCATGCGTTCACAGGGCATCGACTTCTCCGTCTACATGGAGGCCATGGGACGCGACGTGGAGTCGCTGCGCGAGGAACTACGCGAAGGCGCCGAACTGTCAGCGCGGGTTGACCTGGGGCTACGTGCCGTCGCCGACGCCGAGGGCCTCGGCGACATTGACGAGCAGCTCGAGGAGTACCTCGGGACGCTGGCCACCCAGACCGGTGGCGACGTGGACGGCATCCGGGAGACGCTCAGCCGATCCGGACGCATGCTCGAGGTCCGTGCGGACCTCCGCAAGCAGGCCGCCCTGGAGTGGGTGTTCGAACGTGCCGAGGTGGTTGACGAGGCGGGTGAGCCCGTGGATCGGGAACTCCTGGAACCGCCTGAGCCGGAGATCGAGCTTCCCGAGGAGTTTGCGGCCATCCCTGTCGATGGCGACGAGGTGGGGGAGACTGAAGGTTCGGTTGCAGATTCGACCGACGGAGAAGAAGAGTGAACAAGATGACCCTCGCAGACCTCAAGGTGCAGAATTACCTCGTTCCCACGGTGGTCGAACAGACCAGCCGGGGCGAGCGCGCGTTCGACCTCTACTCAAGGCTGCTCAAGGAGAACATCGTCTTCATCGGTACGCCGATAGATGACACGATCGCCAACCTGATCTGCGCCCAGTTGCTGCACCTGGAGTCGGAGAATCCCGACAGGGACATCAGCATCTACATCAACTCGCCGGGCGGCGACATCAACGCCCTGTTCGCGATCTACGACACGATGCAGTACATCAAGCCGGACATCACCACCATCTGCTTCGGCCAGGCCGCCTCGGCTGCCGCTGTCCTGCTGGCTGCTGGAACGCCCGGCAAGCGCCTCGCCCTTCCGCACTCCAGGGTGCTGATCCACCAGCCCTATGCCGGGGCCCAGGGTCAGGTGTCCGACATTGAGCTGGCATCGCGTGAGATCCAGCGGCTGAAGACCCAGTTGGAGGAAATCCTCTCCCATCACACAGGTCAGGACGTGGCGAAGATCCACGCCGATACCGACCGCGACTATGTGATGACCGCCCAGGAGGCCAAGGAGTACGGCTTCATCGACGAGGTCATCGACCAGCGGAACGTGGCCGACAACAGCGGCCCGATCGCCGCCGTCAAGTAGGACTACGGGACCGGGGGTCGGGTATGGCGAAGCTCGGTGAGGGCGAACTCCTCAAGTGTTCCTTCTGTGGCAAGACCCAGAAGCAGGTCAAGAAGCTCATTGCCGGCCCGGGTGTCTACATCTGCGACGAGTGCATAGACCTCTGCAACGAGATCATCGAGGAGGAGCTCTCCGAGCCAACCGAGACCTCGCTGGGCGAGCTTCCCCGTCCGAGGGAGATCTACGCATTCCTGGACGACTACATCGTCGGCCAGGAACAGGCCAAGAAGGTCCTTTCCGTGGCCGTCTACAACCACTACAAGAGGGTCCGCTCCGGGACCGGTCCCGGTGTCGAGGTGGAGTTGGCCAAGTCCAACATCCTGCTGCTGGGCCCCACGGGCTGCGGCAAGACCCTGATGGCCCAGACGCTCGCCAGGATGCTGGATGTTCCGTTCGCCATCGCCGATGCCACGGCCCTCACCGAGGCCGGTTACGTGGGCGAGGACGTCGAGAACATCCTCCTGAAGCTGATCCAGGCAGCCGACTACGACATCAAGAAGGCCGAGACCGGGATCATCTACATCGACGAGATCGACAAGGTGGCCCGCAAGAGCGAGAACCCCTCGATCACCAGGGACGTCTCCGGTGAGGGGGTGCAGCAGGCCCTGCTGAAGATCCTGGAGGGAACCTCGGCGGCCGTGCCCCCGCAGGGCGGGCGTAAGCACCCACACCAGGAATTCCTGCAGATCGACACCACCAACATCCTGTTCATCTGCGGTGGGGCCTTTGCCGGTCTGGAACGTGTCATAGAGACGAGGCAGGGCGGAGCAGGCGTCGGCTTCGGCGCAGATATCAGGTCATCGGCGGAGAAGGACGTGGGTGCCCTGTTCGCCGACGTGAGGCCCGAGGATCTCATCAAGTTCGGCCTCATTCCGGAGTTCATCGGCCGCCTGCCAGTGGTTGCATCCGTGTCCCAGTTGGAGGTCGAGGCACTTGTCAACATCCTGACCGAACCCCGCAACGCCCTCGTCAAGCAGTACCAGCGACTCTTCGAGTTCGAGGACATCGAGTTGGAGGTGAGCGTCGAGGCGCTATCTGCGATCGCCACCCAGGCGCTTGAACGTGGAACCGGTGCCCGTGGGCTCCGCTCCATCCTGGAAGAAGTCCTCCTCGATGTGATGTACGAGTTGCCGGGGGACGATGAGGTCGGCCGTGTGGTCGTGGACGTGGATTCGGTGCTCCATCGGACCGCTCCTGCCGTGTTCCCGCGTGCCGCCGATCATCCAGACCGCGCCGCCTCCTGATAGCGCAGGCTGTGGGTACACCGCTGTGACGGGGCCGGCGGACCGGCCGGCGGTGGACGACTACAGCGGCGCCCTTCGATTCCTGGATCAGTTCGTCAACCTGGAGGCATCGGCGGGTCGGATCCATGGGCTGAGCCTGGACGCGATGCGCGGTCTCGTCAGGGCGATGGGCGATCCCCAGTACGACGTCAGAACGGTCCATGTCACCGGAACGAACGGCAAGGGTTCGGTTTCGGCAATGGTCTCGGCGCTACTGGGAGCAGCGGGCCTCCGCGTCGGCGCCTACACCAGTCCCCACGTGGACACCGTGCGCGAACGACTCGCCATTGATGATCAGCCAATTGCCGAGGATGCATTCACGGACCTGGTGGCGGACCTGGAGCGCTATGCGGGAGTGGTTGCCACCGCGCCGTCCTACTTCGAGTTGCTGACGGCGGCGGCTTTCCTCTGGTTCAGCAACGAGGCCGTCGACGCTGCGGTCGTGGAGGTGGGTCTGCTGGGCCGCTTCGACGCCACGAACGTGTGTGACTCGACGGTGTCGGTCATCACCAACATCGGACGAGATCACACGGATGGTACGGGGGACTGGCGACGCGACATAGCCCGGGAGAAGGCGGGGATAATCCGCACTGGTCAGCCCCTCATCCTCGGTGAGACCTCCATAGAACTCCTCGAGGTCTTCACAGCCGAATCCCCCGAGCCCCTGCTCATCGCTGGTTCCGACTTCGGCGTCGGTGGTGCCGAGCAGGCCGTGGGCGGCCAGCTGATTGAGTTGTGGACCCCGGCAGGCAGGCACGAGGAGGTCTTCCTGCCGATGCACGGCGACCACCAGGCCGACAACGCCGCCACGGCCCTGATGGCCGCCGAGGCGTTCCTGGACACACCGCTCAGCTCCGAGGTGGTGGCCGATGGGCTGGGGGCGGCACGGGTGCCTGGGCGACTCGAGGTGGTGGCCACCGAACCGCTGGTGGTGCTCGATGGCGCCCACAATCAGGATGCAGCCAGAGCCCTGGCAGCAGCGGTTCCCACCGTCTTTCCCGCCGGCCGTCGGATCCTGGTGGTCGGAACCCTGGGTCCCCGGGAGCCGACGGAGTTCCTCGACGAGTTGGTGGCCCTGTCCCCGGACCTGGTCGTGGCCTGTACGGCGCCCTCTCCGCGTGCGGTGCAGGCGGCAGACCTGGCGGTGCTGCTGCGCGAGCGCCGTATCGAGGTCGAGGTGGTGCCCGATGCCGTGGATGCGGTCCGCCTGGCTGTGGCCGCCGCCGATGAATCCGACCTTGTGCTGGTGACGGGCTCGTTCTACGTGCTGGCAGCGGCCCGGGCCGCCCTCGGTGACGTGGTTGATCTGGACGAGGACGGTTTCGACACATGATTCGCGCCTAGGCGAGTCGGACGGTCATATCCTGCCGCCATGGATCGAACCCTCGCAATCTGCAAACCCGACGCCGTCGAACGTGGCCTCGTAGGAGAGATCATCGGCCGCTTCGAGCGCAAGGGCCTGAAGGTCGTGGCCGCGGAGTTGCGCCACCTGGACCGCGACACCCTCGCCCGGCACTACGAGGAGCACGTCGGAAAGGGCTTCTACGAGGATCTGGTTTCCTTCATGTCCCGGTCGCCGGCGATGGTGATGGTCATCGAGGGCCCTGAGGAGACCTTCGCTGTCGTCCGTTCGATGATGGGTACCACCAATCCCCGTGAGGCCGCTCCCGGCACCATCCGAGGCGATCTCGGGACCCTCTTCACCGAGAACCTGGTCCACGGGTCGGATTCCCAGTCGTCAGCTGATCGTGAGATCGGGATCTTCTTTCCGGCCCTGGAGGGCTGAGGTCCCAGGAATGGACTACTCGCGCAGGGTGGTGGCACATGCACCCTGAGTGGCAATTTAGTGAAGAACGCGTTACCTTCTCCGTAGCGAGCGGCGGGCACTTCAGCCTCCCCGCCCAATCAGACGGAGCGCCCGGTCGATGGCCGAAGACGTAGTTCGACGGGTAAGGCGCCAGGCACCCAGCCGCGCCGCCTTCGGCACCCGGGACATCGCCGTGGACCTCGGAACCGCCAACACGCTGGTGCTGGTGCGCGGCGAGGGGGTCGTCCTGAACGAGCCGTCGGTGGTCGCAGTGAACGCGATGGACGAGACCCTGCTGGCTGTAGGTGGCGAGGCGAAGCGGATGATCGGGCGTACCCCGCCTCACATCCGGGCGGTCCGACCACTCAAGGACGGTGTCATCTCCGACTTTGAGAACTGCGAGAAGATGCTCCGCTACTTCATCCAGCAGGTCCACAGTCGCCGCTGGGCCAAGCCCCGCATGGTCATCTGCGTGCCGTCGGGCGTGACGGGCGTTGAACGCCGGGCGGTTCAGGAGGCGGCTGAGTTTGCTGGTGCCCGCCCGCCGGTCTACATCGTCGACGAGCCGATGGCTGCGGCCATCGGTGCCGGCCTGCCGGTGGCCGATCCGACCGGTTCCATGGTGGTTGATGTCGGCGGTGGAACCACCGAGGTGGCTGTCGTCTCCCTCGGGGGGGTGGTTGCCTGTCAGTCATCGCGTATCGGCGGCGACGAGATGGACGACGCCATCAAGCAGTTCCTGAAAAAGGACAAAGGGGTGGACGTCGGCGACCGGACCGCCGAGGCCATCAAGGTCCGCCTCGGCTCGGCGCATCCGCTCACCCGGGAGTTCAGGGCGGCGGTCACGGGCAGGAGCCTGCTGACCGGGTTGCCCGAGTCCGTTGAGTTCTCCACCCGGGAGATCCGCGAAGCCCTCGAGCAGCCGGTCGAGGCGATCATCGACGCCGTGAAGGTGACCCTGGACAGGACTCCACCCGAACTGGTCACCGACATCATGGAGCACGGAATTCATCTGGCGGGCGGCGGATCGCTCCTGATCGGCCTGCCCGACAGGATCCGTGCCGAGACGGGCATGCCCGCCCGGGTCGTTGCCGATCCACTCGGAGCAGTCGTCAAGGGAGCTGGCCTGATCCTGGAGAATCTCTCCAGGTACGGAGAGATGATCTTCGGCGACGACGGGCGCTAACAAGTGGCGGCCCCGCAACCCACGGGGCGTTCCCGGCCGACGCTCCTCCTGGTCATAGTGGCGGCCCTGACCCTGCTCACGATGCAGTTCAGGGGCTTCGGGCCACTGGACTCGTTCCAGCAGGGGATGAGGGACCTTCTGGACCCGGTCCGCTCGGTGTCGGAGAGCGCAGCGCGACCCGTCCGCTCGGCATGGCTGGGCGTCTTCGACTACGACGACCTGCGCGACAGGACAGAGCGCCTGGAGAAGGAGCTGGCCCGGATGCGTGGACGCCAGCTCTCCTCGGAGGCTGACGGGGAGCTGCTGAAGCGCCTCATGGGCGAGGTGGGCATCGAGTACGCCAAGCTCGACACGGTCGTGGTGCGGATACTCGGCACGCCCCCCGGGAACTCCTCGAGTCACACCATTGAGGTGGACAAGGGTCTCGACGATGGCCTAGCGGAGGGAATGGCGGTCGTGACAGGCGCCGGCCTCGTCGGGCGTCTTGAGGTTGTGGACCGCTCCCGGTCCATCGTGAGGTTGGCGACACACCCGGCCTTCCGGGTCGGGGTGCGCCTCGTGGGCTCCCAGGACGAGGGACTGGCGCGCGGTGGCGGCACCAGCGGCCATCTCGTGATCGATGCTGGCATCAGGCCCGACGTGCAGGTGGCGATCGGCGAGGTGGTGGTCACCTCGGGTGGCCGTAGCAGGTTCCCGGCCGATATCCCGGTTGGTCGGGTGATCGATCCAGACGCGGGCGCCGACCTGGATCGGGAGATCATCGTGGAGCCAGCCGCATCCCTGGAACACCTCAGCTTCGTGAACGTCGTGCTGGACTAGCGCCGGGCCGACGCCGGACCGCTGGAGCGGGGATGAGGAACCGATGACCGGGAGGTTGAGGGTCGTGGCGATCCTCCTCACCGCCATGACAGTCCAGGTGACGGTCTTCGAGGAGATTCGTGTCAGCGGAGTCTCCGTGGAGCTGCTTCTGCTGGTGTCGATCCTGGCCGGGTTCCACGGGGGGCCCGAGAGGGGAGCGGTGGTGGCCTTCTGCGCTGGTCTTCTTCATGACACCATTACCGCCACCCCGATGGGGTTGCACGCTCTCGTATATGCCCCCATGGCTGTTGCGACCAGCCACCTCGAGGTCCGACTGGCCCGTTCCAGCCGGCCGTTCCTGGCGGTTGGCCTGATGGTCGCGATGGTCATCGGAGTGCTCTCCACGATGCTTGTCGGGGGGCTCTTCGGCCTGCACGGCGTTGATGTGGAGCGGCTGGCACGTACCGCTCTGCTGGCCTCCGGGATGTCGGTGGCTCTGGCGGTACCGACCAGTCGGGCGGTGCGCTGGGCCGTCACCGGGGGCCTGCCTGTCAACGTGGACGTACGCGGTTCGGGAGTGGAGTTGCGGGGGTGAACGAGGCCAGCCGCTACCGGATGCGCCTCCTCGCCATCATCGGACTGTCGATGTTCGTCGCACTCGGAGCGCGCCTCTGGTACCTGCAGGTGATGATCAGCGAGCAGGCGGCCGTCACGGCGCGCAGCAACATCACCCGGGTGATTCCCGTGCCTGCACCACGGGGGCGGATCATGGACTTGAAGGGCAGGACGCTGGTCGGCAACCGCCTCACAACCGTTCTCACCATGAACCGTTACGAGCTGGACAAGGCCGGGCTGGACGAGGACGAACTGCTCGGCATGTTCACGGAGATAGCGATCGAGATAAACCGGTCGGGCAAGTTGGTGAAGGTCGTGGAGGTCCGGCGTGCGCTGGCGGATCCCTCCTACGGGCTCTACGACGACATTCCCGTCGCACACGACGTCGGCGAGGACCTCCTCGTGTTCTTCGGCGAGCGGCCTGAACGCTTTCCCGGCGTGAGGGTGGCTGAGGCCACGGTCCGGTCGTACCTCTACGGAAACCTCGCCACCCACCTGCTGGGTTGGGTGGGTTCGATCAACAACCGGGAACTCCATGGCCGACGCCCCCCAGCCGGCAAGGAGTACAGGCTCCGTGACGAGATCGGGAAGGCCGGAGTGGAGTTGATGTTCGAGGACGATCTCCGGGGGGTTGCCGGACGCAAGGTGGTCGAGGTGGACCGCCTGGGTGAGATCCTGCGGGAGCGCGACGACCTGTACCTGGCGCCCATCCCCGGCGCCGACCTGGTTCTCTCGATAGACGTCGACGTGCAGTTCCTTGTGGAGGCAGAGCTGGAGAGGTCGGTC
>JAAZXC010000035.1:285-22386 GCA_014240365.1 Acidimicrobiales bacterium | reverse complement strand
CCGACCGGGAGATGTTCATGGTCGGGATCGACGCCGGCAGGGGCCGGTGGGGCGCACACATCGGCAGCATCGGCGACCAGCCGGAGGTATTCAGGCTAGACATGCTGGCCTTCCACGCCTCGGTGCTTGATGGTGTCCGGGGGAAGGGGTAGGGCTGTGACCATGACCTGGCAGGGCGATGTCGTATCGCTGGTTGAGGCATTCCGGAGGGGCGAACGCTCGCCGGTCGACGAGGCAGCTGCGACGCTGGCCGCCATTGAGGCCAGCGACCTGAACGCCTTCTCGTTCGTGGACGCCGACGGGGTGCTGGAGCGGGCCGCCGCCGCCGACGTCTCGCTGCCTCTGGGCGGCGTGCCGATCGGGGTGAAGGAACTCCACCAGGTCTCAGGCTGGCCCGACACTGACGCCTCACTGTTGTTCGCGGAGCGCTACGCCGACCACGACACCACCATGGTTGCCCGCCTCAGGGCTGCCGGCGCCAATCTCGTCGGCCTGACCACGGCCAGCGAGTTCGGCGGGCTGAACTGCTCCACCACGAAACTGAACGGCATCACCCGCAACCCGTGGGACCGGGCTGCCACGCCGGGCGGATCCTCTGGAGGCAGCGCGGCGGCGGTTGCCGGCGGACTGGTGCCGATCGCCACCGGCGGTGACGGCGGCGGCTCGATTCGGATCCCGGCAGGCTTCTGCGGCCTGGTCGGGATGAAGGGGACCGCCGGACGCATCCCCCGTGGGCCACACACCAGCATCGGCCCGATGACGGTCGTTTCAGGTTGCCTGGCCCGCTCGGTCCGCGACGCTGCCCGCTGGTATGACGTGTGCGCCGGGTTCGACGCCCGTGACCCCTACAGCCTCCCCGCCGAGGCCAACTGGGAGGCGGGACTCGGTTCGACCGACCTGCGGGGCCTGCGGGCCGTGATCTCGCCCGACCTGGGTTCGGCGGTAATCAGCGACGCGGTGCGCGCCCGGGTGCTCGAGGCCGGCGAGGCGCTGGCAGCCTCCATCGGGCTGGACCTGGTCGACGTCGAGGTGTCCCTGCCGTCGATCACCTGGGAATGGGCTGTCGCCAACCAGGTGGGCCTGGTCCGCGAGGTTGGAGACCTGTGGCCGGACTGCGAGGAGCAGATGACGAAGTCCATGGCCTTCGGTGTCCGTATGGGCATCGGGCGGTTCGACATCGAGGTGGCAGGCCGGGTCGAAGCAGCCCGCACAGAGGCCAACCGGCGCATCGCAGACCTGTTCGACTCCGTCGATGTGGTCATCTGCGCCTCCAACCCCGATGTGGCTTTCCCGGCTGAGGTGGAGTCGAACACCCGGGTGGCGGGGGAGAAGGCACCGGCCGGCAACAACGGGGCGTTGACGATTCCGGCCAACATCTCGGGCAATCCGGCCGTCTCGGTGCCGGCCGGCCTGGTGGACGGCCGACCGGTCGGAGTGCAGCTAATTGGCCGCCAGCACACAGACCGCATGGTCCTCGACCTGGCAGCGGCCTGGGAGCGACTCGCCCCCTGGCCGCTGGTGGCGCCGTAGACGGACCCGGGACCGTTCAGACGGTAAGCCGCTGTCCACCATTCGTACCCGGCCGGCCACCGGGTCCACCGCCACGAAGGCGGACCTGCCGGCCCTACCATCGTCTGTCTATGCGATCTCCCGTGCTGCGTGTCACCGGAAGGGCGCTGGCGCTCGTCCTGACGGTGGCCATGGCGGCAACTGCCTGCGGCGGTTCTGACGAGGTCGCCGAGCCGGCCACCACGACCATCGTGGAGCTGTTCGGTGATACGTCAACGACCACCACGATTGGCCGCCTCGCCGTCCCCGGGTGGACCTTCACCGAGCTCCCTGACCTCTGGGAGGCAGTAGGCGAATGTGTGGACCTCACCGAGGTCGGGGCCGAGCCGCTCCCGACCGAGGGACCGCGGACCGTGGTAGTTGAGTCTGGAGACTCGCTCGGGAAGATCGCGAAGCGCTTCGACCGCACGGTCGACCAGTTCATGCGTGCCAACGGGATCAGCGACCCGAACCTCCTGAAGGTCGGACAGGTACTCATCGTCCCCCGGCAGCAGGCTGCAGCCGAGGTCGAGGCCACAGACGGCCCCGCCATCCTGATCGAGCCCGTCTACTGCGAGATCGACACCGGCGTTCCGGCGTTCGGACCTGATGGCGCCCAGATCGGCGGCCCGGGGATGATCGAGGTGTTCGCCGACTGGAAGCGCATCGAGGGTCCACGCGAGGCCCCCCGGGTGAATGGTCGGCTCCGCGGTCTGATGATCGCCTCGGTTCAGACCTTCGTCGACGACGTGGTTCCGCTGATCGAACGACACGGCTACCCCTGTCGGGACCCAGCGAACAACCGTTGCGTGTGGATGCAGCACCAATGGAAGGTCCTGCTGGCCACCGACGACCACCTCAGCGTGCGTGACACGGTGCGTCGGCTGCTGCCGGGTGCTTCGGCCGTCGAGTCCGAGGTGAGGGCGGAGACCTTCGACCTCTCCACCGGCCTTCCGTTGCGAATCGGGGACCTCTTCGACCCGGAGACCGGATGGCTCGAAGCGCTCTCGGCGGCGGCGGTTGAACGCCTCGTCGACCAGCCGTGGACCGATGAGCGGCGTGTGGCCGGTGCTGGCCCGGAACCGGAGAACTTCCGTCGATTCAACCTCACACGCGGAGGCCTCGTGCTGGGGTTCGCCCCGGGAACGATCGGTGGGTCGGGGAGCCACACCGTCTCCATCACCATCCCGTACCGGATCCTGGACGGCTACTGGCAGCCCGGTGGCCCGGTCTCTCTCCTGGATTGATCTGAGCCACCCACCCCGGCCCTCCTAGGCTCGCCACATGGACCTGCACGAAGCCATGCGAACCACCTTTGCCTGCCGGGAGTTCACCGACGATCCGGTCCCGGACGAGGTGCTCCACCGCATCCTCGACGTCGCCCGGTTCGCCCCGTCGGGTGGCAACCGCCAGGGAGGCCACGTGGTGGTGGTACGCGACCGTGAGGTCCGCCAATCCCTGGGCGAGCTCTGCGGCCCGACGTTGCGCCTCTACGCGGCCCAGGGCGCTGCCGGCGAGTCGCCGTTCAACACCGTGGAGCCATCGGAGGTCGATGTGGCGACAGCGCTTGACACCCCTACCGACGGGTTCCCCCTCTTCGAAAACCTGGGTGACGTCCCGGTGGCTCTCGTCGTCAGCGTGGACCTGGCCGCCGTGGCATCCATGGACAAGGACCTGGACCGGGTCGGCCTGGTCACCGGTGCTTCGATCTACCCCCTCGTCTGGAACATCCTGCTTGCCGCCCGTGCCGAAGGCCTGGGTGGCGTGGTCACGACGGCGGTTGTGCCGGTCGAAGCCGAGGTCCGGCGCCTCCTGAATCTTCCCGAGACCCATGCCGTAGCTGCACTCATCCCGCTGGGGGTGCCGACACGTCAGCTCACCCGCCTGAAGCGTCAGCCGGTGGAGGCCTTCACGACGATCGACCGCTTCGACGGCCCGCCGCTGGCCGGCCCGGCCATGGATTGAGGCTGAGCGACCGCCCATGCGTCTCGGCCTCACCCTCCACCTGACCGACAGGTCAATCGACATCCGCGAGCTGGCTGTTGCCGCCGAGCAGCGGGGCTTCTCGTCCATCTGGATCCCGGAGCACACCCACATTCCGACCAGCCGGGCCACGCCGCCACCGGGCGGCGGCAGCGAGCTGGACGACGAGTACCCCCGTTCTCCCGATCCGTGGGTCTCCCTCGCTGCGGCGGCCGCCGTCACCGACCGGATCCGCCTGGGTACAGGCGTGGCCCTGGTTGCCCAGCACGACCCGATCGTCCTGGCCAAGGTCGTCGCCAGCGTGGACGCCCTCTCGGCGGGGCGGGTGGACATGGGTGTCGGTTACGGCTGGAACAGGGAGGAGATGGCCCACCACGGCGTGGACTATTCCACCCGCCGGGCCCGCGTACGCGAGCACGTCCTGGCCATGAAGGCCCTGTGGGCCGACGATGAGGCCGAGTTCCACGGCGACTTCGTGGACTTCTCACCGAGCTGGTCATGGCCGAAGCCGGTCCAGCAGCAGGGTCCGCCGGTGTTCATTGGTGGGTCCGGTGGCCAACGCCTCATGGACCACGTGGCGGAGTTCGCCGACGGCTGGCTGCCCATCGGCGGAGCCGGGATCCGCCGGGCGCTCGACGAGCTTCGCGCCGCCTGTGACCGCCACCAGCGTGACCCGGCCGATGTGGCGATCATTCCGTTCGGCACGCTTCCCGATGAGGGAAAGTTGGCCTACTACGACGAGATGGGTATAGGCGAAACGGTCCTGAGGCTTCCGTCGGCCGGTCGTGACGAGGTGCTCTCCGTTCTCGACGACTACACACGGTTCCTCGACTGATACGCCCGGTCGCTACCGTCGGTCGTGCCCCGACCGGGGTCGACCAGGGGAGCACGGCATGGCGCACGATCTGATAATCCGCGGCGGGACCGTCGTGGACGGAACCGGCGGTCCTCCCAGGACCGCTGATGTGGTCATCGACGGCGACCACATAGTCGCGGTCGGGCGCGCCGACGCTTCGGCACGCCGCGAGATCGATGCCGATGGCCTGGTGGTGACCCCCGGTTTCGTCTACATCCACACCCACCTGGACGCCCAACTGGCCTGGGATCCGATCGGCAGCTCTGCCTGTTGGCACGGTGTCACCTCGGTAGTGCTCGGCAACTGTGGGGTGACGTTCGCTCCGGTCGCACCGGGAGGCCGGCAGGCGCTGGCGGAGATGATGGAGTCGGTCGAGGACATCCCGGCGGCGAGCATCCTGCAGGGCCTGTCCTGGAACTGGGAGTCCTACGGCGACTACCTGGACGAGCTGGACGGACTCCCCAAGGGCCTGAACGTGGGTGGAATGGTCGGACACTGTGCGGTGCGGCTGGCGGCCATGGGCGAGCGGGGCATGGACGAGACGCCAAGCGGAGCCGATGACATCGCCACGATGGTCCGCATGGTCGACGAGGCCCTTGCCGCCGGGGCCCTGGGCTTCTCGACCTCGCGCACCCTGCTCCACCATGTCCCGGATGGTCGCAACGTGCCGGGTACCTTCGCCGCCCCTGACGAGTTGCTGGCCTTCGCCGACGTGCTGCGGGCCCGGGGTGGGATCTTCGAGGCTGCACCGGCCTACCTGAGGTTCGAAGGAGGGTCCGGTGATCCGGCGGCCGATGAGGTTGCCATGTACGGCGACATCAGCCGGGCCGGTGACTGCGACGTGTCGATCGCCCTCACCCAGGTGGATTCGATTCCCGACCTGCACACCAGGGTCCTGACCGCGGTGGAGGCGGAGAACGCCAAGGGTGCCCGGATCCGCCCGCAGACCACATCGCGCCAGGTCGGCGTCCTCCTGGGCCTTACCGGGCACACCCCGTTCGACCAGCTCGATGCCTGGCGGGGCATGGCCGACCTGCCGTTGGCCGGCCGGGTCGCCCGGCTGTCCGATCCGACGTGGCGCGCCGTGCTGCTGGCGCAGGCGGAGGAGGCCGTTGCCTCTGGGCGCATCAACTGGAGTGGCGTGTTCCCCCTTCCCGATTCGCCGGTTTCGCACGACTTCGAACCCAGCGACAGCGTGGCGGCTATCGCCGGCCAGCGGGGCGTGACGGTCGCTGAGGCTTTCGTGGACCTGGCCTGCGAGATGGGCGGACGGCGTGTCTTCAACTGGCCGATCCTGAACCAGGACCTGGACCAGGTGCTGGGAATGTTGAGTCGTGACTATGTGACCCTGGGGTTGGCCGACGCCGGAGCCCACGCAACCCAGATCATGGATGCCAGCCAGCCCACCTTCTTCCTGACGCACTGGGTCAGGGACTGTGGCGCCTTCACCCTCGAGGAGGCCGTTCGCCGCCTCACCTCCGATACCGCCGACCTGTTCGGCGTGGCGGGGCGCGGCAGACTCGAGGCTGGTGCCTTCGCCGACGTGAACCTGATCGACATGGATGGTCTGGCCCTCGGGTACCCGGAGATGGTCGCCGACTTCCCGGGGGGTGCCTCCCGGTGGATCCAGGCCGCCGCCGGCTACCAGCACACCGTGGTCAACGGCGAGGTGTTCATGGAATCGGGGGAGCACACGGGCGTGCTTGCCGGCCAGATGATCAGGCTCTGAGTCCCGCCTTGTCCGAACCGGACGACACGTTGGCCCCGGCCCCGGCACTGGTCGACTTCGGGCTGGGGCCGTACGTCCATGGCGTTGCCAGCCGGCGGTTTCCCGTCTATACCCGTGGCAACGCCGGGGAGGTCTACCCGCAGCCCGTGTTTCCGCTTTCGGCGGGCCTGGCGACGTCGTTCGGCGGGGACCCTGCCCGCGACCTGCTGTCGGCCACCGGGATGCTCACCGCCGCCGAGTGCGGTGAGGCCGGCGACGTGTTCATGGGGGTGTTCGGCGGCTACATGTACCTGAACCTCTCCGTGCCGCGGGTGCTGGCCATCCGTACGCCCGGCACGACACCGCTGGAGGCTGACGCCACGTTCCTCGGATCCGAATCCCTCGCTCCGCCCCACGTGGCGAGCCGTGGGGACTCGAACCTGTCGGCGACCCTGCGCGGCCTCCGGTACGGGTGGAGGGTCCTGACAGCGACCGACCTTCCCGACCTGGATGCCGGTATCCGGGAGGTCGACCGGTGGCGGGCCACCCTCCCCGACGTAGCGACTGCCACCGACGAGGAGTTGGCCGCGGCGGCGGTCGAAGCGCTTCCGATGCTGAGCCGGCTCTTCACCGTCCACCTGGCCATAACCGGCGGCTCGGGCATTGGACTGGACGTCCTGCGGCAGCTCTGCCGTCGGCGACTGGGTGATCCCTCCAGGGCATTGGCGCTGCTCGGCGGCCTGGGCGGGGTGGACTCCGCCGACCCGTCCTTCGCCCTGTGGGACCTCAGCCGCATCGTGCGGTCTGACCCACGACTCGGCGCGTTGTTCGACGGTGGGGTACCCGGACTGGTCGATCGGCTGGCGATCGCCAGCAGCGCCGAGGCATTCCTCTCGGCCTTCGACGGGTTCCTGGCGACCCACGGGGCTCGGGGGCCCAACGAGTGGGAGATGGCATGTGAGGTATGGGGTACCGACCCGTCGTTGCCGCTGGCCATCATCGATCGCATGCGTCACGCCGGCGAGGACCACGATCCGGGCGCCCGTTCGGCGGCCCGGGCCGCCGAACGCGAGGTGGCCACGGCCGATGTGCGTCACCGGATCCGGCCCGGAGAGCGTTGGCTGTTCGACCGGGCCCTTCGGTGCGCCGTGCTGAACACCCGGGGGCGGGAACGCTGCAAGACGCTCCTGGTGGGCGCCATCCACGATGGTCGTCTCCGGATGCGGGAGCTGGGACTACGCCTCGCCGCCCGGACCGACGAGGGGCGGCCGGATGACCTCTGGTACGTGACCCTTGAGGAATTCGCCGACTATCGGCGGGACCCGGGGGCGTTCACAGGGGTGGTGGCGCAGCGTCGGGCCGTTCGTGACCAGCTCCTGGAACTCGAGCCGCCGTTCACATTCGACGGTGTGCTGCCTCCTGTAGGGACATGGCGGCGACGCGACGCCGCGGGCGGTCCGCCGGCGGCGGTCGGATCGGTCCTGACGGGACTCGCCGGTTGCCCGGGTGTCGTGCGAGGTCGGGCCCGGATCGTCGTGGATCCATCCGATCCGGGAGATCTGGGACCTGGTGACGTCCTGGTGGCGCCGCTCACCGATCCCAGTTGGACGCCGCTGTTCGTGCCCGTCGAGGCCGTCGTGGTCGACGTCGGGGGTCAGATGAGCCACGCGGTGATCGTCTCGCGTGAACTCGGCCTGCCGTGCATCGTGGCCGTCACCGGCGCCACGACGTCCATTCCGGACGGTGCGCTCGTCGAGGTCGACGGTTCGGCCGGCACGGTGACCCTGTTGGAGGGCCCGTAGCTGGGGCCCGGACCAGACCGGATACTGACGGTGGCGGGCCCTGTCGGCCCTGCCGGGAGCGGTCAGGAGTTGGCGGCCCTGAAGGAACCCATGAAGTCCACCAGGACCTCGACGCTGGCGACCGGCATGGCGTTGTAGACGCTGGCCCGGATCCCACCCACACTGCGGTGGCCCTTCAGGTTGACCATGCCGGCGTC
Organism: Acidimicrobiales bacterium; assembly: GCA_014240365.1. Classification (GTDB taxonomy): domain Bacteria; phylum Actinomycetota; class Acidimicrobiia; order Acidimicrobiales; family MedAcidi-G1; genus UBA9410. The sequence continues at coordinate 14,292 of JAAZXC010000035.1, read as the reverse complement.
GGCGGCCTCGGCCACGAAGCGCTTCTCGAGATCCTCGTCGGGCAGGCGGAACACGATGTTCATGTGCGACCTGTCGGCGTCGTCCACGGGGCTCGTGTACCAGCCGTCGCTTCCGTCGATGGCGCCGTAGACGAGGGAGGCCCGCTCGGCAGCCCGGCGCTCGAACTCGCCCAGACCGCCCTCGGCCTTCATCCAGCGCAGGACCTTGCCCATGACGTAGATGGCGAACATGGGAGGCGTGTTGGCCATCGAGTCGTTCGCATCGTGGGTGGCGTAGTCCAGGTACGAGGCGAGGCTGCGCCCGTGGGTGGACAGGCGGTCCCGGCGCACGACCACGATGGCCAGTCCGGCCGGCCCCAGGTTCTTCTGGGCGCCGCCGTAGACCAGGTCGTGCACGTCCCAGTCGATTCCCCGGCTGAGGAAATCGGAGCTCATGTCCGACACCAGCGGCACGTCGGCGGTGGGCAGCTCCGGGAGTCGGATGCCGCCGATGGTCTCATTCGTGGTGACGTGGAGGTAACGGGCGTCTGAGCGCACGTCGATCTCGTCGGTGGTCGGCATTCGCATGAAGGATCCATCGGCACCGGACCATGCCTCGTATACCGGGGCGACCTTCACGGCGTCGCCAAGGGCCTTCCCGCCCCACGTTCCGGTGTTCAGGTAGCCAGCGGTCTGGCCCTCGGCAAGCAGGTTCATCGGTACCTGGGCGAACTGCAGCGAGGCGCCGCCCCCCACGAAGAGGACGGTGAAGTCATCGGGGATGGCGGCCAGCGACCGAAAGTCGGCGAGGGCATCCATGTGCACGGCGTCGTAGGCGGCGGCACGGTGGCTGGCCTCGATGATCGACATGCCGGTGCCGTCGAAGTCGAGGAGTTCGTCACGGACCTCTTCGAGGACCGGCACCGGAAGGGTGCACGGGCCCGCGCAGAAGTTGTGGACACGGGTGGACGTGGTCATGGGGTTTCTCCCTCAGTCGAGCCCGGGCCGGCCTTGGCGGACGCCGGGGTCGTCGGTAGACATGCGCATCCTACCGGAGTGCCCATCGGAGGGTAAGGCCCCACACCACTTCGGTCCCCGGTCCCCGAGTCCCCGGCCTTTCGGATCGACGGTGGAATCGCCACCACCGTCAGCCGGCCGTGAACTGCAGGCGCCTCAACCCGGGTTCGACCACCGCCGCGGTCCTCGCAGCCGACTCGGCCAGTAGCGCCGGGTCCACCTGTGCCGGGTCGTCGATGCCGATCGGCACGATCTCGTATGCGTGGTCCCGGTCCACCCAGGTCGGGACGTAACCGGCGTCCACCACGTTGGGACCGTCGACGCCGTCTGCCACGGCGAACCAGGCGATCATCCCGTCCTGCGTGGAGGGCGGGCAGGGGCCGCAGGGGTTCGCCTCGTCGCCCGGTTGGTTGGTGAGGAAGTTGCCGAGGCCTATGACCGCCGCCTTGCCGTCCCGGCGTACCACCGGCTGGATCACGTGCGCGTGGTGGCCCAGCACCAGGTCCACCCCTGGCATGGCGAGTAGGCGGTCGACCAGCACTGCCTGCCGGTCGGTCGGCTGGACCCGGTACTCCTCGCCCCAGTGGAGGCTCACCACCACGAACTCGGCTCCGTCGACGACAGCTGCGGCAACGTCGGCCTCGACGCCAGCCGGATCCAGGTGACCGACCAGCCACGGTGGATCGGTCGGCAGGTCGCGACCGTTCATGAGGTCCGTGTAGGAGAGGTGGGCAACCCGGATTCCACCCGGCTCGTACCAGGCGGGCCCGGCGGCCTCAGGGGCGTCGGCCATGCCGGCGGTGCCCAGGCCGACACGCCGGAGGTGGTGGAGGGTGGCGTCCACGCTGGACCGACCGGAGTCCAGCGCGTGGTTGGATGCCAGGGAGCAGCCGTCGTAGCCGGCGGAGGCAATGGCATCGGCCAGCGAGGATGGAACCCGGAAGGTGCCGCTGAAGCTGAGGTCCCCGTCGTCCATTGAAAGCGGGCTCTCAAGGTGGCAGAGAGCCAGGTCGGCTCCGGCCAGGATCGGACGGACCCGGCGGAACATCTCCGAGTAGTCCCAGCCCTCGTCCACGTTGGCGTCGGCCCGTTCGGCAACGGCCCCGTGACTGATGATGTCGCCGGTCGCCACGAGCGTGAAGGTGCGCACCGGGACTGTGGTGGAGGTCGCCCCGATCGCCGGCAGCGCCGGCTCAGATACGGCGGGTGACGGATCCCTGTCGGTCTGGTCGACCTGTCCGACGGCCTCCGCCTCCGTGGATGGCGTAGAGGGCGCGGCAGTTTCCACGCTGGCTGCCGGTTCCACCTGTCCGGGGTCCAACACGTCATCGACCAGCACCAGCAGGATCCCCAGGACCAGCAGGGCCTGGATTATCCGGCCCAGACGACGTTCGGACCGGTTCAGGTGGTGGATGCGGCCCGTCATGCGGACCCGCTCAGGATCGGTACCCCCGGGCGGACCGACTGATCGGTCACTCCGGCGGAGCGCACCACCTGGCCGCCCACCAGTACATGGTGTACACCGACCGACTCCAGCCAGGTCTGCTCGATGGTGGAGCGGTCTGAGATGGTCGCCGGGTCGAAAACGGTCACGTCGGCGGTCATTCCGGCCTGGATGCGGCCCCGGCGGGCCATGGCCGGACTCCGGGACTCCAGGAGTCGGGCCGGGAGGATGGTCATCTTGGCGAGCGCCTCGGGAAGCGTGAGGACGCCGCGCTCCCGGACGTAGTGCCCGAGTACCCGGCTGAAGCATCCGGCCGCCCTGGGGTGGTTGTTGTGTGGCCGTTCCAGGATCGCATCGGAGCCGACCATCACCCAGGGGGTGGACAGCGACGTGTCGATGTCGTCGTCGGACATGGCGAACGCCGCCGTCAGCCTGTTATCGGCTTTCGCCTTCCGCCAGCCGGTCTCGTCCAGGCGGTTGGGCGTGCCGGCCACCTGGAGGTCTCCGTACGAGATGCCGTACTTCTGCTGGAAGTCCCGGAACCGGGCGCTGCCGGCGTAGGTGGCCCAGAACCTGTACGGGTAGGTGCATGCCGTGATGGCCAGGCCCTCGGAACGGGCGGTCTCGATCTGGGCGACGGCCTCGCCCATTCGTCCCGTCCCACCAGTGGAGTTGATGTGCTCGACATGCACGCCGCAGCCGGTCCGGCGGGCCACCGAGATCGCCTCGGCGACGGCTTCCTCCTGGGTGCCGGGGGCGAGGTTCTCCGAGTACCGCAGGTGGAGGCAGAGCGGGACCCCGTGGGTCGCTGCCAGCTCGCCGTGGCGGAGCATCTCGTCGAGGGTGACGCCGATGTTGTACTCGGGCTGCTGGTGGATGCCCAGGGCGCCGGCCCGGAGGTCCACGTCGGCGAGGTGCACCAGCTCAGCGATCTGTGGGTCGCTGGCGTAGTCGATGCCTACGCCGAGGGCGATTCGGTGGCTGGACTGGTCGGTGGCTCCGCCGTAGTTGACCGGGGGCCGGTGCTCAGCGGTTTGGACCAGGAACCTGTCCATGGGGTTATCGATGCCGTGCATGCACAGGTTGGTGGTGACACCGTCGGCGACCTTGTGCCACTCGCCGTAGCCGTTCGGGGGATACGAGAGGATGTCGATGAAGCCCGGGGCCACGACCAGGCCCCTCGCGTCCAGTGTCGTGGAGCCGACCAGGGGGTCCAGGCTGATGCGGCTGACCGTGTCGCCGTCGATTCCGACGTGGGCCACTGCGTCGAAGCCGGTCTCCGGGTCGATGACCCGTCCGCCTGCCACGACGACGTCGTGGACACGGTTGTCGGGTGCCACGACGGACCCGTCCAGGGACGGCTGGACGGCCGACACGCCCGTCGTCGGGGTCGGCGGCGCGGTGCTGGAACGCGGAACGGCCGGCAGCGTCGTCGGGCCGGCCGTACCCGCTGTGCCCGTGGGAGTCGGGAGGCGCCGCAGGAAGGCGATCGTGGCTGCGCCGAAGCCCAGGCCCAGGACGAAGCGTCGCCTCGACACGGCTGAGGGCTGGAGGTCGTCGGGGAGACGCTGCACCGTGGAGCCCTGCCCCCCGGTGTCGACGGACGTGGGTTCGTCGTGGTTCGCGGGCCCGGGACCGTCGGGCGGCGGGGTGTCGGTCGGGTCGCCCTCGCCGATAGTCGATTCGTCCATCGTGGCGGACGCTAGTGGTGGGGTAGCGGGCCCCGGCGCCGGACCGCCCCGGCCGGATCTCCACTACTGGCTACCGTTGGTCCGTGCAACTGGGACGATCCCGTAACGTCATGATCCTCGCTGGATCTGTGCTGCTCCTCGGCGTTCTCGGTGTCTTCGGTGTCGTCGTCTCCGACACCCCGGACCGGTACGTGCTTCGCGTCGTCGGTGAACCCCTGGCCTCCGTCGAGGTCCGTCTCATGGTCGATGCACCGGTGTCCCGGACGCTGGATCCATACCGGGGGCTGGGAACCTGGGTGGACTCCTACGACTTCGACCCTGCCTATGTCCCCGGCGGCATCACCGTGGCGCCGGCCGACCTGGTCGACATGGCCGGCCATGGCGTGCGGACGGTGTTCATCCAGTCCTCCCGCTCGGATCGTCGAGCAACCGGCCTCGTGTCGGATCCGTGGCTACTGGCCGAGTTCCTCCTGGCTGCCGACCGGACCGGCCTGGCGGTGGTTGCCTGGTACCTGCCGAAGTGGACCGACGACGACGAGGACCTGGATCGCCTCCTGGCTATCGACCGCTTCTCGGTTCTGGGCCGGCGCTTCGACGGCCTGGCCATGGACATCGAGTGGAACCGGGACGGTCTGGGCGCCATCGAGCGTTCACGCCGCCTCGTGAACCTCTCCGATCGCCTACGGAGGACCGTGGGTGATGATCCGCTGGGGGCCATCGTGATGCCACCGGTCATAACCGACGAGATCAACCTCGCCTTCTGGCCCGGTTTCCCGTGGGCGGAGCTGGCGCCGCTGTACGACGTCTGGTTGCCGATGGCCTACTGGTCGTTCCGTACCGAGGAGCATGCCGAGCCTGAATTCTACGTTTCCCAGAACATCCGACGCCTCCGGGCCAACCTGGGTGATCCGGAGGCGATGGTGCATGCCATAGGCGGTATCGGTGCGGCTGACGGTTCCGCCATTGTGGATCCCGGCGAGCCGTTGGCGACCATCGACGACCTGGCGCCGTTCGTCGCGGCGCTGGTAGCCGAGGGGGCGGTGGGTGGTTCCATCTACGACTGGGCGACCATGGGTTCCAGGTCGCGCAGTCTCCTGGACGATCTCATGGCTGGTTCTACGGTCGGTGCGGCGGGTCACTGAGCCCGAGGAGCCGGCAGCAGAGGTCGTAAAGCGGCCCCTGGCTGTCGAAGGCTGAGAACGGTGGGCCACCTTCCAGGGACAGCCGGGTGACGTGGCGCCCGTCGCGTCCTACCAGGTGGAGCATCCGGCCGTCGAGAGCGGTTTCAGAGCGGGTTACCCCGACGTCCACAAGAAGTCCGACCGCCCGCCAGCAGAGCGGCACCGGAGACAGGTCGAGGTCGTCGATCGAGGTGAGCGGCCTGAGCACGGGACGGACCCTCCGATACCGCATGACCAGGCCCACCAGGGTGGGAACCCGGATGTTCGGGTCTTCGAGGAGATGGTCGAGTCGCTCATGTAGGGGGTGGACGGATGGCCGGATTGACGGACGCACTGTTGCTCCCGAAGGTGGGTGGGTGCGGCGCCCGGGAGCCGGTCGCGATTCTGTTCCGAACCGATCCTGCCAGCCTCCTGTGACAACGCGACCTCGGGCACGCCGGGCCCGGACTGCTGCCCGGAACCATTAGTTGACGCCGGGTCCGAAACACGTGCAATTGGCCAGCGCGCGCGGGCCCCCTACCATGGAGGGGTGGCGCCGTTCATCCGGGGCGCCCGGGCGGAGCGGGGGTGACCACATGACTCAACGGCGCGGCGCGACCTCTACCACGGCGTTCGGCGTGGGGCGACGCGAGAACCACGACTCCTCATCCTTCTATTCCCGCTTCACCGCTCCGGTCCTCTCCGACGACGATCTCGTGGTCCAGGCACCGGATCTGGGCGACGGATGCCTGAACGGCGACGCCAGGGACATGCACCAGCTGCCGGACTCCTCGGTGGCCCTGGTCGTCACCTCGCCCCCGTACTTCGTTGGCAAGGACTACGAGTTGGAGATGGAACGCGACGGCGTGCCCACGTCGTACCTCGAATACCTCGAGATGCTCCGCGACGTGTTTGCCGAATGCGTGCGGGTCCTGGAGCCGGGGGGCCGCATTGCCGTGAACGTGGCGAACCTGGGTCGCAAGCCGTACCGAAGCCTGTCCGCCGACGTCATCCGGATCCTCCAGGACGAGCTGGGCCTGCTGCTACGCGGAGAGGTCGTCTGGCAGAAGGCGGAGGGCGCCACCGGATCGGTGGCGTGGGGATCATTCCGGCGGGCCGCCAACCCCGTACTGCGAGATATGACCGAGAGGGTCATCATCGCCAGCAAGGGTCGATTCGACCGTGCACGCACCCCGGCACAGCGACTCTCCGACGGCCTCCCCTCGGAGAGCACCATCACCACCGACGAGTTCATGGAGGCCACCCTCGACGTCTGGCGCATCGACGCCGAACAGGCCTCCAGGGTGGGTCATCCAGCGCCGTTCCCGGTGGAGCTACCCCGCAGGCTGATCGACCTCTACACCTACCGCGACGACATGGTCCTGGATCCGTTCCTGGGTTCCGGCACGACGCTCGTGGCCGCACAGAGGGCGGGTCGCAGAGGGGTCGGTTACGACCTCGACCCCACGTACGTGACGTTGGCCAAGCAGCGGGTCGAGGAGGAACGCCGCCGCCTCGAGGAGGTCCAGCCGGAGGCGTGGCGACGCCGCGACCTGACCGGCGACTCGGCAACCCAGGGCGGCCTGTTCGAGACCATGGACGGCCCCACCGGCGAGGGGCAGCGGGCCATGGACCACGTGCTCACCCGTGCCACGGCATCGGGCAAGAAGGTGGCTGACATTGCCGAGGCGCTGCTCGTGGAGGCCGGATTCGAGGTGGTGAAGGCAGGCGTGGCCCGACGTGACCTGGGCCTGCAGTTCCCGTTCCTGGTCACGGATGCCGCCATGGGTCGGCAGTGGTACGTGGACGTGGCCGGGGCGTTCACCAATGCCCGTCCGGGCATGCGCCGGACCGACGTGCTCTGGCGGACCCTCGGCAGGGCCCACGTTCTGGCCACCGGCCACGACGGGGACGAGCAGCGGGACCGCCCCCGACTCCTGATCCTCACCCCGCGCCTGCCGAAGAATGGCGCCGAGGGCGACCGGGCCCTGCGGGCCGCCGGCGGCAGCGGCTTCTTCGACGCGGTGGAGATGTTCGACGACGAGGCGCTGGTGCGGCTGCGCCACTATGCCGGGACGTCACCGGACAGGCCCTCGGTCGGGTTCTGGACGCAGGACGAGATCGAGGCCAGGTTCGCCTGACCGGTCGCGACTGCCGGGCTGATCAGTCGGTCGGGGCGGGTTCGAACACAACCTCGAAGAGCACCGGCCACCGCTTGCCGGCGAGCAGGAAACGGCCCGAGTCCGGGTCATGGGCGATGCCGTTCAGTACATCACCTTTCCTGAATCCCGACCGGTCGGTTACCAGCCCGGAGGCATCCACCACGGCGACGACAAGGCCGGTGGTGGGGTCGATCGCCACGATCCGGTCGGTCTGCCAGACATTGGCCCAGACGGTGCCGTCCACGCATTCCAGCTCGTTGAGGCGCTCGACAGGTTCCCCGTCGAGCGTCACCCGTATTCGCGCCAGGCGCTGGAATCCTGCGGGCTCCCGCAGGGTCAGGGAGTCTGTGCCATCGGACATCACGAGGGTCTCGGCGTCGAGGAGGCAGAGCCCCCAGCCCTGCCCGCCGTAGGCGAAGGTGCCGACAACGTCGAAGGTGGCGAGGTCCCAGACGACAGCCCGACCGGACTTCCAGGTGAGCTGCACGGCCCTACCGTCACCCATCGACGTGAAACCCTCCCCGAACCAGGTGTCGTCCAACGGAGCTGACCTCAGGACACGGCCCGTGGCCCTGTCCACCTCCCTGATGCCTGAGGCCGTATTCAGGCCGGTGGTCTCGTAGAGCCGACCGCCAACCAGTTCCAGACCCTGGGTGAAGGCAGCGGGGTCATGCGGGTGGGTGGCAACCACACGCGCCACCAACTGTCGGACCGCGGCCGGTGCCGGATCGGCTTCTCTGCCACCACAGGCCCCCAGCAGCAGGCAGAGGGCCAGCACCGCCCACGTCGGGTGCCTTCCTCGTAGTGGCTTCTCGTGCATGGGTGCCGACTTCTCGTCTCGTCACAGGGTCCGGTGGTCAGCGAGACTGCCGCCCATGGCAACCCCGTGCCCCCCCGATGATCGTAGGACGTGCCACCGGTGACCGATTCGCCCATCGCCGGGCGGGTTGCCAGCGACGGCATGGGCATCGCCTACCTGGACTGGGGCGGTACGGGCCCACCGCTCCTCCTGCTGCATCCGAACGGGTTCTGCGCCGGCGTGTACGACCCTCTGGCCCGTGGGCTGGTCGGCCGTTGCAGGGTTGTCGGCGTCGACCTCCGCGGGCACGGCAGCAGCGACGACATCACGGATTCCGGTCTCCTCGGCAATGACGCCATAGCCATGGATGTGCTGGCCGTTGCCGACCATCTCGACATGGACCGATTCGCCATCCTGGGGGTGTCGTTCGGTGGGGCCGTGGGTATCGAGGTCGCTGTCGCAGCACCGGAACGCGTTGGAGCCCTGGTGCTCTGCGAGGCCATCGCCATTGAGGCCGGGGCTCGCGAGGAACAGCATTTCGGTGCCGCCGGAGACGACCACCCGCTGGCCATCGGCGCCCGCCGCCGCCGCGACGTGTGGGACGACCGGGCGGCGGTGCTGGCCTCCTACGGTTCGCGGCCGCCCATGGATGCGTTGGATCCGGAGGCCCTCGCCGGCTACGTGCGATGGGGTTTTCGGGACACCGACGACGGAGTGGTCGAGCTGGCGTGTCGGCCCGAGACCGAGGCGCTCATCTTCGGTTCGGAACGCTCCCACGGTCCGGTCGAGGCCTTCGAGGCGCTGCACCGTGTGACCAGCCCGGCGGCGGTGATGGCCGGAACCCACACCGACCTGGACCCGTCGTGGTTCGTGGCCCAGGCCGGTGCCCTGGGTGTGGACCTCCAACTGGTGGAGGGCGGCCACTTCTGCCTGTTCGAGGACACCGACAGGGCGGTCAGCCTGGTGGATGGCAACCTGCGGGCGCTCGGGTACCTGCAATGACGCGGGTGGTCGCAATACTTCGAAACACATTCCTGAGATGAGGGAAGCACCATGAGTGGACCATCGATGCATCCAGTGGACGTAGCCAACCGGGTCATCGACTCGGGTGTGGCAGAGGCACCGCACAACCGTGTCACCCACCAGCTGTCGGTCATCGACGACGACCTGGCTGTGGTCGAGTCGTTCTCCCACTGCTGGATAATCAGGACCGACGAGGGCCTGGTCTGTTTTGACGCCGGCGGGGTGAGACATGGCGCCGACGTGGTGGCGGCCCTCAGGTCCTGGAGCGACCAGCCGATCCACAGCCTCGTCTACACCCACGGTCACCTCGACCATGTCGGTGGTAGTGGCGCCTTCGTGGCCGATGCCGCCGACAGGGGCCACGCTGCCCCCAGGTTTCTGGCGCATGAGGCGTTGCCGGCCCGCTTCGAGCGTTACAGGACCACCAGCGACTGGAATGTCATGATCAACCGCCGGCAGTTCGGTGGGGTCCGCAACCGTCAGGACCTCGGCATTGCCGGGAACGGTCCGAAGTTCCTGCCTGACGACGTGGCGGAACCTGACGAGGTGTTCAGGGACAAGATGACGTTGGAGGTCGGTGGGCGGACAATCCAGCTCCGGCACGCCCGCGGCGAGACCGATGACCACGCCTGGGGCTGGGACGCTGAGAACCGGGCAGCCTTCACCGGTGACTTCACCTCATGGGTATTTCCCAATGCCGGTAACCCACAGAAGGTCCAGCGCTACCCGATCGAGTGGGCGGCGGCAATGCGCGAGATGCTGGCTCTGGGCGTCGAGCGGGTATACCCGGCCCACGGTCTGCCGATCGTCGGCCGCCAGCGTGTCGAGGCGGTGCTGGGCGACATCGCCGAGGCCCTGGAGCACCTGGCTGGACGGACCCTTGAGCTCATGAACGAGGGTGCCACCATCGACACGATCATCCACGAGGTACGCGTACCCGAGCACCTGGCGGACCGTCCATGGCTGGCTCCGCAGTACGACGAGCCGGAGTTCGTGGTGCGCAACGTGTACCGGCAGTTCGGCGGCTGGTGGGACGGCAACGCAGCCAACCTGAAGCCAGCACGTGAGTCGGAACTGGCCTCCGAGGTGGTGGCGTTGGCCGGCTCCGTCGAGGCGTTGACCGACCGTGCCAGGGATTTGGCCGAGGCGGGCGACCTGCGCCTCGCATGCCACCTGGTGGAGATGGCGGCATCTGCCGAGCCAATGCACGAGGGCGCCCAGCGTGCCCGGGCCGAGGTCTACTGGCTTCGTCGGGCCGCCGAACGATCCCTCATGTCGAAGGGGATCTTCGCGGCCGCAGCCCGGGAGTCCGAGGCGGCGCTCGGCGGGGAGGTCTCCGGTGACAACCCGGGGACCTCGATCAGCGGGTCGCTGGGATAGAGCTCAGCCCAGCAGTAGTTCGCCGTTGACCGGCAGGAACGGAGTGGCCACGTCGACGGCCAGCAGGGAAGCCGTGGCCAGCCCGGGGGCGGGGTCCACGGCGCCGATGGCGGATGCCAGATGGGCGGCGGCACGGATGCCGACAGAGCCCTCCAGCAGCGACGTCACCACGACGTTCATTCCGGCGTCGCGGACTATGGCAGCAGCCCTGGCGGCCTCGGACGGCCCGCCGATCGCCGAAGGCTTCAGGACGACCAGGTCGGCGGCGCCCGTCTCGACGGCACGGCTGATGTCTTCGACCGTTGGGGCTGACTCGTCCACGGCGATGGGCACAGGTGAAGAGTTACGCACCGCAGCCAGATTCTCGATGCCCGCCACCGGCTCCTCCAGGAACTCGATGTCGAACTCGGCCAGGCGGTCCAGGTGCCGGAGGGCTTCGGGGACTCCCCATGCGCCGTTGGCGTCCAGCCTCAGCCGCACGTCCGGGCCTATACGGGATCGCACCGCCGACACCCGGTCGAGGTCGCCGTTCATCCCATGGGTTCCGACCTTGATCTTGACCGTGCCGTGGCCGGCGGCGACGGCAGCGGCCGCTGATGCGGCGATGGCTTCGACCGATGCGCCGGTGGCGAGGGCTGAGACGGCGAGGCGGTCGGGACTCTCGGGGGCGAGGAGCCGGTGGACGGACGTGGCGGCGATCCGGGCTGCGAGGTCCAGTAGGGCCGAGTCGACGGCGGCCCTGGCTGTCACCGAGGCGGGCGGGTCGCCGTCGCCGGCCTGGTCCGCAGCCCACCGGCGCAGCGCGCTCTCGGCTATCTCGACGGTGTCGGGCGTGAAGCCGGCCAGCGGTGCGGCTTCACCCTGTCCGATGTTGCCGTCCTCGTCGACGAGGGTCAGCAGGACCATCCAGCGGTCGGCGATGGTGCCGTGGGCCGTGGTGATCGGGGAGTGGTAGCGAAGTAGGCGGCGTTCCACCCTTGCCTCGGCGATCCTCACCGGCTCCACCCCCGGCCGTCAGCGGCCTGCCGGTCCTCGTCCAGGTCGGCGAGGAACCCGAGGATCACATCCGCGGTGCTGTCCAGGTTCTCCAGGTGAGGGGCGTGTCCGGCTTCCGCCACGACTGAGATCGTGGAATCCGGTAGCCCCGCCGCCATGCGCATTGCGATGGCCCTGAACTTCGAATCCTCGTCGCCCACCACCAGCAGGGTCGGCACCTCCACCCCGCCCAGGTTCTGCCAGTACGACGGCTGCCTGCCCGACCCGGTGCCGCGGAGGCTGCCGGCGAGGCCCTCCGGGTCGTTGTCCATGCGCTGGGCGCGGGAATCGGCCAGTGCATCGGGACCCAGGCGCACCTGGGAGGCGAAGAGGGGGCTGGCCATCCAGCGGTCCACGAACATTTCCAGTCCGTGGTCCAGGAGGTCCTCGGCCAGGTCATCGTCGGAGCGGCGTCGGGCTGAACGTTCGACCGGATCGGAGATGCCGGCCGAGGCACCGATGAGTGAAAGGGAGGCCACATGCTCCGGGTGGCGTACAGCCAGGCCCAGGGCGAGTCGCCCGCCCATGGAATAGCCGACGACATCGGCTGGCACGTGGTCGCGTTTGTCCAGCAGGCGCGCGAGTGCATCAACGGTCTCCTCGAAGCCGAACAGTTGAGGGTCAGCCGGCATGCCGCTGCGTCCGTGTCCGGGGAGGTCCACAGAGGCGACCTGGCGGACGTCGGCGAGCCTCCGGCCCAGGGGTTCCATGGTCCGCGCTCCACCCGTGAAACCGTGCAAAAGGAGCAGCGCTGGTCCGTCACCGTCCATTTCGACGTGCAGTTCCTTGGACCGTTCGGGTGCCACGTCAGGCCCCGCTACCGACCAGGGCAAGCTGCACGGCGGCAGCAGCAGAACGATGGAGTCCCACGTTGGTCGTGGCGTCCACGGCGATGCGTATGAGGTCCAGACCGGGGCTACCCAGGGCCGAACCGAGGGCCTCCTCCAGGGTGGTCGCAGTGGTGGGTTCGTGGAGACGCCCCCCGGCGAGCGCTGCGATGCCACCCAGGTCCAGCCCGTGCGGCGTGTGGAACAGGCGATGGTGGTCGACGTGGCCGCTCTCGGCGATGGGCAGGAACGAGAAGATCCCGCCACCGTCGTTGTCGACCAGCACGACCGTCAGGTCCAGTCCCAGACGGCGGGCGGCCAGCAGCCCACCCAGGTCATGGAGGAGGGCCAGGTCGCCGGTGAACAGGACGGTCGGTCCAGACGAGCCTGCTGCCACGCCGAGGGCGGTGGACGCCATGCCGTCTATTCCGTTGGCTCCCCGGTTGGCGAGTATCCGGAGCGGGCGTTCGTCGGTCGGGAGGAACGCGTCCAGGTCACGGATCGGCATGGAGTTGGCCACCACCAGGTTCGCCCCGGCGGGAAGGCTCCGGTGCAGGACGGCGACGACTCCCGGTTCGTCGAAGGGCCCGTCGTCGGCAATCGCCTGTGCGCTCGACATGGCGACCGAGTCGGCGTCGGTCCACGTGGTCGTCCACGGTCCGTTGCGTCCGGGGCCTTCGAGGTGGTCGAGGAGCCCGGCTGCCAGGCGTCCCGGTTCGGCCGCCACCCGGTCGGTGACCCGGTGGGCGGCGTCCGGGAAACGGCTCAGGTGGTCTACGGCCACGAGCCGGTCGGTTCCGACCCGGTCCAGCCACAGGCGGTAGCCCTTGCTGGTGGGCATGGCTCCCATCTGGACGACCACCTCCGGACGCTGCTCGTCCGCCCAGGTGGAACGCAGAAGGTGGTCGCCTCCGGCCACCACCGGGGTCTGCGAAGTGTGCGGGCCGCGGCGCAACCCGGATGCCGGGTCTGCGAGTATCGGCCAGCCGGTACGGCGTGAGAGTTCGGCAATGGCTTCCACGCCCCGATCATCGAGATCCATGGATCCGGCGACCAGCAGGCCCCGCTCGGTGTCCAGTAGGCCGGGGAGCGGTCCCGGCTCGACCGTGGCGTGCTCCGGCGGCATGGGAAGCAGGCCGACCGGTGGCGGGTCCTGGGTCGGGGGTTCGAGTGGCTCCCGCAGACCGATGTTGACGTGTACCGGGCCTGGTGCCTGACGGGTGGCACGCACCACCGCCTGGTGTGCCACCGAGGCTGCCTCGCCCGGGGCCTCGCTCCCGGCTGTGGCGACGTTGGCGGCCCACCGGGTGTGGGTGCCGTAGAGGGCGACCTGGTCAATGGCCTGGGGGGCACCGACTCCGAGTAGTTCAGGAGGGCGGTCCGTCGTGAGCACCACAAGAGGCACGCCCGAGTGGTATGCCTCGATGACCGCCGGCAGGTAGTTGGCAGCGGCGGTTCCGGATGTGCACAGCACCGCTACGGGGCGTCGC
>JAAZXC010000035.1:0-275 GCA_014240365.1 Acidimicrobiales bacterium | reverse complement strand
CGGACCGTGCGTCCAGATGCATGGTGAGCTCCAGGCCATCGGTGCGATCGGCGGCGACGGTCATCGGCGTGGAGCGCGAGCCCGGCGACACGGCTACATGCTTCACGCCGCAGGCCACCAGCTGGGCGAGGAACGCCCGGCACCAGGCCTGCGTGGCCATCGGGTCCGATGCTGGCAGCGTGGTGGTGCTCACGGGTTCTTTGACGTGGCTACAACGGGGCCGAGCAGCGCCCCGAGCTTCACGTCGGTCTCGAGCAGCTCGCGTGACGGGTCCG
>JAAZXC010000034.1 GCA_014240365.1 Acidimicrobiales bacterium | reverse complement strand
GTCGAGTGTTCCCACCACCCGCCAAGAGATCGCCTTGACGATCGAACGAACCGGTTGGATTTCCGGAGGGTTCGGGGGATCTAAGCGCGGGTCCTCCGGACCAAAGATCGGACTTTCAGGATGCTCCCTCATCGCAGGTTAAGTCTGCCACTTCTCACCTGAGCGGCGGCGGTCTAAGCGGACGTTCCGGACGAAGGCCGAGGCGATGGGGTTCCTGACGGTCGGGGATGTTCCGGAGCCGGTGCCGGTCGATGTGACGGTCGGTGTGTTGTTGGATGGGTGGTAGGAGTGGGTGTGTCGTCGGGCGGAGGCCAACCAGTTGGCTCCGAACACGGTCGCCGGTTACGGGTATGCCACTGCGCATGCCCATACAGCGTTTGGGGCGTGTCTGGCCGTCGAGGTGACTGTCGATGATGTGGAGCGGTTCCTGACTGTTCAGTTGCGGGCCCATTCGGGCCGGTACGTGGTTCTCCAAAGGAATGTGTTGGATCAGGCGTACCGGTGGGCACAACGCAACCGGCTCCTCACATGGAACCCCGCGCAGTTGTCGACGTGCCCGGGCCAATTGGATCACAAACCCGGCATCGCGCTGACCGCGTAACAGGCCCAGCGACTGTTGGAGGCTTCTACAGGCGACCGTTTACATGCTTGGTGGATGCGGGGGTTCATTTGGAGTGCGTGGCGGACCTGTTGGGGCACGCCAGCGTGGCGACGACGCGTCGGCATTATGTGCGGGCGGTGCGTCCGACGGTGCCACACGCCGCGCGATTCGACTCGATCATCGGATGAGGCAGCGCTATCAACCCTCGGGGCTTAGGAGTAGTTCTCGGAAATCCACATACCTAGTTCCGCGGTGCGTTGGGACCTTGACGGACACAGTTGGTTAGTGAAGGCCTCAATCTTGAGGACGTTGCCCTTGCGCCAGTCGCTTTTCTCGTCCTCAGAAGCGTTCATTCTCGGAGCGATGGCGTCGAAATTAGCCTCAAACATGGTCCAAAACAGTTTCAGGTCATCTAACTCAGCAGGGTCACACGCTGCTGCCATGAGGTGGACGTAGATCGAAACCGTATTCCTCTTGCAGGCATCTGAGAGATCGTCACTATCTCGCGTTTCGCAAGCCTCAAACTCCCCTGACAACTGACCATCCATGTGTTCGACAAAGAGTTCTGCAGATGGTGGCTCCAAACGAGCAGCAAGTCGCTCGGAAATATCGACGTCCCCCGAGCTGGCGAAGATCAGATATGGATCCCACTGGGGAAGTTGCAGCCTTGTTGGGTTCACCTGCTGGACATACGGTTCGTCAGATTCCCCGCCAAGGGCGCAACCCGCAACCAATAGAACTAGCGCGATACCTAAGCCAAAAGTCCTCATTGTCCGAGTCTGTCCTTTCCAGCCAGCCCAGAGACTGTTGGTTCGGGTGCTAAACGAAAGAAGCCGCCCGAAGGCGGTTGAAATCATGTCGACCACCCCAATTTTGCCACACCTAATTTTTCGATGTCGGATCGTGGCTGGGGTTTCTACAGGTTTCTTCAGAACCCCCTCCTCTGAGGGGGGGGTGGGGGGGTATCTCTGACGTCCTCGGTGTAGATACGTACAGGCTTCTCACAGGTCGGTTTCACCGTTTAGGGAAGGGCGATCGACTAGTGGACCGTACTGGACTCGAACCAGTGACCTCTCGCGTGTGAGGCGAGCGCTCTAGCCAACTGAGCTAACGGTCCGCAGGCGCACGAGGGTACTGCCACCTCCACTTGTTCGGTCAGCCCACCGGCGTCCCCGGCGGAGCCATGCAGACCTGCTCGATCAGCGTCGGCAGGACAAGGGTCACCGACCCCAGTGGGCATGGTGTCCCGGCCACGCCGCGCGCCACGATGACAGGGGTCTCCACGGTGCACGGCACCACCCGGATCGTGGATGACAGGGCGACACAGGAGCCGGGCGCAAGCCTCGGCGCCACCCCGGTGCCTCCACCCATGAAGGCGGTGACCACCAGGATTCCGACCAGGAGGCCCACAATCAGGGCCACCGGTCCGAACTGGAGCAGGCACCCGACCGCCCGCGGTACACGGATCGCCTGGAAGGAGTCTCCGCGGCGCCCATGGAACTCTTCATCTGCCGGCGACGGGCGGGCCACGGAATCCGGTGGCCTACGAGCCAGGTCGTAGGCGGACCGGCGGTGGGAGTCACCCAGGATCCTCCACGCCTCGTTGACCGACGCCATCGCTGCCTCGGCCTGCCTGCGGTCCGCCGGGCCCTCGGCAAGGTCCGGGTGGAGACGCCTGGCGAGCACCCGGTAGGCGGCACGGACCTGCTCGTCTGATGCGGCCATCGACACCCCGAGGGTCCGATAGTGGTCGTCGCCGTGGCGGGGCACACGTCCACCCTACGGGCGGGTGCCAGGCCACTCTCCAAGCCGGCGCATCGCAACCCCGGTGACGGCATTGTCCACCCGTCTAGCGTTGGTCACATGAGCGAGATCGCCTGTCCGCGCTGTGGCGAGCAGGAGTCCCTCCTCGGACGAACGGAAGGTCCGTCCGGCGAGGAGACGATCACGGTGACCTGCGGGTCATGTGACCTGGAATGGGAACGGGACCTCACCCACAGGTGTCCGACGTGTGGATCCGACGCCGTGCGACCCGCCCTCCAGTCGATCGTCGCGAAGTCGAGGGGGACCCAGCTCTCCATCCAGTCCCTGCGGGTCGTGCACCTCTGCCCGGACTGCGACACAGAACAGCTCGCCATCTGGAACCGCTCCAACACCCCCCTGCGCCCGGCGGAACTCCCCCACGACGTGGATTGAGACATCCATCGACCGGTTCCATGCACCGTTCCGGTTGTCGGGCTGCGGCGGTGCCTACGTATCAGTCCTCGAGTAGTCGGGCCGCCAACGCCTCGAGGCCGGCCACCCGACTGCCCTTCACCAGCACGGCATCTCCGTCTCCCAGGGCCAGGCCCTCAAGGTGGGTCGATGCCTCATCGATGTCGGCCAGCGGCGCCACGCCGTACAGGTCCGTGCCCACCGCCAGCAGGTCGATTCCGAGCCTGTCGGCCAGATCGGCTACATCCGCGTGCGCTGCCGCCTCGTATCCACCGAGTTCGGCCATGAGGCCGACCACTGCGATCCTGCGGCCCGCCACGGCGAGGGAGGCCAGTGCCTCGAGTCCGGCGGCCATGGATGCCGGGTTGGCGTTGTAGGCGTCGTTTACGACGACCAGTCCACCCGGCGCCGTCGCCACCTCCATCCGCCACGGTGAAACCCGGGCGCTGGAAAGGCCGGCCGCCACCTCCTCGGGCGACAACCCCAGGAAGAGTCCGATGGCTGCCGCTGCAAGAGCGTTGGGCACCATGTGGGCGCCGTGCACCCCGAGGTGGACGTCGGCCCGGCCCCACGGCGACTCCAGACGGAATGCCGGACGGAGGAGGTCGTCCAGGTTGACCTGACGCGCTCGTACCTCGCCACGGTCGCCGAAGGTGAGGATCGGACAGCGGGCCCTGCCCGCCTGGCCCATCACGAGGTCGTCGTCGGCGTTGAGTACCGCACAGCCGTCGGGCGCAAGGCCATCCAACATCTCGCCCTTGGTTCGCGCCACCACCTCAAGGGACCCGAACGCCGAGGTGTGGGCCATTCCAACCGTGGTGATCACCCCCACGTCAGGACGGGCAATCCCAACCAGTCGGGCTATGTCGCCCTCGGCCCTGGCACCCATCTCCAGCACCAGGAAGTCGGTGTCGTCGGGGGCTCCGAGAATGCTCAGAGGAACACCGATCTCGTTGTTGAACGAACGTTCGCAGGCGTGTGTGGAACCACCCTTGGAGAGAACGGCTGCGGCCAGGTCCTTGACCGAGGTCTTGCCGACGCTTCCGGTCACGGCCACTACCCGTGCGGGAATCGATGCCCGCGCCGCTGATCCGAGGTCACACAGCGCCACGGCCGTGTCCGGTACCCGTATGGCCGTTCCAGCGCCGATGGCCCCGGAGGTCAGGTGGGCGCCGGCACCGCCGGCCATTGCCCCGTCGATGAACCCGTGGCCGTCGCGATCAGCCACGAGGGGTACGAACAGGCACCCCGGCGTCACAGAGCGGGAATCCTGGGTGGCGCCGTCCAGGGTCACGTCGTCGCCGATCAATTCGCCACCGACTGCTGCGGCGACCTCCGATGCCCGAAACCTCACGGAGCGTCACCCTACGATGCCCAGATGGTCGTCCGCCGTCGTCTCGTGGTGCTCTTCGGGGGACGCAGCGCCGAGCACGACGTGTCATGCATGTCCGCACGCCACGTGCTTGCAGCAGTCGACACCGGACGCTACGAGGTGATCCCCGTCGGCATCGACACCAATGGGCACTGGTCACTGGCCGCCGATGCCGCAACAGCCCTCGCCGACGGCCGGGTCGAAGACCTCGGAGACAGCCTCGACCCGACCGGGCCCTCCTGGGATCCCCTCCCCCGCCTCGCCGAGCTGGCCGCCGACGGACCGGTCGCTGTGTTCCCCCTCGTCCACGGCCCCCTCGGTGAGGATGGGACCCTGCAGGGTCTCCTCGAGCTGGCCGACGTGCCTTACGTCGGTAGCGGAGTACTGGGCTCGGCGCTCGCAATGGACAAGCTGGCAGCACGGGAGGTGCTCGCCCACCACGGAATCCCCCAGGCCAGGTACCGGGGACTCCACGCCGACCGTCTGGCCGACCCGGGCTCACCCGGCCACCGGGCACTCCTGGAGGAACTGCTCACCGACCTGGGACCCTCCGTGTTCGTGAAGCCGGCCAACCTGGGCTCCTCGGTCGGGGTCTCACAGGCCTCCGATCCGGCCTCCCTGGACGTCGCCCTGGCGTCTGCCGCCACCTACGACGAGTGGATCGTGGTCGAAGAAGCCGTGTCGGGACGCGAGATCGAGTTGGCCGTGCTCGGCGACAGGGTGCCCCAGGTTTCCGGCCCCGGCGAGATCAGGCCCGGCGATGCCTTCTACAGCTACGCGGACAAGTACGAGACCGACGCGGCAGAACTCATCGACGATCCCGACCTCGAACCGTCGGTCGCTGTCGGCTTCCAGGAACTTGCCGCCCAGGCCTTCATTGCGCTGCGGTGTTCCGGAATGGCCCGGGTCGACTTCTTCCTCGCCGACGACGGCCGGATGCTTCTCAACGAGGTCAACACGATCCCGGGGTTCACCGCCATATCCATGTATCCACGGCTCTGGTTGAAGGCGGGGCTGTCCTACAGCGGTCTCATCGACCAGCTCGTTGACCTCGCCGTCGAGCGCCACGCACGCCGCCGTCGCAACACCGGGCGATAACCGGCCCGGGTCAGGACCTCGGGTCCAACGAGGCACGCAGGAACCGCAGGAGTTCCTTCCTCCTCTGAACCACGGGCCGCAGGGTCGGCCCGACGCCGGCAGCCCGTAGAACCTCGATCTCCGTGGCTACGCCGACCACAGTGGAGTAGGCGCTCAGCAGCAGGAGCTGGGCGTCGGTCCTCCTCAGTCGCCCGGCGGCCATCTCCGCCTCGATCCACAGACGGGCCCTGGCCATGAGGGGATCCAGGTGTCCGCGCAGGCGCTGGGCTCCTGGCGAGTTGGGGCGGCTCACCTCACGCAACAGCCCGAGCAGGACCGGTTGCTCGAGGGCCACGCGAAACACCGACCGCACCAACGCATCCACGCGTTCCCAGTCCCGCTGGCCTCCGGCGAGCACCTGGTCCATCGCTACGGTGAGGTCCTCGGCGACCCGATCCACCACGGCGTTCAGCAGGCCGCGCTTGGAGACGAAGTGGTAGAGGATCGTCTGCTTTCGGATTCCCAGCCCGACAGCCAGGTCGTCAAGCGAGGTGCTGTCGTAGCCGGCGGTGCCGAAGGAGGCGAGGGCGGCGTCGAGCACCCGTGCCTTCGTGCCTCCACGATCTTCGGTCGACGCCACGGAGTCACCGTAGTCCACCCGTCTACCATCTGGTAAGGGCCCTGACCATCTGGTAGACATTGCAGTGTGATACCCCAGAATCTGGCAGGGCGCCGCATCGCGATCACGGGAAGCACCGGCTTCCTGGGCACCGCACTGGTCGAACGCCTCCTCCGCTCCGCTCCCGACTGCGAGCTGGTGCTGATCGTCAGACCCGGCCGTCGCGGGGCCGATCGACGCGTCGAACGCGACATCCTGCGCAACGACGCCTTCGACAACCTGCGTTCGCTGCTGGGACCCGACGGCTTCGCCGAGATGACCGCACGTCGAATCACCGCCGTGGGCGGCGACGTCACCAGCGACAACCTGGGCCTGGACGCTGAAGGGCTCGCAGCCCTCGCATCGAGCGACATCGTCGTCCACTCGGCTGCCGTCGTGAGCTTCGACTCGCCCCTGGACCACGCCGTGGAGGTGAACCTGCTCGGGCCGGTCAGGATCGTCAAGACGCTGGCTGGCCTCGGCGTCGCTCCCCATCTGGTCACCGTCTCCACCTGCTACGTGGCGGGCAGTCGGCGTGGACGCGCCCCCGAGGAACCGGTCGACGCCAGCTCGTTCTTCGTGGACGTGGACTGGCGCACAGAGGTCGACGCCGCCCGTCGGATCCGCCTGGACACCGAGACCGAAAGCCGCACGCCGGCAAACCTGACGGCCTTCCGGGACGAGGCGCACGGCGAGCTGGGCGCCGCCGGCATACCCAGCCTCGCAGCCAAGACCGAGCAGCTCCGCTGCCGATGGGTCGACGACAGGATGGCCGAGGCTGGAGTTGCCCGGGCCACCTCACTGGGCTTCCCCGATGCCTACGCCTACACCAAGGCACTTGGAGAGATCGCCGTGGCTGAGAGTGCCGGCGACGTGCCCATCAGCGTCGTGCGACCAGCCATCATCGAGTCGGCGCACTCCGAACCGTCACCCGGCTGGATCCGGGGCTTCCGGATGGCCGAGCCGGTCATCATCTCCTACGCCCGAGGCCTGCTGAAGGAGTTCCCCGGCGTCCCCGAGGGCACCGTGGACGTGATTCCGGTCGACTTCGTGGTGGCCGCCATCTGCGCTGTGGCCGCCCGAGGGCCCCTCGGACCCGACGAGGGTGCCGACATCGTGCAGGTGGCGTCGGGCAGCGTGAACCCGCTGCAGTACGGACACCTGGTGGACATGGTCCGCGAGTGGTTCACCGAGCACCCCATATACGACGAGATGGGCCAGCCCATACCGGTACCCCAGTGGTCGTTCCCCGGCCGTGGTCGGGTCAAGAAGCAACTACAGCGAGCGACCAGAACGCTCGAACGTGCGCAGAAGGTCTTCGAGGCCCTGCCCGTGCGGGGACGCCACGCCGAGGTCGGAGTCCGCCTGGAGGAACAGCGCGAGCTGATCGGCCGAGCCGAGGGCTACGTGGACCTGTACGGCGCATACGCCGAGTGCGAGGCCA
The DNA here is from genome assembly GCA_014240365.1 of Acidimicrobiales bacterium. Lineage (GTDB taxonomy): Bacteria > Actinomycetota > Acidimicrobiia > Acidimicrobiales > MedAcidi-G1 > UBA9410. The sequence goes on along the minus strand of JAAZXC010000034.1, from coordinate 15,205 downwards.
TATACGGGCTCGACCACCTGCTGGGCCTGTGGGACTCCCTGGACGACGCCGACCAGGCCGCCTTCAACTTCGACCCGCGGGTGATCGACTGGAGTCGCTACGTACCCGACATCCACCTGCCATCGGTCGTGAAAGCGGGGCGGGTCCCGATGAGGCCCCCGGCCCGGGGCGGTGAGAGCCGGACCGAGCGGCTCCGTCGGCAGGTCCTGGCACCAGAGCGCCAGTTGGTCGCCTTCGACCTGGAGAACACCCTCATCGCGTCCAACGTCGTCGCCTCGTACGCCTGGCTGGGTAGCCGCAACCTCCGTGGCCGTGACCGGGCCCGCTTCGTGGCCCGTCTCGTGGCCGAGGCCCCGGCACTGCTCTCGCTCGACAAGAAGGACCGGAGCGACTTCCTCCGCCACTTCTACCGCCGCTACGAGGGTGCACCGGTAGACCAGATCGCCCTGGACTCCATGGAACAGTTCAGCGAGATGATCCTGGCCAAGTCGTTCCCGGCCGGGATCCGCAGGGTCAGGGAACACAAGGCCCTGGGCCACCGGACCGTCCTCATCACCGGGGCCCTGGACTTCGTGGTCGAACCGTTCCGACCGCTGTTCGACGACATCGTGGCGGCTGAACTGGGGGTGGTGGACGGCGCCTACGACGGACGCATGACATCGGTTCCACCCACAGGAGAAGCCCGCTACCAGGCCCTCGCCGACCATGCCGATCTGCACGGGCTGGACCTCAGGGAGTCCGTGGCCTATGCAGACTCAGCCAGCGATCTACCCATGCTCGAAGCGGTCGGGTTCCCTGTGGCGGTCAACCCGGAGACCCGCCTGGCGAGCATTGCCAGGAAGCGGGGCTGGCTGGTGGAGGACTTCCGCAAGTCGCCCGGCATGCGACGCAGCCTCCTTCCACTGGCACCCGCCGGGAGGGCCACGCGGTGAAGGCCCTCCAGTTCCGACGCAACCTCCCCCGCTATGCGGCCGCCCGGATCGCCAGTGGCTTCGTCCCCGGTAGCGGCGCCTCGACGGGGCCCCTCAGCCTCGTGGACATGGAACCCCCCACCGCACCCGGCCCCGACTGGGTCCGCGTCCGGCCCCGACTCTCGGGAATCTGCGGATCGGACCTCGCCACGGTGGATGGTCGGTCGGCCCGCTACTTCGAACCCCTCGTCTCCTTCCCGTTCGTCCCCGGCCACGAGGTCGTAGGCAACCTCGACGACGGCACCCGGGTGGTCCTCGAACCGGTTCTGGGTTGCGTCTCACGCAACCTCCATCCGACCTGCAGGTCATGCGCCGAGGGTCGTCTGGGGAACTGCGAACACACCTCCTTCGGAGACCTCGAACCCGGCATTCAGACAGGGTCGTGCCACGACACCGGCGGAGGCTGGGCCACGGCCTTCACGGCACATCGCACCCAGCTGCACGTCGTTCCCGACGACCTCGACGATGCTGCTGCCGTCATGGTCGAACCCACTGCCTGTGGCGTCCACGCCGCCCTCGCCGCCCGCGTGCCCGACGACGGCGTCGTGGTAATCCTCGGCGCAGGAACGCTCGGACAGGTGACTCTGGCGGCCCTGCGTGCACACAGCGCTCCCCGCACGATTCTGGCCACCGCCCGTTACCCCGAGCAGAGGCGGATGGCCAGCCTGCTGGGTGCCGACATGGTCATCGCCCCCGATGAGGTGAGGCGCGCCGTGAGACGTGCCACCGGTAGCCGGGCCATCGGAGCCACCACCATTGGCGGGACCCGCGAAGGCCTCGTGGACAGGCTCACCGGAGGCGCCGACGTGGTCCTGGACTGCGTCGGCTCGTCGGCCAGCCTCACCGACGCCCTGGCGGTCGTCAGGCCACGGGGTCGCATCGTCCTGGTCGGAATGCCCGCCGAGGTGACCCTGGAACTGACCCCCCTCTGGCACCGTGAGGTCGAGCTCGTGTGTGCCTACACCTACGGCACCGAGACCCTCGCCGACGGCACACAGCGCCGCACCTTCGACATGGCGACCGACCTCGTCCGAGACGCCGACCTTGGCCGACTCGTGACCGCCACATACCCACTCTCCCGCTATCGGGAAGCCCTGGAGCACGCTGCGGCCGCCGGTCGCCGGGGTGCTGTAAAGATCGCATTCGATCTCCGCGACGAGAAGGAGCGCAACGACCTGTGAGCAACGGACGTCACCTCGCCCCCCGACCCGGCTTCGTCCTCGACGTCGACCGGAACAGCCCGCCCATCGTGTTCCATCACGGTGAGGGCTTCCGCCTGGAGAAGCTGCCGCCCGGCCGCTCCCGGGTCATCTACCCGGCTGAACCCCTCGAGGGTCTGGCCGACCCCGACGGCGCCATCCGCCACGCCCTCGACAACCCACTCGGCGAGTCCGAACCTCTGCGTGCCCTGCTGTTCTCCGGCATGAAGCTCACGATCGCCTTCGACGACATCTCCCTGCCACTCCCCCCGATGCGCCGCCCCGACATCCGCCAGCGGGTCATCGAAGCGGTCCTGGACCTCGCCGCCGAGGCCGGCGTGGACGACGTCCACCTCATCGCCGCCCTGGCCATCCACCGCCGCATGACCGAGGACGAACTCCGGCACGCCGTCGGCGACCGGGTGTACGACGCCTTCGCCCCCGACGGTCGCCTCTACAACCACGATGCCGAAGACCCCGACGGCATGGTGATCCTGGGCGAGACGCCCCACGGCGAAGACGTGCAGTTCAGCCGTCGGGCCGCCGAGAGCGACCTCGTCGTCTACGTGAACATCAACCTCGTGGCCATGGACGGTGGCCACAAGAGCACCGCCACAGGCCTCACCGGATACAAGAGCCTCCGCCACCACCACAACGTGCACACCATGTCCAACTCGCGCTCCTTCATGGACCAGAAGAACTCCGCCCTGCACGCCTCCAACTGGCGGATGGGCAAGGTCCTGAAGGATGCAGGGGTGAAGATCTTCCAGATCGAGACGACGGTAAACAACGACACGTTCGGCCGCCAGGGACCCATGGCGTTACTGCAGAAGCGGGAGTGGGAGTGGACCACCAGAGACCGCATGCAGTTCCTGGCCATGAAGACCGGCCTGGATCTCATGCCCAGCGCGGCCAAGCGCAAGGCGTTCTCGAGCTGGCAGGCGCCCTACGCCCTGACTTCGGTCCAGGCGGGCGAGATAGAAGCCGTACACGAGGTCACCACGGAAAACGTCTACAAGCAGCAGCTCGTTGCGGTCGAGGGCCAGACCGACATCCTGACCATGGGCCTGCCCTACATCTGCCCCTACAACGTCAACTCGATCATGAACCCGATCCTGGTCATGTGCCTCGGTCTCGGTTACTTCTTCAACCTCTACCGGGGCCGGCCGCTGGTGAGGGAGGGCGGGGTGCTCATCCTGAGCCATCCCACGCCGTGGGAGTTCCATCCGGTCCACCACCCCAGCTACATCGACTTCTTCGAGCAGGTCCTGGCCGACACCACCGATCCCGCCGAGATCGAACGGAAGTACGAGAAGCAGTTCGCCGAGGACGAGTGGTACATCCACCTGTACCGCAACTCGTACGCGTACCACGGCGTCCACCCCTTCTACATGTGGTACTGGGGTACGCATGCCCTCGAGCACCTCGGCCGGGTGATCATCGTGGGAGGCGACCCGGCGGCCGTCAGGCGTATGGGCTTCCAGCCGGCATCGAGCCTTCAGGACGCCCTGGAGATGGCCTCGGACGTGGTCGGCCCCCAGCCCACCATCACGCACATGAAGAACCCGCCGATCTTCATGGCCGACGTCACCTGATCGGATGGGACAGGTCGGCCTCCGGGTGGCGAAGACCCGGGCGATGATCGGGAGGTTCGGCTTTCCGTGGCGTGCCGCCGCGGTGCCCACCGGTATCGCTCCGGCGCCTCCGTCACGTCGTCTGGGTGCGGACTACGACACCGACTGGGCACGTCGGTACCCGGCTCGACTGGCGAGGGCGACCATCGTCGAGGGAATCATGCGACCGGCCATGTCGGTGATTGCCTCACCGGACCGCCGCGGCATGGACCGCCTGGATGGCCTGGATGGCGCAGTGGTCTTTGTGGCCAACCACCACAGCCACGCCGACACCCCCCTCCTGCTCACGTCCATCCCTGACCCATGGCGTCACCGGTTGCTCGTAGGAGCAGCCGCCGACTACTTCTTCGGCAACCGGGTGGGCGGTGCAGTGGCAGCACTCGCCATGGGCGCCGTACCCATCGAACGGAGCAGGGTCGGCCGGAAATCGGCGGACATGGCCCGAGACCTGATTGCCGACGGCTGGAGCATCCTGCTCTACCCGGAAGGCGGCCGGAGCCCGGACGGATGGGGCCAGGAGTTCCGTGGAGGAGCGGCCTTTCTGGCCATCCGGTGCAACGTGCCCGTTGTGCCCATCCACCTCCAGGGCACCGGACGGATCCTCCGCAAGGGCAGAACCCTGCCACGCCCGTCGCGCACAACTGTCACCTTCGGAGACCCGCTCGTGGCCGCCGAAGGCGAGAATGCACGGGCCTTCGCAGTCCGGCTGCAGGCGGCGGTCGCTGCCCTCGGCGACGAGGCCACCTCCGACTGGTGGCAGGCCCGCCGGCGGGCGCATGCAGGCGCCTCGCCCGGCCTGACCGGTCCCGACGTGGGCGCCTGGCGGCGGGCCTGGGCACTCGGAGACCGTGACCGCCGGTCACGACGCAAACGCCGCAGGTGGCCTGCGCTCTGAACCGTTCCTCCGACATCGATCAAACTTCAGACCTTCTTCGAATGCGTCTCCGCTCAACGGCCACTGCCCCGCAGGTAGCATCCGGAACATCGATGGAAATGTGGTCGTTACCAGCCCCGTTCCCGTCGGATCCCACGATTCCAGACCAGCGATCCAGAAAAGCGAGCTCCCGATGACCGTCGCCGCCGCCACCCCCATCGAACTGGTCCGGGGCGTCTACGCCACCCTGGATGAACACCTCGGTATCGGCCGCCGCCGTCTGGGCCGCCCCCTCACGCTGGCGGAGAAGATCCTCATCAACCACCTGGACGACCCCGAGACCGCCGGCATGGAGCGCGGCGTCTCATACGTCGACCTGCGCCCGGACCGGGTGGCCCTGCAGGACGCCACCGCCCAGATGGCCTGGCTGCAGTTCATGACAGCCGGCCTCGCCGAGGTGATGGTTCCGACCACCACACACTGCGACCACCTCATCCAGGCCCGCGACGACGGCAGGACAGACCTGCTCACGGCCATCGACGGGAACCGGGAGGTCTATGACTTCCTGGCCTCTGTCTGTGCCCGCTACGGCGCCGGCTTCTGGAAGCCCGGCTCCGGGATCATCCACCAGGTGGTGCTCGAGCAGTACGCCTTCCCCGGCGGGATGATGATCGGCACAGACAGCCACACCCCGAACGCCGGCGGCCTCGCCATGGTGGCCATCGGCGTGGGCGGCGCCGACGCCGTCGACGTGATGACGGGCTTCCCGTGGAACGTGCGCTGGCCCAAGCTCATCGGCATCCACCTGACCGGCGAGCTGAGCGGTTGGGCCGCCCCAAAGGACATCATCCTGAAGGTCGCCGACATCCTCACGGTGAGCGGTGGCACGGGTGCCATTGTCGAGTACTTCGGGCCCGGCGCCCGGAGCCTCTCGGCCACCGGCAAGGGCACCATCTGCAACATGGGCGCCGAGATAGGTGCCACCACCTCGCTGTTCGCATACGACGATGCGATCGCCCGTTACCTGAAGGCCACCGGCCGCGAGGCCCTGGCCGACGCAGCTGGCGCCGTGGCCCACCACCTGCGCGCCGACGACGAGGTCGAAGCAGACCCGGGCGCATTCTTCGACCAGGTCATCGAGCTGGACCTGTCCACCCTGTCGCCCCACATCAACGGGCCGCACACCCCCGACCTGTCGCGCCCCGTGGCCGACCTGGGTGCCGAAGCCGAGCGGGGGGGCTGGCCCATGACGGTCAGCGCCGGCCTCATCGGGTCCTGCACCAACTCCTCCTACGAGGACATCACCCGGGCTGCAAGCATCGCCCGGGACGCCCTGGCCAAGGGACTCACCGCCAAGGCGCCGCTGCTCATCACCCCCGGTTCCGAACAGGTTCGTGCAACCATCGAACGCGACGGCCTACTGGCCGACTTCGAGGCACTCGGCGCCAAGGTCCTGGCCAACGCCTGCGGGCCCTGCATTGGCCAGTGGGACCGCCAGGACATGGAGGACGGCGTTCCGAACTCCATCGTCACCAGCTACAACCGAAACTTCCCGAAGCGCAACGACGGCTATGCGACCACGCATGCCTTCGTCACCTCTCCCGAGACGGTTATGGCCCTGACCATTGCCGGTCGCCTTGACTTCGACCCGGCCAACGACACCCTCATCAACGATGCCGGCGAGGAGGTCCGCCTCACCGTCGGACCGGGCGAGGAGCTGCCGGCCGACGGCTTTGATCCCGGTGAAGAGACGTTCCAGGCACCGCCGGCGGACGGCAGCGGCGTGGAGGTCACCGTGTCTCCGACCAGCGACCGACTCCAGCTGCTGACTCCATTCCCTGCATGGGACGGTGAGGACATCACCGACCTGGCTGTCCTCGTCAAGGCGCAGGGCAAGTGCACCACCGACCACATCTCGATGGCTGGACCGTGGTTGCGCTATCGGGGCCATCTGGAGAACATTTCCGGCAACGTCTACATGGGCGCCGTGAATGCCTTCAACGGCGAGGTCGGCACCGGCCTGGATGTGACCGACGGGGAGACGCGGGCCTACCCGGAGATCGCCCGCCGCTACCACGAGGCCGGTATCGACTGGGTCGCCATCGGCGACGAGAACATGGGCGAGGGCTCATCGCGTGAGCACGCCGCCATGGAGCCGAGGTTCCGTGGCGCCCGCGCCGTCATGGCCCGCTCCTTCGCCCGGATCCACGAGACCAACCTCAAGAAGCAGGGCGTGCTGCCGCTCACGTTCGCCAACAGTGACGACTACGACCTGATCGGTCCCGAGGACCGCATCTCGGTGGTGGGCCTGGCAGACCTGGCTCCCGACACGCAGGTCGAGGTGGTCATCACCTCGCCCGACGGAGCGACGACGAGCATCGCCATGGACCACACGTACTCCGCAGACCAGATCGAGTGGTTCAAGGCCGGAAGCGCCCTGAACCTGATCCGCCAGCGCACCTGACCCTGGCGCTCCGACGGAGCGGGAACCGACCCTCCGCCGGTGGCGGCCAGACCCGGGCCACGCCGCCGGGGCGCTCTCAACTCTCGACGGGCACCAGACGGGCGTTGACGGAAACGTCACCCGTCCACGCCCACGACAGGACGCAGGTGGCGTCTCCGAACCTCTGGGCATGGTGCTCCCACGGGTCATGGTGGACCGACTCCCCGACTGCCCTGTCCACCCACGGACCGGTTCCACGCTGGAACGAGGAGGACCCATGCAGCAGGTGGTATGTCTCCTCGGCCGGGTGTTCGTGCCGCGGGTAGTGCAGGCCTGCTCCCCACACACCCAGACCGGCACCGGCCACATCGGACTCCACCAGCCCACCCGGGCCGATCACACGGACATACCCGTAGTTGTCCAGGAAGTGCTGCGAGAGCGTCGCTGCGTACTCGGCGGTCTGCACCCAGTGCAGGATCGGTCCCGCCGCCGTGAACGCACGTAGAACCCGGTCGATGCCAGGCTGACCCGTCCCGGCGGCCACCCCTTCGAGCAACCGGGCAACCGGCAGCCCGCGAGGTTCGGGCACCACCACCGCGTCATCCTCCAGCGCCTCGGCCAACAGGCGCCCCACCTCGCCCAGCATGGGCAACCGCTCGGAATCGGGGTGACCGACGTAGAAGTCGGAGAGAGCGCTCACAAGGTCGCGACGCAGGTCAGGCTCGGATGCCTCGCCGAGATCCTCGGCGCCGTCGCGAACCACCACCTACCGGCCCCGGTCAGGGACGCCGGACACTGGCGGAACCCCTCCCCATCGAGCCATCCATCGGGTCACGAAACGGAAGTTCCCCGACAACCGGAGAGGCACCGATCAGACCGGCCGGAGCCGGTAGCCACGGTTGCGGGCCTCGGCCAGCGTGTCGGGCCCGAAGCACAGGAACTGTTCGCTGGACATCAATTCGTCCAGCACGATGGCCATGGCCTCGACGTCGGCCACCTCGTCAAGGTCGTAGACCTGCTGGGTGCGCTTGTCGCCAATGAAGCGGCGGTGGGCGAAGGCCAACGGTCTGTCCATGGCAGCGGAGGTTAGCCCGACGACCCGACCACCGAGATGGGCGACGGGGTGGTCGAGTTACCAGACCCGAGCCCCGAGGTTGGATCATCCCCGGACCCGAAGAAGGCGACCTGGACCAGCCAGAGGAGCAGGTACGGCAGGACGCCCAGGAGCATCCCCCATCGCAGGACGTACGTACGGGCCCGCCACGCCGGTCGGATGAGAACCACCAGACTCATCACCACGAGAACGTTCACCTCCCAGATGATGAGGACCGGACTGGTCAGCATTGTGAACAGCCCCACAGCCAGGACGCGACGGAGGGCACGCCCGGTCGGACGCGCCCTCACGTCTTCAGTCTCGTATTGCGATTCATCTGGATTCCCGGGTCGACCGGTAATGACGACAGGGACCAGTGCCGACGGTCGTGTCCCAGGGGTGGATCGGCGTGGTATCGCCGGGTGGTCCAGCGCCGCTCAGCGGCCGCCCACCTCCGAAGTCCCATATCTACTGCTGCTGATGTGGACCACCTCCTCTCCTCGGTAACAGCGACACTACGTCTCCACCAGAACACGCGCTTGGAGGATCGCCCGTATCGGTACGGATTCGTACTGTCACCTACACTCCGGCGCATGTCCCAACCCCTCCCGACGACCTCGGACACCACCGTCTACACGGCCCGCTCCGTCCACACATTCGATCCGGCCCGGGCCACAGCCAGCGCCGTCGCAGTGCGCGACGGCCGCTTCCTGGCGGTCGGAGATCCCAATGACCTGGTCGCCACCTACGACGGAAGCCTGGACCGGACACTGGAGGACAAGGTCCTCATGCCCGGCTTCGTGGAGGCCCACTGCCACAAGGACACCGGTGGCCTCTGGCAGTACACCTACGTGGGCTACGAAGGCCGAACCGACCCCGATGGGCGTTTCTGGTCCGGCTGCACGACGTTTGACGCCGTGGTCGAACGCCTCAGGGAGGCCGACCGGACCCTCGCCGACCCGGACGAGCCCCTCCTGGCCTGGGGCCTCGACCCGATCTTCTGGCCGGGCTAGCGTCTCGACCGTCGCCAACTGGACGCCGTTTCAACCACCCGCCGAATCTTCGTGATCCACTCCAACATGCACCTGGCCACCGTCAACACGGCGCTCATGGAGGCCGAGGGCATCACGCCGGACACCGCTGCCGAAGGAGTGCCCAGGGACGCCTCGGGATGGCCCCTGGGCGAGCTGCAGGAGTTTCCGGCCATGGCACTGGCCGGCGCCGCCTTCCGGTCCTTCTTCGGGCGGCAGCGTTCCGACGAGACCATCCACCTCTTCGGAAAGTCAGCCAGGAACGTTGGCATCACGACGCTGACCGACCTCGGCTCGTCCAACCTGCTGGACGAGACAATCGTCCGCCAGTGGACCGGCATCGTCGACCACGGCTTCCCCTCCCGGGTGGTCATGTTCCATGGAGCAATGCAGAACGGCGCGGTCAGCGACGAGACGTGCGCTGCAGCCCTGGTGGAACTGCAGAAGGAATCAACCGACCACCTCCGTTTCGGCTACGTGAAGCTCCTCCTGGACGGCTCCATCCAGGGCGGAACCGCCCGCCTCCGGTGGCCGGGATTCCACCACGGCGGACCCAACGGAATCTGGCTGATCCCACCGGACCAGTTCGCCGACCGCCTGGCCCCGTACCACCGGGCCGGGCTGCAGGTCCACACACATGCCAACGGCGACGAGGCCGTAGACGTGCTCCTGGATGCTGTCGGTGAGGTGCAGGCCGTCCACCCGATGCCGGACCATCGCCACACCGTCCAGCACTGCCAGATGACCACCCCGGGCCAGTACCAGCGGATGCGGGCGCTGGGAATGTGCGCCAACGTCTTCTCGAACCACGCCTGGTTCTGGGGCGACCAGCACATCTCGATCACAGTCGGACCGGACCGGGCGGCCCGCATGAACGCCGCCCGCACGGCACTGGACCTCGGCGTTCCCCTCTCGATGCACTCCGACTCACCGGTGACGCCACTCGGCTCCCTGCATGTGGCCTGGGCCGCCGTGAACCGGCTCACCTCATCCGGCGTCACCGTTGGCCCCGACGAGCGCATAACCGTCGGAGAGGCGCTCCACGCCGTGACCATGGGGGCCGCCTGGCAGCTTCGGATGGAGGACGAGGTCGGCTCGATCAGCCCCCGGAAGTTCGCCGACCTGGCCATCCTGGAGGCAGACCCGTTCGAGGTCGACCCCATGGAACTACGCGACATTCCGGTCTGGGGGACAATGTGCGGCGGTGTCCTCCACCCCGCTGCCGGAGTCGATGCCTGAACCAGCCAGCCCACTGCCACCCCTCCCGGCCTGCAGCGTCAACCGCCCGATACCCGGCGAGTCGACCACAGGTGCGCGAACGTGGATGCGAGACTCGCAGGCATGAGTTCCGGACCTGACCGCCTTCCCCTAACGGTCATCGGCGGCTACCTCGGAGCCGGCAAGACGACCCTGCTGAACGGCATCCTGGCCAGGCCCGACGGCCAACGCATCGCCGTCCTCGTCAACGATTTCGGAGACGTCGACATCGACGGCCGACTGCTGGCATCAGCCGCCGGTGACGTGCTCACCCTCGCCAATGGATGCATCTGCTGCTCGATGGCCGACGGGTTCGCCGAGACCCTCGAGACGGTCCGTGGATTGGCCGACCGGATCGACCGTGTGGTCGTCGAGGTGAGCGGGGTGGGCGAACCACGCAGGGTGGCCCGATGGGCGCACCTCCCCGGATTCACCCCGGACGGCGTGGTGGTGCTCGTGGATCCACTCTCGGTCAGGGAACGGGCGACCGACCGCTACGTGGGCGAAACGGTCATCAACCAGGTGGCCGGCGCCGACCTGGTGGTCATGAGCCGATCAGACCTGGCGGACGAGGCCGACCTGACCGGCACCGAGGCCTGGCTCTCCACCACGACCGACGCCACCGTCCTGCGGGCACCGCTTCCCACAGCCGTGCTCCTGGGCCCGGCGCCGAGGAACCTGTCCACCCGGACCGACGCCGAGGCCGAGGCCGACAGCATTGAAGATGGCGCTACGACGCCCGCATCCCCATCACACGATCACGTCTCGATCTCACGGCACCTGGACGGTCCCATCCCCAGATCGTCGATAGACACCTGGATCCGGGCCCGTCCCGGTGGCGTGGTGAGGGCCAAGGGACTGGTGAGGGTTGACGACCGACCCGACGATCGCACGGTCCTGCAGGTCTGCGGATCCACCACGACCGTCACGGTGGACGGCCCATGGGACGGGGGCGCAGAGGCGGTGGTGGCCATAGCGCTACCCGGCACGCCGCGTGCCGCCCTCGTCAAATGGCTGAACCTGCTGGGCTGAACCTGTCGACCAGGGGCCTGGTCAGCCTGAGAGCTCCACCTGTCGGTTGCAGGCTTCGACAGCCAGTCTGTCGGCCTCGTCGTTCCACCGGTCGTCCGAGTGTCCCTTCACCCACCGGAAGTCCACGTTCCCCCTGGAACGCACCGCCTCGATGAGTGGCTCCCAGATCTCACGATTGGCCACCGGTTCGCGCTTGGAGTTCACCCAGCCCTTGCGGAGCCACTTCTCCCACCAGCCGTCCCTGAAGCAGTGCACCACGTAGGTCGAGTCGCTGACGATCAGCAGCGGCCCGTCGAAGGCCCGGACAGCCTCAAGAGTGGCCGTCAGCTCCATCCGCTGGTTCGTGGTCCGGGTGTCGAATCCTGCCGCGAACGGTCCATCGGGCACAACCCACGCCCATCCACCCGGACCGGGATTTCCCGAGCACGCACCGTCCGTGTAGACGACCACCGGCTCGGCCGCTGGCTCCCGACCGGCCAGATGTCCCGGCAGGGTCGACGAAGCAGGCCCGGCCTCCCGGGCGGGCTGGTCCTCGTTCGGATCTTCAAACAGTCGATTGGGACTGGGCACGGTCAGCGACCCTACGGGGAGTGCCGCCAGTGGAGGTGGAGGTCATCCGCGGCAGCGCCTGCACGCCCACCACCGACCGTCCGATCAGGCCCGGACCGCTCTCCGGAGGCCACCCACCAGACCGGCATGGGAACCGCCACGGGAACTGGCACTGGCACTGGCACTGGCACTGGCACTGGAACCGGCATGGCAGGATGTGGGCGTGATCGACGGTTTCACCCACCAGCTCCCCGATGCCGATCCGGCCGAGACGAAGGAGTGGATCGACTCCTTTGACGCCATGGTCGACAGCTCGGGCCGCCGCCGCGCCCGCTACATGCTCGCCAAGCTCATGGAACGGGCAGGTGAGCTGAACGTCGGCAACGCCCCGCCAACCTGGACCCCGTACGTCAACACGATTGCCACCGAGGACCAGCCGTGGTTCCCGGGCGACGAGTACATCGAACGCCGCATCCGGGCCTTCATCCGGTGGAACGCCGCGGCAATGGTAATAAACGCCAACAAGGCGGCCGACGGCATCGGGGGTCACCTCTCCACCTTCGCCTCCTCGGCCTCCCTCTACGAGGTGGGGTTCAACTGGTTCTTCCGCGGCAAGGACGACGGTCGGCCCGGCGATCACGTCTACTTCCAGGGCCACGCCGCCCCCGGCGTCTACGCCCGGGCCTTCCTGGAACGACGCCTCACCGAGCAGCACCTGAACGGCTTCCGAATGGAGATCGGTGGTGGGGGCCTGTCCAGCTACCCCCACCCCCGGCTCATGCCCGACTTCTGGGAGTTCCCCACAGTGTCGATGGGCCTTGGTCCCATCAACTCCATCTACCACGCGCGCTTCAACAGGTACATGGAGAGCCGGCGGATCGACGAGACATCCGACAGTCGCGTGTTCTGCTTCGTGGGCGACGGCGAGTGCGACGAACCCGAGACGCTGGGCGCCATCTCACTGGCTGGCCGGTCTGGCCTCGGCAACCTGATCTGGATCGTCAACTGCAACCTGCAACGTCTGGACGGCCCGGTCCGCGGCAACGGCCACATCATCCAGGAACTGGAGGGCGTGTTCCGTGGTGCCGGATGGAACGTCCTGAAGGTCATCTGGGGATCCGAATGGGACGAGTTGATCCACAAGGACGTGGACGGCATCCTGCTCAACAAGTTCAACACGACGGTCGATGGCGAGTACCAGCGCCTGGCCGTAGAGGGTGGCGCCTACATCAGGGAGCACTTCTTCGGACCCGATCCCCGCCTGCGGGCCATGGTCGAGCACCTTTCCGACAAGGATTTGGACGCCCTGCCCCGCGGCGGCCACGACTACCAGAAAATCTACGCCGCCTACCGCAACGCCACCGAGGAGAACGAAGCCCCGACGGTGATCCTGGCCAAGACCATCAAGGGCTGGACGCTGGGCGAGGGCTTCGAGGCCCGTAACTCCACACATCAGATAAAGAAGATGACCAAGGACGAGCTACTGGCACTGCGCGAGCGACTCCACCTGGTCGACGAGATCCCGGAGTCGGCTCTGGAGGGCGACCGGGCCCCCTACTACCGACCCGACGAGAACAGCCCCGAACACGAGTACATGGTGCAGCGGCGCCGGGCCCTCGGTGGGTCCATCCCCAAGCGACGCATCCGCAACAGACGACCCCTCACACTGCCCGACCCGTCGGTGTTCACCGGCCTGGCCAAGGGATCCGAGGGCCGGGCCGTATCGACCACCATGGCCATGACGGGCCTGCTGCGCGAGCTGATGCGCGACGAGGCATTCGGGGCCCGCGTGGTGCCCATTGTCCCCGACGAGGCCCGCACGTTCGGCATGGACTCACTGTTCCGGGAGTTCGGCATCTACGCACCGTTCGGCCAGCTCTACGAGCCGGTCGACCACGAGCTGCTGCTGTCGTACACCGAGAGCACGGACGGGCAGCTCATCGAGGAGGGCATAACCGAATGCGGCTCCATGTCGAGCTTCATCGCAGCCGGCACGAGCTACGCCAACCTCGGCGTCCCGATGGTGCCGTTCTACACCTTCTACTCCATGTTCGGCTTCCAGCGCGTTGGCGACTCCATCTGGTCGGCCGCTGATTCCCGCGCCCGCGGCTTCATGCTGGGCGCCACAGCAGGACGCACCACCCTGGCCGGCGAGGGCCTCCAGCACCAGGACGGACACAGCCTCCTGCTGGCCGCCACCGTGCCGGCCTGTCAGGCCTTCGACCCTGCCTACGCGTACGAGTTGGCGGCGATCATCGACGACGGCCTGCAGCGCATGTACGGGCACGAGGATCCCCACTTCAACGAGGACATCTTCTACTACGTAACCCTCTACAACGAGGCATACGAGATGCCGCCCCGACCGGACCACGTCACCGATGCCGACGTGGTCCGCGGCCTCTACCAGTGGGCTGACGCACCCGAGCGCCCTGTGACAGCCACCCTCATGTTCTCAGGTTCAGCCCAGGGCGCTGCCCGGGCGGCGGCCGACGAGCTGGCCGAACGCTGGGGCGTGGGCGTCGACCTGTGGAGCGCCACCTCCTACAAGCGACTCAGGGAGGAGGCCCTCGGCGTGGAACGCCGAAACCGCCTGCATCCCACCGATCCGGCCGAGATTCCCCTGGTCACCCGGCTGCTGGCCGAAGGCGGGGGCCCCATCGTGGCGGTCACCGACTTCCAGAAACTCCTGCCCGGCCTGGTGGCCAGGTGGATCCCACGTCCCTTCCACACGCTGGGCACCGACGGCTTCGGCCGCAGCGACACCCGCGAGGCCCTCCGCCGGTTCTTCGAGGTGGACACCGGCCACGTCGTGGTGGCCGTACTGCACGCCCTCGCCCAGGAAGGCACCATCGAGGCATCGCTGGTAGCCGAGGCCATTGCCCACCACGGCCTGGACGTGGACATAGCCGACCCCGGCCGTCACGACACCGTGCCGGTCCCGGGCCACGGCGTCGGACGCGAGCACAGCGCCGAGTGAAGCCGGGTAGGCCTGTGCCGCGGATCCTCAGCGGTAGGTTCTCTCCATGACACCTCCCCCATCACGTCCCGCCGGCACGCTTGCCATCACCGGCGACGTAGACGCTGATCGCCTACTCAACACCGATCCGCTGGCCCTGTTGATC
>JAAZXC010000033.1 GCA_014240365.1 Acidimicrobiales bacterium | reverse complement strand
TCATTGTCGAGAACGCCGGCACCGCTGGTGCCTTGTGGGCAGCCCTGGACGCAGCAAGCGTCAACCAGGAGCCCGTCGTGATCTTCAACTGGACCCCGAACTTTGTCGAGGCCATGTACGAAGGCAGCTTCATCGAGTTCCCCGAGTTCGCTGACGAGTGTCGGACCGACGCTTCGTGGGGCCTCAACCCGGAGACCACGCATGACTGTGGTAACCCGAAGGACGGGTACCTCAAGATCGGTGTCTGGGAGGGCTTCCCGACCAAGTGGCCGAACGCCTACAAGGTTGTCCAGAAGATGAACTTCACCAACCTGGACGTGGCCCAGTTCGCCATGTACGTCGACATTGACGGCATGGAGCCCGAAGACGCCGCAGCCCTGTGGCTCGCAGACAACGCTGACCGGGTAGACGCCTGGGTCGGCTAGTTAGTCGTCACAAGACGCGGCACCTGAAGGTGTCGTAGAGTCGAGCCGGTTGCCGGGGTCCACCCCCTCGGCAGCCGGCTCGACGCCGTCACAACCGAAGTTCTTTACCTGCAACGAGACCGACACGACTAGTTAACCCCGACAGAACGGGCCTGCTGTCCCGGCAAGGAACCTCACGATGAACCAGCCCAAGATCATCTGCAAGAACGTCTGGAAGCTGTACGGCCCGGATCCCAAGAAGTTCCTGGCCGAACACGACGGCAACCCTGACACCGCAGCGATCAAAGCTGGCGGTTACATACCGGCAGTCCGGGATGCCTCCCTGGAGGTAAACGAGAGTGAAATCGTCGTTCTCATGGGCCTCAGCGGCTCCGGCAAGTCCACCCTGGTGCGCTGCCTTTCGCGCCTGATCGAGGCCACTGCTGGAAGCATCGACTTCGACGGTCAGGATCTGCTGGCAGCCTCCGAAAAGGAACTGATCGAGCTCCGGCGTCACAAGATGGGCATGGTCTTCCAGCACTTCGCCCTGTTCCCCCACCGCACGGTGCTCGAGAACGTCGCATTCCCTCTGGAGGTCCAGGGCGTGGACCACGAAGTCCGCACCGCCAAGGCACTGGAGATCATCGACCTGGTCGGGTTGGCCGGACGGGGCGACTACTACCCGCGGGAGCTCTCCGGCGGCCAGCAGCAGCGCGTAGGCATCGGCCGGTCGCTGGCGGTCGAACCCGACGTGTGGTTCCTTGACGAACCGTTCTCCGCTCTGGACCCGCTGATCCGGAAGGAGATGCAGGACGAGTTCCTGCGCCTGCAGTCAACCCTGCACAAGACGATCGTGTTCATCACCCACGACTTTGACGAAGCCATCCGTCTGGCGGACCGCATCGCAATCATGCACGACGGAATCATCGAACAGATCGGTACCGCAGAGGACCTCGTCACGAACCCGGCCACCGACTACGTGGCCGCCTTCACCAGGGACATACCGCGCGCCAATCTGCTCCGTGTCCACACCCTCATGGGGCCCGCTGACGACGCCGCATCCGGCGAGGTGGAGGGAAACGCCAAGGTGGCGTCGGTAGCCAGACAGATCCTCGACTCCCCCGGGCCACTCAGGGTGGTCGAGGACGGCAACGTGGTCGGTTCCATCACCGCCTCACAGGTGACTGAAGCCCTCTTCGAGAACGACTGACCACCGGCGATGTCTGACACCGAGACCCGGACCGCACCGGAGCAGATCGACACCAGCGACGCCGCGTCGGCTGACGGCCCCGAACAGGGCATGTCCGGACGTGTCAAAGCGGCCATAACCCTCGGGCCCTTCATCGTGTTGTGGGCCATCTGGTGGCGCCTCGGTGACATCTTCTTGCACCGCGACGAGGACGCCCGGATAACGGAGTGGCTCTACTCGGTTCCCTCCTCGTTCATCGTCGACTGGTTCAACTTCGCCGGTCGCGAACGTGGCCACAGGGCCTCAGGCTGGGTGAACATCTGGTTCGACCACATGCGCTATGAGGAAATCATGCAGTTCACGCTGTCATGGAGCCTCAACCTCGTCTGGCTGGTTCCCTGCCTCGGCCTAACCGGCCTGGCCGCCTACCGGGGCTGGCGCCAACGAAGCACTCTCTGGCTGGCCGTGGCTGCGGTCCTGGCCTGGCTCGGGTGGGCGACTGATCTCTTTGACTGGCTCTCCCTGCCAGCCACACCGTGGGCCTGGCTGGTCGCAGCAGCCCTGGTGGCACTCGCCGTGGTTCGGCTGCGCGATGGTCGAGACTTCCGGCTCACCGCCGCAGCGATCACCATTGCGACCGTCGGGTGGCTGGCCCTCCAGACGGGCGAACAGTCATTCAACGTAAAAGTCCTCTTCCGTCGGGTCGCCGGCTGGCTGGAGTTCCCCCTCGACCTGACTGAGGGGCTTCTCGTCAGCGGCTACGGGCCGTGGCACCTGCCTGACATGCCATGGCTCTTCATCTTCGCCGCAGCGGTCGGCGGCGCAGCCTGGATGGCCTGGCGGGGCCGCAGCGTGAACTGGACGGTAACGGCGGTCATCGTGCTGTGGTTCGCCGTGGTCAGCCTCTACGAGCCGTGGCACATCCCGGCACTTCCGTGGATCGTCATAGCCGGCCTTCTCGGAATCCTCGGATACAGGCTGGGTGGATGGAAGCTGGCGCTACTGAGCGTCGTCTTCATCGTCTACGCATCCTTCATCGGTGATCCTCCCAAGAAGGACGGGTCCGAGACCCGCTGGGACAAGACGATGATCACCCTCTCGGCGGTCCTCGTGGCCGTACCCATCGCCGCCTTCATCGGTGGATTCCTGGGAATCATGGCCGCCAAGCGCAGGAGCGTGGAGCAGGCGCTCATCCCCCTGCTGAACCTCACCCAGGCAATGCCCCACTTCACGTTCATGATCCCGGTCGGCGTGTTCATCGGCGTCTCCCACAAGGCGGGAGTGATCGCCACCATCGCCTACGCGGTTCCCCCCATGGCGCGCCTCACCATCCTCGGCATCCAGGGAATCTCCAAGGAGGTCGTGGAGGCCGGCGTGATGTCCGGCTGCACGCCACGCCAGATGCTCTGGAAGGTGGAGATACCTGCAGCCCGCCATTCCCTCCTGGTCGGCATCAACCAGGTGGTCATGGAATGCCTGGCAATGGTGGTCATCGCATCGTTCGTAGGCACGGCAGGCCTCGGCCAGGACCTCCTCTTCCGCCTGACCGGTCTCAACATCGGTGCCGGTATGGAGATCGGCATAGCAGTCGTCGTCATGGCCATCACCCTTGACCGGCTCAGTCAGGCTCTCGGCCACTGGGGACACACCCACAGCGCTCCGGGTCTCCCCTTCACCGCCCGACACCCGTACCTCATTGCATCGAGCACCGTGATCGGTGGCGGTGTCCTCATGGCCAACACGTGGGAGGCGGCCCAACGGGTACCCAAGAGCTGGATGTGGAGCCATGCCCAGTACTGGGAGGCGCTGGTCGACTGGTCGAAGGTCAACATCTACAGCTACACCATCTGGTTCCGCGACCAGTTGGAAGGGTTCATCCTCCTCCCGATGCGTGACGCCTTCGCCACCCTTCCGTGGCTGGCCGTCGTGGTCCTGGTGTTCACCATCGGCTGGTTCATCAACGGCAGGCGGCTGGCGATCATGTCGTCGTCGCTGGTGGCGACCATCGCCCTCACGGGGTTCTGGGCACAGGCGATGATCAGCCTCTACCAGCTGACCTTCGCGGTGTTCCTCGCCGCCCTCATCGGCGTACCGTTCGGCATCTGGGCGGCCGGCACCGCCAGGCGCAACTCGGTGGTCCAGGTCGCCCTGGACTCCTTCCAGACCTTCCCGTCGTTCGTCTACCTCCTGCCTGCCATCATGTTCTTCTCCGTCTCGGAGACGGCTGTGATCTTCGCCGTTGTCCTTTCGGTGTCGGTACCCGCCATCCGTTACACGATCTTCGGAATCCGCAACGTGCCGGGTCATCTGGTCGAAGCCTCCACCATGTCGGGCTGCTCGAAACGCCAGACCCTCTGGAAGGTGAAGGTCCCGATGGCAATCCCCGAGATCATGCTGGGAATCAACCAGACGATCATGTTCGGCCTGTTCATGGTGATGATCGGTGGTCTCATCAAGACCACCGGTCTGGCACGCGAACTGATCGAAGCCCAGCCGAACGTGGACAGCGGGCGCGCCATCGTCGGTGGCATTGCCGTGGCCTGCATCGGAATGTCCATCGACCTGCTCATCTCCGAGTGGTCCGACAAGCGCAAGAAGCAGCTCGGCCTGATCGAGGCCTAGCCGGCAGGGCCGATCCACCCTGGTAGCCAGACAAGACAACCCGATGCAAGGGAGCCCTCAATGACCCGTGTCGCCATCATCGGTGCCGGACCCAGTGGCCTGGCCCAGTTGCGTGCCTTCGCCTCGGCCGAAGCCGGCGGCGCGGAGGTCCCCGAAATCGTCTGCTTCGAGAAGCAGGACGACTGGGGGGGCCTCTGGAACTACACGTGGCGTACCGGCGTGGACGAGTACGGGGAGTCCGTCCACGGATCGATGTACCGCTACCTGTGGTCCAATGGCCCGAAGGAATGCCTCGAGTTCGCCGACTACAGCTTCGAAGAGCACTTCGGAAAGGCCATTGCCTCCTATCCCCCGCGCGAGGTCCTCTGGGACTACATCAAGGGCCGCGTCGACAAGAGCGACGTGCGGCGATTCATCCGGTTCCGCACCGCCGTGAGAAGCGTCACGTTCGATGACGCCACCGGACGCTTCACCTTGACCAGCCACGACCTGGTGGAGAACCAGACCTCTTCGGAAGAGTTCGACTTCGTGGTGGTGGCCTCCGGCCATTTCTCGGTCCCCAACGTTCCGCACTACCCGGGCTTCGAGAAGTTCAAGGGCCGCATCCTCCACGCCCACGATTTCCGCGATGCCGTTGAGTTCTCCGGTAAGGACGTCCTCATCGTCGGGGCCAGCTACTCAGCGGAGGACATCGGCTCCCAGTGCCACAAGTACGGGGCACGGACGGTCATCTGCACAGCACGGAGCGGACCCATGGGCTACGACTGGCCGGACTCGTGGGCCGAGGTGCCGATCCTCACCCACGTCGACGGTAAGACCGTCCACTTCGTGGATGGCTCGTCGAAGGACGTGGACGCCATCATCCTCTGCACCGGATACAAGCACCACTTCCCGTTCCTGCCCGACGACCTACGACTCGAGACCAAGAACCGGCTCTGGGCGTCCGGGCTCTACAAGGGCGTGGCGTGGGAGGCGAACCCCCGGCTCCTCTACCTGGGTATGCAGGACCAGTACTACACCTTCAACATGTTCGACGCGCAAGCCTGGTGGGCCCGCGATGTGATGCTCGGCCGCATAGAGCTGCCCTCGGCTGCCGAGATGGCAGCCGACAGCGCCGCCTGGCTGGAACGCGAGGAGGCTCTGGGGACCGCCTACGAGGAGATCGACTTCCAGGGCGACTACACACAGGACCTGGTCGACGCCACCGACTACCCGGATTTCAACATTCCAGAGGTCAACCGGATGTTCAAGCAGTGGAAGGCCGACAAGAAGGCCGACATCATGAACTACCGGGACAAGGGCTTCCGGTCGACCCTCACCGGCACGATGGCACCCGTCCACCACACCCCGTGGATGGAGGCGATGAACGACTCGATGGAGACCTACCTCCTGGACGAAGCACCCGAGGGCGGCGACTGACCCCCCTGTGGCCATCCACGTCAGATCGTTCATCCCCGGCGACAGGACCGGTGTAGTCCGACTCTGGGAGGCCTGCGGGCTGACGAGGCCATGGAACGATCCGTACCGCGACATCGACCGCAAGTTGGATCGGGACGCTGACCTACTCCTGGTGGGTGAGGTACCGGCTGGCGAGGCTGCTCATGGCACGACGACAACTGGAAGGGTGGTCGCCGCCGTCATGGCCGGCTATGACGGTCACCGGGGCTGGATCAACTACCTGGCCGTCGACCCGGACCACTGGGGAGAGGGGCACGGCCGGGCGATGATGGAGGCAGCCGAGACCAGGTTGCTGGCCCTCGGATGTCCGAAGGTCAACCTCCAGGTCCGTACCGACAATTCCGATGCCGTGGCGTTCTACGAAGCGCTCGGATATTCGGTGGACCCGGTCGTATCGATGGGGCGACGCCTGATCAGCGACGCCTGACCAGCGACGCCTACAGGGCGCCCGGCTCGACGAGCGGTCCACATCCGGCCGACCCTCGAATCGCTCACCGACCAGTCACGCTGGTCGTAGGACCGGGCCGGCTCACCGAAGCCACCGATCCATCCAGGCCGGCGAGAACTTGGCCGACAGGAGTCCATCCTGCGACTATGTCGACAGGTGATCGCGGGGCCAGAACTGCCGTCTACGAAAGGGGACAATGATGCAACTGGGACTCAGCCTGGGCTACTGGGGCGCCCAACCGCCGACGGAGATGGTTCCGCTGGTACTCGAGGCCGAACGCCTCGGCTATGACGCCGTCTGGACAGCCGAGTCCTGGGGTTCGGACGCCTTCTCGCCGCTCGTGTTCCTGGCCGCCCACACCGAACGGATCCGACTCGGGACTGGAATCGTGCAGATGTCGGCGCGCACCCCGACGGCCACGGCCATGCACGCCGTCACCCTCGACCATCTCTCCAACGGCCGCCTCATCCTCGGCCTGGGAGTTTCCGGGCCACAGGTGGTGGAGGGCTGGTACGGGCAACCCTCGAACCGGCCGCTGGCCAGGACGCGTGAGTACGTCGAGATCCTCCGCCGGGCATTTCAGCGCGACGACCACCTCTCCTTCGACGGAGACTTCTACCAACTCCCATACACAGGGGACGGATCCACCGGCCTGGGCAAGCCCCTCAAGGTCATGACCCACCCCCTACGGGCCGACATCCCGATCTTCATCGGGGCCGAGGGTCCCAGGAACGTCACCCAGACGACCCATATCGCCGACGGCTGGCTACCGCTCTACTACTCGCCCTATCGCCAGGAGGTGTACGCCGACCAACTGGTCGACAGGCCCGACCACTTCGAGGTCGCCCTGAACCTTGCCGTCACCCTCACCGAAGACAATTCCGACGACTCCATATCGGCAGCGCTCTCCCCGGTGAAGGCCATGCTCGGCTTCTACATCGGCGGCATGGGGGCCAAGGGCCAGAACTACCACACGAAGCTGATGGCCCGGATGGGCTTCGAGGCCGAGGCACACCAGATCCAGGACCTCTTCCTGGAGGGTCGTCGTGACGAGGCCATCGCCACGGTGCCCGACCGGTTCGCCGACGAGATCTCGCTGGTCGGAACACCGGAGCGGATCCGCGATCGGTTACAGGCCTTCGAGGAGAGCCCGGTGACCATGTTGAACGTTGCGCCGCGCTCCAATGACCATCTGCGCCAGGTAGCCGAGCTGATCCAGGTCTGAGCCCAGCCCGGCGTGGATACTGCAGCACCGGATCTGGGCACCGCGCGCGCAGATCCGTCAGGGGACCAGAATCGGTGCGTTTTCATGTTCCGGACCGTGGGCGGGGTGTAGTTTGCGCGCCGTGCCAACGGACCGTGGGGTCACCATCCGTGCGGCGGTCAGCCGGGGAGTCGGCCTGCCGCCGAGTATCGAGGACCTCCATCTCGACGCGCCCGGCGTGGGCGAGGTTCGCGTCGCCGTGGAGGCCTGCGCCGTATGCCACTCGGACCTGAGCTACGTGGACGGAACATGGTCGACCACGTTTCCCCTGGTCCTGGGACACGAGGCGGCCGGACGCATTGTCCAGACCGGCAGCGACGTTGACGACCTGACCGATGGCGATCCTGTGCTGGTCTCCCTCATCCGGACCTGTGGCGAATGCCTGGCGTGCAGGAGGGGACACGACGTGGCCTGCAGCGGCGAGTTCACACTCTCCACCTGCAGTCCCCTGTCCGACGCCGACGGCAATCGCATCCCGCAGGGCCTCAACGTGGCCGGCTTCGCAACCCAGGTGGTGGTCCACCGTTCACAGGTGACCCTCCTCCCCGACGACGTGGACCTGATCGAGGCATCCCTCCTTGGGTGCGGGGTCCTGACCGGTTCGGGAGCCGTGACCAACACAGCGGGGGTGTCCGACGGCGACACCGTCGTGGTCGTGGGCTGCGGAGGGGTCGGGATCAGCACCATCCAGGCCGCCCGGATCGCCGGCGCCTCGCCAATCCTCGCCGTGGATCCCGTAGCCACCAAACGCGAAGCCGCGAAGCGGTTCGGTGCCACGCACGTGCTGGATCCGACCACCGCCGACCTCGCCGCCGCTGTCACCGCAGCGACCGGTGGGCCACTAGCCGACCACCTGTTCGTGACAACCGGTGCACCCGCCGCCCTCGATGGCGCAATCGACCTCGTGGCCCCGATGGGCAACCTGGTGATAGTCGGCATGCCGGCCGATGACTTCACCATCGAGGTATCCCCCAGCTGGCTGGCAGCCGCCAACAAGTCGATCCTCGGCTCGAAGCTGGGAACATCGAGGCTGGCCGTGGATGTACCGGCCCTGATCAACCACCACCGCTCCGGCCGACTGGACCTGGCCGGGATGGTCACCTCCACCCACCCGCTGGCGGACCTGGCGGTCGCATTCGACGAGGTCCGTAGCGGCGAGGTCCTGCGGACCGTGATACTGCCAAACTCGCAGGCACGCACCTCGGGAGGTCCAGCATGAGCATGGCTGATCCGATCCACCCGCCGGGTAAGCCCGGTGACCAGCTCCCCGGGGGTCCCGCATGAACCGGTCCGGAACCAGAGCCACGGGTGCCAGGGCATGAAGGTCACCAGCATCGAAACCTTCGTGGTCGGCAACCCACCGCCACGTCACGGTGGTCGGTACTTCATCTTCGCCAAGCTCACCACCGACTCCGGTGTGGACGGGATCGGAGAGGCCTACGTGGCGACCGTCGGACCCCACCTGGTGGCCGACATGCTGGTCGACGTGGCAGAACGCCACCTGATCGGCCACAGCCCGTTCAACGTCGAGTCGTTCTGGCGTAGGGCCTACGGAAGCGGCTACGCCCTACGTCCCGACCCGACCCTCTGCGGGGTGATGAGTGCTCTGGAGATCGCCTGCTGGGACATCATCGGCAAGGAGACCGGCCGACCCGTCTACGACCTACTGGGTGGGCGGGTCCATGAAGGCCTACGGACCTACACCTACCTCTACCCGGAGGGCGACGACGCGTACGCCCCCAAGGACGGTCCGAACCTCTACACGGATCCGGAGATGGCAGCCGAAGCCGCCGTGCGCGCCGTCGACCTGGGCTTCACCGGGGTCAAGTTCGATCCAGCCGGCCCGTACTCGGTGTTCGATGGTCGTCAACCCTCCCTGGAACGCCTGGAGTTGTCGGAGCGCTACACGAGCGCCATCCGTGAGGCGGTCGGAAACCGGGCCGACCTGCTCTTCGGAACCCACGGCCAGTTCACGCCATCGGGCGCGCTGCGCCTCGCCCGCCGCCTCGAGGCCTACGACCCGCTGTGGTTCGAGGAGCCGGTCCCGCCGGATGACCTCGAGGGCATGGCCCGGGTGGCCGCCGGCACCACCATTCCCGTGGCCACCGGCGAACGTCTCACCACGGTCTCCGAGTTCGCTGCCGTTCTACGGGCCGGTGCAGCGTCGATCCTGCAACCCGACCTGGGTCGCAGCGGCGGAATCCTCCAGGGCAAGAAGATCGCCTCCATCGGCGAGGTCCACCAGGCCCTGCTCGCACCCCACTGCTACTGCGGACCGGTGGTGGCTGCAGCCAACATCGCCCTCGCCACGTGCTCGCCGAACTTTCTGATCCTGGAATCCATCGACCGTTGGGACGGGTTCCATGCCGACCTGCTCGAAACGCCGATCCGGTGGGAGGACGGCCAGGTTATTCCGTCGACCCAGCCGGGTCTCGGCGTGGTCCTCAACGAGGAGGTTGCCAGGGCGCACCCGTACGAGGGTGACGAACTCCACCTGGCCCCCGAGGACGTTCCGATGCCGTTCGAGGAGGGCCTGTGAACCTGCCCGATGAGGTGACGGGCACCGGCCGTAGGGACGCGAGCCCCCTCAGAAGTGGTATCAGACCAGCAGGCCACGATCCGATGGGATGGTGACCATGGGCCAGGCGCGCCGGGGACGGTTGAGCGGCCGATCCAAGAAGCGCGACCCTGTCGCTGCACAGCCTCCGTTTAGCCAGCCCCGCATGCGGTTCGATCCGCTACGTGCCGTATCCGAAGATGAGCTGGATGCAATCCACCGTGCGTCGCTACGGGTACTCGCCGAGACCGGCATCGACTTCCTGGATGACACGGCACGTCGACAGCTGGCCGACGCCGGATGCGACGTAGACGGGAACCGGGTGCGGTTCGACCCCGAGCTGGTCATGGCGCTGGTCGCAACGGCACCATCGAGCTTCACCCTCCACGCACCCAACCCGGACCGCAACCTGCACATCGGCGACGATGTCATCACCTACACGAGCGTCGCCAGCCCACCGTTCGTGACCGGCCTGGGTCGCGATCGTCGCAACGGCAACCGGGAGGACTACAGGAACCTGCTCAAGATGGGCCAGGTCCTGAACTCGATACACACGGTCGCCGGCTACCCGGTGGAGCCCATGGACCTCCACCCGTCGGTCCGACACCTGCATGCCACCCACGACATGTTGACCCTCTCGGACAAGGTCCCGTTCGTCTACAGCCTCAGCCGACAGCGCAACATGGACGCCATCGAGATGACCCGCATCGCCCGCGGGGTAGACCAGGCCACGATCAGAGACGAGCCGTCGATCTACTCGGTGATAAACGCCAGCACGCCCCTGCGCTACGACACGGTGATGCTCCACGGCATCCGGGAGATGTCAGCCAGCAACCAGTGCATTGTCATCACACCGTTCACCCTCGCCGGTGCAATGGCGCCGATCACAGTGGCCGGCGCACTGGTGCTCCAGAACGCCGAGGCCCTGGCCGGCATCGCCTACACGCAGGTGGTGCGTGCCGGCTCCCCGGTCATCTACGGCGGGTTCACGTCCAACGTAGACATGCGATCCGGATCGCCGGCCTTCGGCACCCCCGAGTACTGGAAGGCCTGCCTGATCGGAGGACAGCTGGCTCGTCGCTACGGGTTCCCGTACAGGTCCTCGAACGTCAACGCCTCCAACAGCGTGGACGCCCAGTCGGCCTACGAGAGCGTCATCGCCATCTGGGGCGCCGTCATGGGCGGCGTGAACCTGCTGCTGCACGGCGCCGGTTGGCTGGAGGGCGGCCTCCTGGCCTCGTACGAGAAGATGGTCATCGACGCCGACATCCTGAACATGGTGACCGAGATGCTCCAGCCGATCACCGTGGACGACGCCTCCCTGGCGGTCGAGGCCATAGCCGAGGTAGGGCCGGCCGGGCACTTCTTCGGAACCCAGCACACCCAGGACCGCTACGCCACAGAACACTTCCAACCCATGGTCTCGGCCTGGTCCAACTTCGAGAGCTGGGACGAGGGTGGCAGGCTGGAAGCCCACCAACGGGCCGAGGTGCTCGCCCACCAGGTCATCGACGCCCACGTGGACCCGCCCATGGACGCCACCATCCGTGCCGAACTGGACGATTTCGTGGATCGACGGATCGCCGAGGGTGGCGTCGAAACGGACTACTGAGGCAAGCCACCGTCCCGGCCCGCTGACTCCACCGCCGCACAACTGCACAACTACACAACTGCACAACTGCACAACCGAGGGACCCAATCGTGAAGAGCACTGCACAGGTAGTGGTGATCGGTGGCGGCGTTGTCGGCGCCAGCGTCCTCTACCACCTCACCCAGGCCGGCTGGACCGATGTGGTCCTGCTGGAGCGACGGGAACTGACCGCCGGGTCCACATGGCACGCGGCGGGCGGCATGCACACCATCAACGGCGACCCCAACGTGGCGGCCCTGCAGCGCTACACCGTTCAGCTCTACGAGGAGCTGGAGAAGTCCTCGGGCGTGTCGTGCGGGGTGCACCTGACCGGCGAGGTGATGCTGGCCGACAGCGAGGACCGCATGGACTGGCTCCGCATGGTCCATGCCCGAGGCCGCTACCTGGGCATGGACACCGAGCTCATATCGGTGTCCGAAGCCGCCCAGAAGATCCCGTTCCTCGTCGAGGAGCACTTCGTCGGCGCCCTCTGGGACCCGGTCGGAGGCCACGTCGACCCATCAGGCGTCACACACGCCTACGCGGCCGCTGCCCGCATGGCCGGCGCCGAGATATACCGCAACACGTGGGCCTACGACATCGTCGCCAACGCCGACGACACGTGGGACGTCGTGACCGAAGAGGGCACCATCACCTGCGAGCACTTCGTGAACTGCGGGGGCCTGTGGGCCCGTGAGGTGGGCCGGATGTGCGGTCTGGAGCTGCCCATCCTCGCAATGGAGCACCAGTACCTGGTGACCGAGCAGCTACCTGAGATCGCACCGTGGCTGGAAGCCACCGGGGGATACGGCGTGGGAGCCATTGACTTCGGTGGCGAGATCTACACCAGGGCAGAAGCCGGAGGCCTGCTCCTGGGCACCTACGAGAAAGCCTGCGTGCCGTGGTCCACCACCGAGACACCCTGGGGCTTCGGTTCCCAGCTGCTCACACCGGACCTGGAACGGATCGCCCCGTCGCTGGCTGCCGCATTCGAACACTTCCCGATATTCGCCGACGCCGGCATCAGGAACGTGGTGAACGGGCCGTTCACCTTCGCCCCCGACGGCAACCCTCTGATCGGCCCCATCCGCGGCCAACGCGGCCACTGGGTCGCATGCGGGGTGATGGCAGGCCTCAGCCAGGGCGGCGGCGTGGGCCTCGCCATGGCCAACTGGATGACCACGGGTGATCCCGGCTTCGACGTCTGGGGCATGGACGTGGCCAGGTTCGGCGACTGGACCACGCCCTCGTACACGAAGGCGAAGGTCATGGAGAACTACAGCCGACGCTTCTCCATCTCGTTTCCAAACGAGGAACTCCCGGCGGGACGCCCCCTCCACACCTCGGCCATCCATGACGATCTGGATTCGGCCAACGCAGTGTGGGGGTCCAGCTACGGCCTCGAGTATCCGCTGTGGTTCCAGCGGCCGGGCGCCGAACCGGTGGAGGAGGTCACCTTCCACCGGTCCAACGCCTTTGACGTGGTTGCTGACGAGGTGCATGCGACACGCACGGGGGTGGGCCTCATGGAGACCACCGGCTTCGCCAAGCACGAGTTCACCGGTCCCGGGGCACGTGTCTTCCTGGAACGGGTCATGGCCAACCACATACCGGAGTCCGGTCGGATGGCCCTCACGCCCATGCTCAACCATCAGGGCATGTTGATCGGGGACTTCACGGTGGCGACCATCTCCACGGCGACCGATGCGACCGACGCTGCTGACGGACCGGAGAGGTTCGTGGTCTTCGGATCGGGAGCCGCCGAGGGCTACCACGAGCGTTGGTTCCGATCGCAACTACGGGTGGCCCGATCAACCGGGGTCGAATCCCCCAGCGAAGGCCGATCCTCCGGTTTGGAATCCGCCCGGGGAGACGGGTCCGCAGGCGGTCGGGTGTCCTACCGACCGCTCTCCCACGAGATGGCGGGCCTCTCCATCTCGGGTCCGGCGGCCCGCGATGTGCTGGCGTCGCTGACCACTGTGGATGCCTCCAACGACTCCTTCCGGTTCCTGGACGTGCGCAGGATGGACCTGGGCATGGTCCCGGCACTCGTGGCCCGGATCAGCTTCACCGGTGACCTGGGCTACGAGTTCTGGGTGCCGGCGTCCCTGCAGCAACGACTCTTCCGACTGCTGACCGAAGCCGGCGAACCCCACGGGATGCGGCTGTTCGGCCTCAGGGCCCTGGACTCCATGCGTTTCGACAAGGGCTTCGGGGCATGGGCGAGCGAGTACCGGTCCATCTACACGCCTTGGGAAGCCCGCATGGACCGGTTCGTGAAGCTCGACAAGGGTGATTTCATCGGACGGGAAGCCGCCGCGGCCTCGCTGGCTGCCGGCCCCGAGCGGCGGCTCTGCCTGCTGCGCATCGACGTCGACGGTGCCGACGCCCTCGGAGACGAGCCGATATGGCACGACGGAGAGGTCGTAGGTTGGGTCACGTCAGGCGGCTACGCCCACTGGTCGGAGGCCTCATGCGCCCTCGGATACCTGCCGTCCACCCTGGCCGACGAAGCTACGCGGTCCGGGGGCTTCGAGGTTGAGGTCCTGGGTGTCCGGCGGGCCGCCACCCGCCTCGACGAGCCGTTGTTCGACCCCTCAGGTGCACGCATGAGATCCTGAGGACAGGTCCAGGACCGGACGTGAGCACCAGACGTCGGACGCCATGACCAATACAGACCGAACCAGACCGAACCAGAGGCACAAGCCGCGATGACGAGATTCTCTGTAGGCCCATGGAACACCACCCCACGCGCCCACGCGACACGGGCCCAGAGAACCCGGTCTCATGGCGCACTGGTTCACAGGCCCACGGGGACACAGGCGTGAGCGGCCACCCGACCGTCAGGGACGATCCCGACGATGTGATGGTGCGACGGGCTGCGACCACCGGCCACCGCATGGCTATGGGCCCCGGAGAGCCGGCCCTGACCGAGTGGGCGGCGGCCGGCCTGGCCCTGCCGGACGAGACGGTAATGATGCGCTACCGACTGGACCGCATCGTCGCCCGACTGGCCGCCGACGACCTCGACGGGATCCTCCTCTTCGATCCGATGAACGTCATGTACGCCACCTACGCCCCGAACATGCAGGTCTGGCTGCTCCACAACCAGGCCAGGTACGCGTTCGTCGGAGCCGATGGTCGCCTGGTCCTGTTCGACTACCCCGGCTGTGGGTTCCTCTCAGCCCACAACCCCTTCGTGCACGAGGTTCGCCCCGCCACGACGTTCACCTACTTCCTGGCCGGCGACCGGGCCGACAAACAGGCCGGGAGCTTCGCCGCCGAGATCGCCGAGCTCCTCACCGAACATGGTGGCGGCGGTCGACGCCTGGCCCTCGACTCCTCGACGACCCTGGGCGTCACCGCCCTGCAGGACACGGGAATCAGCCTCGTAGAGGGCACCCGTGTCATGGAGGAGGCCCGCAAGGTCAAGGGACCCGATGAGATCACCGCCATGCGGTGCTCGCTGGAGGGCACACGCTTGGCCTGTAGGAAGATGTTCGAGGCCATGGCCCCCGGCATGAGCGAGAACCAGCTCTGGGGCGTGCTCTGGGCCGAGATGCTGGCCCGACACGGCGAATGGATGGAGTGCCGCCTGCTCGCTGCTGGCGACCGGACGAACCCGTGGTTCCAGGAGTGCAGCAGCTCGATCATCGAGAACGGCGACGTGGTCGCCTTCGACACCGACCTGATCGGGGCCTACGGGATGATGGCCGACATCTCGCGCACATGGGTGTGTGGTGATGCACCGGCCACTTCGGAGGCACTCCGGGCCCACGCCCTCGCCGTCGAGCAGATCAACCGGAACATCGACCTGCTCCGGCCGGGCATGACGTTCCATGACCTGGCGCACCGCAGCTGGGCGCCTCCAGAAGAGGAGTACCGGCACTACTCGGTGCTCTTCCACGGCGTGGGACAGTGTGACGAGTACCCCAGCATCCCCTTTCCCAGCGCATGGGATGAATCAGGATACGACGGCGTGCTGGAGCCTGGGATGGTGATGACCGTGGAGGCCTACGTGGGGGCCCGCTCCGGCGGGCATGGCATCAAGCTGGAGAACCAGGTGCTGGTCACCGAGAATGGATACGAGAACCTCAGCCCGTGGACCCTGGACCTGGGCAGGTTCGAGCTGCTGTGAACCCGACCGATGAGGAAGCCACCGCACACATCCGGAAGATCATGCCGTTCTGCGACGTCCTGGGCCTGTCGGTGGTCAGCGCCACTCCGGAAAGGGTTGAGGCGACCGCCGAGTGGGCCGAGGAGAGGACCACGGTGTTCGGCGGCCTGCACGGCGGCTACCTGATGGCCATCGCCGACTCGGTCGGAGCGTTCTGTGCCTCGCTGAACCTCCCGGAGGGCGCTGGTACGTCCACCATCGAATCCAAGACGAACTTCCTGCGTCCGGTCACCGGCGGCACCGTCGGCATCGTGGCCATGCCGATCCACGTGGGTCGCACCACCATCGTGGTCCAGACCGAGGTCGTCCGGGACGATGGCAGGCCCGTGTCGCTGACCATCCAGACCCAGATCGTCCTGCCGGGTTCCTGAACCAGACCGGCTAGCGGCCCTCGAACTCGGGTTGCCTCTTCTGGACCCAGGCCATAGCGGCCTCCCTCGTGTCCTGCGTCCCGAAGTTGACGGCCTGGGCCTGCCCTTCGGCCTCCAAGGCCTGGGACATGGACGTCTGGCTGCCGTTGTTCAACAGCGCCTTGCTCATGGAAAGCGCCAGTGGAGGCCCGGCCGCGATCCGTGCCACCACGTCGGCCACATGTGCATCCAGGTCGGCCTCGGGCAGGATCCGGTTCACGAGGCCGATGCGGTCGGCCTCCGCTGCGTCGATCACCTCGGCCAGCAGGGCGAGTTCCTTGGCGCGGTGCAGGCCCACCCGCCTCGGCAGCACCCAGGATCCACCGAAGTCGATGGTGAGGCCGCGACGGGCGAATATCTCCGAGAACCGCGCCGTGTCGGCTGCGTAGACGAGGTCACATCCGAGGGCCATGTTGAGGCCGGCTCCGGCCGCCACGCCGAACACCTTGGCCACGACGGGGTGCTGGCACTCATGGAGCGCCTGGGCTGATGCCTTGATCCTGCGGAGGTTTCGCAGGGGGTTCACGGTCACCGCCCCACCGGCCCGGTCAGCCTGCTCGCCGACATCGGCACCAGAACAGAAGTTGCCTCCGGCGCCCGTCAGGATGACCGCCCTCACGCTCTCGTCTGCGCTCAGCTCCCTGAAGACCCGGCCGAACTCGCTGAACAAGAACCCCGTCATGGCGTTCATGACCTCTGGTCGGTTCAGCGTCACGGTCACGACGTCGCCGTCGCGTTCGACGTCCAGCCCCTCGGCCCCTTCGATCACGCGTCCCACGATGCTCTTCCAATCTCCGTCGTCCCGTCGACCGACCATAAACCCGTGCCAGAAGGTGCCACCCATCCGGCAGCCGGCAGGCCCCGTGGCAGATAGCAGCCATGCCCATCGGTAGTGTCAACCCATGGACCTGGACCTGACGGAGGATCAGGAAGCCATCCGCGACGTGTTCGCCGACTTCTTCTCCTCTGAAACCGGTCCCGAGCAGGCCAGGGACGCCGAACCGCTCGGATTTGACAGCCGTGCATGGGACCGTCTGATCGAGACCGGCGCCCCCGGAATGGGCGTCGGCGAGTCCCGCGGTGGTGGCGGAGCGACGTTGGCGGACCTGACCGTCGTCGTCGAGGAAGCGGGCGCACACATCGCTGCCCTCCCCCTCGTCGACCACATGGTCGCAACACGCCTGCTGGCCACGGTCGGCGCCTGCGACGACGACGTGCTGGCAGGTACAACGATCGTGGGCCTGGCGATCCGACCCGCCCAGGACGGCACGGCCCGGACGGTTCCGACCGGCGCCGTGGCCCGACAGGTGGTTGCCCTCGATGGCGACGCCCTTGTGCTCATCGAAGGTGACCCGGGTGCCCACCTGGAGAACCACGGCTGCCTACCGTTGGCCCACAGGCGGCTGGCGGGGGCCACCGTGCTGGCCGATGGTCCGGATGCGGCTGGCGCCTACCGTCGGGCCCTGGACGAGTGGCGCACCCTGACCGCTTCGACCCTGGTCGGAATCACCCGCACGGCCCTGGACCTGGGCGTCGGTTACGTGAAGGAACGCCATCAGTTCGGACGGCCCATCGGCAGCTTCCAGGCCATCCAGCACCTGCTGGCCGACCTTCCCGGGCTGCTCGATGGCGCCAGGCTCCTCACGGCGAAGGCCGCCTGGACAGGCGACAGGGCCGTTGCCGGCCAAACCGGGGTCGCCGACATCGGCGACAACGAGATCACCGACTTCGCGACCCTGGCCTGCATGGCCCTCGTGTCATCTGGCGAGGCGGCGACCACTGCGACCGACCGCAGCCTCCACGTGCACGGCGGCTACGGCTTCAGCGAGGAATACGACATCCAGCTGTACTTCCGACGGGCACGTGCTCTCAGCGTGGTCCTGGACGACCCGGCCCGGGAATGCCGACGCCTCGCTGACCTCCTGCTCGCCGGGCCGTCCACCTCCAGCCCTCCGGACGCCGACCACGTGACGTCCGGAGCCACCCGCTGATGGACTTCTCGCTCAGTCCGGGGGCCGTCGAGTTCCGTGCCGAGGTGAAGGCCTTCATCGCCGACCACCTCACCACCGAAGTTGTCGACCAGATGCACGCCACCGGTACCTTCAACGACAAGGCCTTCAACGCAGCCCTGGCCGATGCAGGCCTCCTGGCCGGGGCGGTCCCCGGCTACGGCGACCGCGACCCCATAGAGCTCTACATCCTGTTCAACGAGCTGGAGAAGGCTGGTGCGCCCTACGACGGCCTGGCTGTCACGATGCTGGTGGCCGGCGTGATCAACGCCGTGGGGACCGACTTCCATCGCAGCCGGGTCCTCGAGAAACTGCTCACAGGCCGCTTCAACTGCTGCCTCGGCTACAGCGAACCCGACCACGGATCGGACGTGGCATCCATAACCACGAAGGCCGTGCGCGACGGCGACGAGTGGGTGATCACCGGCCAGAAGATGTGGACGACCATGGCGCACGTGTCGGACTGGGTGATCCTGCTCACCCGTACGAACCCCGACGTACCCAGGCACAAGGGTCTCACCATGTTCCTGGTTCCCATGGACACCCCGGGCATAGAGGTCCAACCAGTCCCGACCATGGCCACCGAACGCACCAACGCCACCTTCTACGACGACGTGCGCGTCGGAGATGAATGGCGCCTCGGTGAGGTGGACGGCGGTTGGGCCGTAATGGGCGTGGCTCTGGCCTTCGAGCGCGGCGTAATGGGCGGCACCAATCCAGCGGTCCCCCTGCTTCGACACGTACGGGACTGGGCCACCGGTGCGACTTCTCCCGACGGGGGAACCATGCTCAGCGATCCGCTCCTTCGCGAGCGCCTCGCCCGTACCGCCATTGCCAACCAGGTCTCGCAGCTCCTGACCCTGCGGGCAGCCTGGATAGCCGCAACCGGTGGCCTTCCCGGTCTGGAGGGCTCCATGGCCAAGTTGTACGCCACCGGGCGCTACCAGCAGGCCGTGGCCTGGTTCCAGGAGATGGCCGGAGCAGAGGGCCTGCTGGCCTTCGGCGTGGAGGACGCTGCGGCCGGCGGCTGGATCGACTACGACGCCAGGCATGCCCCCGTGACCACCATTTACGGCGGCACCACCGAGATCAACCGCAACAACGTGGCTGAACGCCACCTCGGGCTACCTCGGGACCGCTAGCCACCGGAGTCCAGCCCGGGGGCCAATCCAGGGCCTAGTACGAGGGCAGTGCTGTTCGAGTCAGGGTCTCGCCGGAGCAGGAATCCTCCGGCTGCCCACCTCAGTCCAACAGGCGGTCCCGCAGGTCGGCGAGGCGTCGGTCGTCGAATCCGAAGCCGGAGCGGAGCATGGCCTCGGCCCCACCCCAGTGGTCGTCCACGGCAGCAAACTGGGCTTCGACATAGCCTGACGCGACCTCCATGAAGGGCCGTGCCAGCTCCAGGACCTCCTCGGTCATCCACCCGCTTTCGAGCAGGGCGGCCGACTGGCTGGAGGCAGCGACATTGCTCTCCAGATAGTGGGTGGCAATGGCATCGCGCTCCACGCCCAGGGCCAGGAGCACCACGGTTCCGACCCAGCCGGCCCGGTCCTTGCCGGCCGAGCAGTGCCAGATCAGCGGCCACCGCTCCGGGTCGGTGACCACATCCACGACCATGCGGAACACCGCCACCCTGGCGGGATCGGTGACCATGGCCACGGCTCCACCGGTGGCGAGCGCTGCAGCGCGACCATCAGCCCAGGCTGAACGGATGGCGGCGGCGTCACCCTGCGAGAGCAGCGCCCGAATGTCGGCTCCCTGCCCGGAGTCATCGGGGATGGCGACCGGCACATGGTCAATGCCCTCGACCATCCGGTCGGAACCATCGGCGGCGAGGTCATGGTCCGTGCGCAGGTCCACCACGGTACGGATGCCCAGGGCGACGAGTCGAGCCAGATCAGCATCGGTGGCCCGGGCCAGGTGCCCGGAGCGCCACAGGAGGCCGTGTGTGGTGGTGCGACCGTCGGCGGCCGGTAGCCCTCCGATACCGCGGAAGTTGTGGATCCGGTCCATGGCCGGAAACGTGGCTGAACTGGCCGAGGTGCCTGAGGTGGCCGAGATGCCTGAGGTGTGCGCAGAGTCCGGCATGTCTGCATGGTGCCATGTGCCGGTCCGGCCGGACCTGTCAGGTGGTCGTACGATCTGGAGATGCCAGACACCAGGCCAGACGATCACGAGGTGCTCCTCGTCGACGACCCCCGGCCGGGGGTGAGACGCCTCACCCTCAACCGCCCGGACAGGCGCAACGCCATGGACAACGCCCTACGGGGCGCCCTCTTCGACGCCCTCAGGGAGGCCGACCGGGACGATGCCGTCCACCTGTCTGTGATCCGTGGTGCAGGCACGTGCTTCTCGTCCGGCTATGACCTCGGCTCGAACCTCTCGGCGGACCGGCCCTCGTACACGGCAGGCGGGGCGGGGTCATGGGCCCGGCAGGTCACGGATGGTTGGCTGTCGCTCTGGGACCTCGCAAAGCCGGTAATCGCCCAGGTCCACGGCTACGCCATGGCCGGTGGCTCAGAGCTGGCCGCCGCCTGTGACCTCGTCTACCTGGCCGACGACGCCACCATCTCCCACCCGGTCCTACGCGTCGCCGGTACACCTGACTTCGCTGTGCATCCCTGGTTGGTGGGACTCCGAAACGCCATGGAGATGGTGCTCACCGGCGACGCCGTGGATGCCGCCGAGGCGGTACGGGTCGGCTATGCCAACCGAACGTTTCCCGCCGACGAACTGGACGAACGGGTGCTCGACATCGCCGAGAGAATCGCCGGTGTGCCGCACGAACTCCTGGCGCTCAACAAGCGCTGGGTGTACCGGGCCATGGATGCCATGGGCGCCCGGACCGCAATACGTGCCGCCCCGGACCTGGGTGGTCTTGCCCGCCACGTACCCGCCATCCGGGAGAACCTGGAGGGCCTGAGCAGCCGGGTCCGCGATGCCGCCGCAGAGACCCGCCAGCAGGACGACTGACCGACTGACCAGCAACGCCGGGCTGCTGCAGCCCGGATGAGACCGTCATGCTGCCGGCACAGTCCCAACTACCCAGGACTGGTGTAGACCTCGGCGAAGACATGATCCGCCGACTAGTCAGATCAGGCTGTGGCCGACCGGGTCTTGGATCGCCGCTCCAGCCTCATCTCGAAGGCCTCGGCCTGAGCGATTAGGGCGACGGGGATGGCCATGATCTTCTCCTGGAGCTCCGATGCCCGGGCGTCCAGCCCGTCGAGCGATTCGATCCTCCAGTGTCGGAGGAGAGGCTGGAGGACCTGCTCGGCGTGGATGCGAAGGCTGTAGATCCCGGCGCGGGCAATGATGACGGCCCGACGGTTGAAGTTGGGGATCCCGGTTCCCGGCATGCGGAAGTCAGCAAGCGCTCCATGGATGGCCTCCAGGACCAGCCCCGGTGCCTCGCGCAGCATCGCAGCGGTGACCCCGCGGTAGAACATGAAGTGGTGGTTCTCGTCGACGGCCACCCGGGTCATGACCTCGTGGGCCACCGGGCAGTCGGCCTTCACCCCCGCGTTCCGGTGGCTGATCCTGGTGGCGAGCTCCTGGGCGGACGTATAGGCGAACATCTCTATCGGGCACGGTGCTTCGTAGCTCCACCCCTTGGTCACGGTGGCCAGCCGCTCATCCTCCAACAGCGCTGGATCACAGTTACGACTGGTCAGCAGGTAATTCCGGATAGCAATGGCGTGCTGGCCCTCCTCAGCCGTCCAGAGCCGGGACCACTCGGCCATCGGCGAGTCCTCGGGAAAGCTCCCCGCAATCTTGGCGTGGTAGTAGGGCAGGTTGTCTTCGGTCAGGAGGTTCAACTGGAGAGCGGTACGCACCTCGGGGGAGAGGGTGGCCTGGGACTCGTCCCAGGGGTCATCCCGGAAGCTCCGCCCCATTTCCCAGGGCACGACCTCATGGGCGTACCAGTGTTCGCGTCGCTCACGATGCTCGCCCATGAGACGCTCAATCTCCGGCTCGGCGGCGACTACCAACTCAACGGCTTCGGCGGTGACTGTCATGACGGTCCGGTCATAAGGCCTGCGCTCCTATCAACGGGTCGGCCGACCTCGAGTCGACCACCGTCAAGGCTAGGGCATACCAGCGGCACCCCGTACCCGGGAGGCCTCCCAGAGGCCGGCCCGGCGGATCGTGGTCCAGAGATCAGGGATGCACGCCGGAATCAACTCAGTGGACGCTCACCGTCTCAATGGCGTCATACGTCTTGTTCCGACGGAACTCCAGCAGGATCTTCTTGGAGGTCACCGCCAAGATGGCCCCGGCGAACATAGTCAGGAACGCTCCGGCACCGGTCACCACGTTCAGGTCCGAGACCCGGGCCAGGCTGGCGACCCAGACGATGCCGATGAGCGCCAGGCCGCCGCCGGCGGCTGCCACCGCGGCACTCCACCTCCACCTCCGGTTCTCGTCCAATCCCGCAAGCCCCGAGGACGGAATGGTCAAGAGGGCGCCGACAGCCGCCACAGCGATGGCCAGCCGGGACAGCCCGGCCCCCTGATCGCTGTAGCCGTCAGTGATCGTCTTGGCGTCCCGACGGAACTTGTTTCGCAGCGACGTGACCTTGCTGGTGTTGGTAGCCGCCAACGCCGGGTTCTCCTTGGCCTCGGCACGGAGTGTCTCCATCTCCGCCACCAGTTCGGGGGGAAGTTCGGTGCCGACACGCTGGTCGTACGTCCACGCCGAGAACCCACCGATGACCACGAGAACCACGGCGAGGATGCCGACACCCATTCGACCCCAGGCAACCACACGCTCAAGCGGTCGGAAAGCCGAGAACGGGGCCGTCTGGAGGGCCAGTAAGGCACCGACGAGCATGACGGCGCTGGCCACGATGGCCACCATTGCCCCACCTCCGTGGCTGTAGCCCTCGACGTCGATGTGGGGCGACGCCACCCAGTAGGTGAGTGATGAGATCAGCATGCAGGCCGAGGTGATGACCATTATGTCGGCCCCGAACCAGCGGGATCCCGACCGGACGGTGCTGGCCACCAGGAGACCGATGACCACCGTGCCCAGAATCTGGGTGTCCAGCAAGAGAGCCGAATCGCCACTGCCGACGCTGCCGATCACGAGCCAGCGGAGGAATGCCGCCCCCACCACGGCCACCACCAGCGACGACCGCTGGTCCGATCGTCGTTCAATCAGTCGGTAGATCACTGCGCCAGCGGCTAGGGCCACCACGTCC
>JAAZXC010000032.1 GCA_014240365.1 Acidimicrobiales bacterium | reverse complement strand
ATGGCCGGGTCGGTCCACGGCATTGGGATCCTCGCCCGAAGCCCTGATCCTGGCGATCTTGTTGAGCGCCCCGATGAAGGCCCGGGCAGAAGCCTCGACCACGTCGGTGGAGAGGCCCCGACCGGACACCTTCACTCCATCCGCGCCCTCGAACGTGAGGGCCACATCGGCCAGGGCATCCACACCGCCGGTCACCGAGGTGACGTTGTAGTCGGTCATCCGACCCTCGGCGCCTGTGGCCAACTTGACGGCCGAGCACGAGGCATCGACCATGCCGTCACCCTCGCAGGTCACGGCGACCTCCTCGCCCTCCACCCTCATCACGAGGTCGGCCGTCGGGGTGCTGGTCGTGCCTCCCCTCAACTCAAGGCTCACGAACTCGTAGGCATGCCGGACGCTGCCGCCGATCTCCTCGATGGCCAGGGCCTCGAGGTCGGCGTCGTTGAGCTGCACCTTGCGATCGGCCAACTCCTTGAACCTGGTGAAAGCCGCGTTGAGGGCATCACCGTGGATGTCGTGGCCGAGCTTCTGGAGGGCATCGCGGAACGCCGCCCGGCCCGAGTGCTTACCCAGCACCAGCTTGCTCTCGCCCTGGCCGACGGCCGCCGGGTCCATGATCTCGTAGGTGGTGCGCTCGTTCAGCACACCGTGCTGGTGGATACCGGCCTCGTGGGCGAAGGCGTTACGGCCCACGACTGCCTTGTTGTACTGCACCGGGTAGCCGGTGAGGCGGCTGACGATCCGGCTGGACTTCGCCAACTCCTCGGTCCGTATGCCCACCTCAATACCCACGTAGGTATCGGGCCGTGTCTTGATGGCCATGACGATCTCCTCCATGGCAGCGTTGCCGGCCCGCTCGCCGATGCCGTTGATGGTGCACTCCACCTGACGGGCGCCGGCCTGCACGGCGGCCAGGGTGTTGGCCACGGCGAGGCCCAGGTCGTTGTGGCAGTGCGTCGAGATCACGTAGTCGCCGGTGACCCGCTCCCTGATCGCACGGATGCGCTCAGCCCACTCGACCGGAGTGGCGAAACCCACGGTGTCCGGGATGTTGAGCGTGCCGGCACCGTTGTCGATGGCGGCCTGGAGCACATCGCACATGAAGTCGAAGTCCGAGCGGGAGGCATCCTCGGGGCTGAACTCGACATCATCGGTGTACTCCCGTGCACGCGCCACCGCCGAGGCGGCCTCGGCCAGCACCTGGGCAGGGCTCATCTTGAGCTTGAACTCCATGTGCGTCGGGCTGGTGGCGATGAACGTGTGGATGCGTCGGCTGGCAGCCGGCTCGATGGCTTCCCAGCAGCGGTCGATGTCCTTGTGGGAGGTGCGCGACAGCCCGCAGATGGTCGGACCCTCTATCGACGAGGCGATCGCGTGGACCGCCTCGAAGTCTCCCTGGCTG
The DNA here is from genome assembly GCA_014240365.1 of Acidimicrobiales bacterium. Taxonomy (GTDB): domain Bacteria; phylum Actinomycetota; class Acidimicrobiia; order Acidimicrobiales; family MedAcidi-G1; genus UBA9410. Next base: position 22,485 of record JAAZXC010000032.1, on the reverse strand, counting down.
GCGATCGGGAAGCCGGCCTCGATGTAGTCGACGCCCAGGCGTGCCAACTGCTCGGCGATCTCCAGCTTCTCCCCGACGTCCAGGGAGATACCCGGTGACTGTTCGCCGTCCCGGAGGGTGGTGTCGAAGATGATCACCCGATCGGTCTTCGTCTGCTCGCTCATGGCTGGTTCCATTCCTGGGTCTGGTCTCATCTGGGCTTGTCTGGTCGGTGCAATGGTGGCCTGCCCCGGCGGTCCACCCGATGTGAACCGTTCCCGAAAACCGAAGAACCCCCCGGCCCGGAGGGCGCAGGAGGTTCGGACGAACGCATATGTGCGGCGTTCGCCCTAGGTCAGCAGCTCGAGGTGGAGGATCGGTCTCATGGACGTCCAGCATAGGCCCCAGCGGACAGCCGGAAGCAAACCCATTTCGGGTCAGGCCAGGTCCAGGGCACGGACCGGGATGATTCCGGGGCATCGCCTCAGGTCATCGAGCACGACCGTCGGTACCGGGCCGCCGGTGGAGAGCACCATGATCGCCGTATGCCCGTCGCCGCTCCGGTCAGCCGTTCGGGCACTGAATATCCAACGGCGGCAGGTCGTCAGCGGGTTCGAAGCCGAACCGGTCGGAGAAGAAGGCCAGCTCTGCCTCGAGTGCCCGCACCACGTTGGCGGCCCTGCGGAACCCGTGGCCCTCGTCCGGAAACTCGATGAGGGCGAACGGCACGCCGCTACGCCGCAGGGCATCAGCCATGAGGTGCGCCTGGGCTGGAGGCACTACGGCGTCCTCGGAACCCTGGAGCAGCAGGATCGGCGTGGACAGCCTGTCCACGTGGTGGATAGGCGACCGCTCCCGGTAGATGGCCTCGTCCTCCGGCCAGCGACCGATCAGTCGGTCAAGGTATCGGGCCTCGAACTTGTGGGTGTCAGCGGCCAGGGCAGCCAGGTCGGCCACGCCGTAACGACTGGCACCGGCGGTGAATACGTCGTGGAAGGTCAGCGCCGCCAGGACGGTAAAGCCCCCGGCACTCCCGCCCTTGATGGCCAGGCGCCCGCCGTCGACCCGACCGGCGGCAACCAGATGACTGGCCACGGCCACGCAGTCGTCCACGTCGAGTAGCCCCCAGCCACCCCTCAGGCTGTGGCGGTACGGGCGCCCGTAGCCGGTGGAGCCCCGGTAGTCGACGTCGGCCACGGCGAAGCCACGGCTGGTCCAGTAGGCGACGGCGAGCTGCAGCTGGGTCCGGACAGAGCTGGTCGGACCACCGTGTACGAGTACCAGCAACGGCGGCAGCTCGTCGTCGGGTCCTTCATGGTCAGGGTTGGTCGGCGGGTGGACGACCGCGTACGCCACCTCGCCACCTGACGTCGGAAAGGTGAGCGCCTCGGGCTGCGGGAACCAGCCGGCAGCCAGGCCGAGATCCCGTGGTCGCCGGAGGATCCGGACACCGGTGGAACCAACGCCCGCCACTGCTGGCTCGGAGGTCCAGCCAGCAACAACGGCGACGATCCCGTCAGAAGTCGCAGCCACCGACCCGATCGAGGTGGCCGGCCCGCCGTCGAGCGCAACGGGCACCTGGTTCTGCGCTCCGTCCGTCCGTCGCACGGCGAGGTGGTCCACGCCTGCCTCGCGTCGAGCGAACCAGATGTCGTCGCCCACGAAGGCGTAGCGCGAAAGGCCGAACACCCACTGCGGCGTTGCCACCTCGAAGTCTCCGGCGGTGAGCTGCTCGAAGGTCCCGTCCCCGCTGTCCACCCGGTACAGGTGCCACCAGCCGTCCCGGTCGGTGACCACATGCAGCACACCATCGGGGTGCCATTCGGGTTGGAAGAACGACTCGCCCCGGGCGGCCAGACACCGGCCGCCCGAAAACGTGCACGTATCCGGATCGACCGCCAGGTCGGCCACCCACAGCTCGGTGTCGTCCCATGGCATCTCGGGGTGGTCCCACTGGATCCACGCCAGGTTCCGGCCGTCCGGCGAGACCCGTGGAGACGCCACGAAGTCCGGGCTCGAGACGAGCACCTCGACGCGCAGCGACCCATCCATGGCAACGGCGACCAGATCGTTGGCCGGCTCGGCGTGTGACCCGCCGCCTTCGTGCGACTCCCGGACGCACACGTACCACCGACCGTCAGGCGTGATCCTGCCATCGGCGTAGCGCAGGGCCCGCGGGGCACCCGACTCCGGCGTGAGCACCACGGCGTCTCGCCCGCCATCACACCGGTAGAGACGTTCGTCGGACCGGTCTGAATACACGAGCAACCCGCCGGCCACCCACCAGGCTCCCCCTCCGTACTCATGCACGCCGGTCCGCACGTCTACCCCGGCGGCCACCATGTCGGCGACCGTGCCGTCACCGGAGCGGCGCACCAACACGGTTCGCCCACCTTCGTCGGGCCGGGACTCGGCCCACCAGACATCGTCGCCGTCGACGACCACCTCGCCCAGGCCGGCCGCTCCGGCCACCAACAGATCGGCGGAGATCGGTGATGACCAGCTCCCATAGGGGCTGGTCCGTCGGTCAGAGGTTCCTGTGGCTCCCACCCGAGCATGGCTACCAGCCGGTCACCGAGGGTCAGTGGATCGAACGGCTTGGAGATCATCCCCATCGCCCCCAGTTTGACGAAGTTCTTTAGGCCTCGCGCCCCGACACCGGTATCCAGTCGCCGCCGGAGTCCTTCTTGCTGATCCGGTAGTCGCCGTAGCCGTCGGCGCGGGCAAGCGTCTCGAACTCCTCGACCTGATGGGCATCCACCCTCGGTACCCACTCCAGTGTCTTGATTCCCGACCGGGACTCCAGGTGCTACTGGACGTCTACGGCGTCCGGGCCCTCGGCGCCGTGGACGTCCCAGGATCAGCCGTTCAACAGGTCGCCAATGCGGGTCAGGCCCTCGCCCAGGTCGTCGTCGCCCAGGGCGAAGGACAGGCGGGCGTAGCCGGGGGCACCGAAGGCCTCACCGGGCACGATGGCCACGTTCGCCTCCTCCAGGATGATCGTGGCCAGCTCCGAGGTCGTGGAAGCCACCCGGCCGGCCACCTTGCGACCCAGGAAGGCCGAGAGGTCCGGGAAGGCGTAGAAGGCACCCTGCGGGGTGAGCAGGTCCACGCCGTCGATGGCCCTCAGCATCTCGGTCATACGACGACGGCGACGGTCGAACGACTCCCGCATCTCGGCCACCGCTGTCAGGTCACCGGAGACCGCAGCCAGGGCGGCCCGCTGCGAGACGTTGGCAACGTTGCTGGTGCCGTGGGACTGCAGGTTGCCGGCGGCCCGGATCAGGTCGTCCGGGCCGATCATCCAACCGATCCTCCAGCCGGTCATGGCATACGTCTTGGCCACGCCGTTGACCGCCACGAACTGGTTGGCGATCTCCGGGACCAGGGCACGCATCGAGTGGTGGACGTTGTCGTCGTAGGTGAGGTGCTCGTAGATCTCGTCGGCGATGACCCAGATGCCGTGCTCGACGGCCCAGTGGCCGATGGCGGTGATCTCGTCGGCCGGGTAGACGGCGCCGGTCGGGTTGGACGGCGACACGAACATGAGCGCCTTGGTGTTCGGCGTCCGGGCCGCCTCCAACTGCTCGACAGTGACACGAAAGCCCGAGGCGGTGTCGGTCGGCAGGACCACGGTGGTCCCGCCGGCCAGGGCAATGGACTCCGGGTAGGTGGTCCAGTAGGGGGCTGGCAGCAGGACCTCGTCGCCGGGGTTCAGCAGCGCTGCACAGGTGTTGTACACAGCATGCTTGCCTCCGTTGGTGACCAGCACCTGGGAAACCTCAGGTAGCCAACCGGAGTCACGCCGGGTCTTGACGACCAGCGCCTCCTTCAGGGCCGGGAGGCCACCAGCGGGCGTGTACTTGTGGTTTACCGGGTCGGTGCATGCCGCCACCGCCGCCTCCACGATGTGCTGAGGGGTGGCGAAGTCGGGCTCGCCTGCACCGAAGCCGATGATCGGATGGCCGGCAGCCTTGAGGGCCTTGGCCCTGGCATCGACGGCCATGGTGGCCGACTCGGCAATGGCGCTGATCCGGCGGGAGAGGCGTTCGGTGGACAACGTGGGGCTCCATCTGGTGGCTCGGGACTACCCCGGCAGCCTGCCACCTTCAGAGTCGATCAGCGACCGGATTCCGGAATGCCGCAGGTCCGGCGTACCGGTGCCGCCGGGGGTCAGGGTGTGATGCCGACCCGGGCGGCCGGCAGCGGGGCCGCCTGGCGCCGTGAAAGGCCTCGCTCCAGCGAAGCCAGGAGGACATCGCGGAGGTCCCGCGGGTCGATCACCTCGTCGAATCCGAGACGGCCGGCGGACCGGTAGACGGCCCCGGCCTCAGCCTGGCGGAGCGCCTCGGCGGTCTGGGCATCGGCTCGCACCGCATCGGCTGCGCCACGCGAACCCATGGCGCCGAGCGTCACGCCCGGGAGGGCGTAGGAGGCCGTCTGGTGATCGAAGGACACCATTGACATGGCCAGGGACCCGAAGCCGTACGCCTTGCGTAGGGCCACCTGGAGCTTGACCGTCCTGGCCTGGGTCTGGGCGGCGAACATCCGGGCACCGGCCCGCAGGATGCCGGCCCGTTCCGAGGCGGTGCCGGCGAGCATCCCGGGATTGTCGGTGAGGAAGACCAGCGGAAGGTGGAACGAATCAGCCACCGTCACGAAGTGCGCAGCCTTCTCAGCAGCGGCGGCGTCGATCGCCCCCGCCCTGACCTGAGGCTGATTGGCCACCACCGCCACCGGTTCGCCCCCGAGATGCGCCAGAGCGCAGACCATCGAGGAACCGAAATCGGGCTGGACCTGGAAGAACCGACCGTCATCCACCAGCATGGCGATGACAAGCCGGATGTCGTACGGCGTCGAGGAGTCGCTGGGCATGACGTCCAGGAGGTCCTCCAGGGTGCGCTGGCCTGTGTCACCTCCGTCACGGCGTGGTGGGTGGGACCAGGCGCTGCTCGGGAAGTAGGAGAGGTACGTCCGGATGTCGTCGAGGACAGAGCGGTCATCGGCTGCGACGTTGTGGACTAGGCCGCTGGCGACAGCCACGCCCGGACCGCCCAGGTCGTGCTTGGACACCTCCTCGCCCAACGATGCCTTCACCACCGGCGGCCCGGCGGTGAAGATGCTGGCGTCGGGCGTCATGATCGAGAAGTCCGACATGGGTGCCACCAACGCCCCGTGCCCTGCCGAGGCACCGAGCACTCCCGTCACGAGAGGCACCCGGCCCGAGAGCCGGGCCTGCTGGATCAGGTCGGTGGGGGCACGACCCGGCTCCGGCTCGCCGGGCATGGGCGGACGGTGACCAGCGCCCTCCAGCAGCATCACCAGCGGGATGCGATCCATTTCGGCCAGCTCACTGATGCGGAACCGCTTGGCTGAGCTCCCGGCGCCAATGGACCCACCGAGGACGGTGAAGTCCTCGGCTCCGACCATCACATGTCGACCGTCGATGGTCCCCGAGCCGGCCACCAGGCCGTCGGCCGGTACCGATCCCACAAGGGTTCCCATCTCCACGAACGAACCGTGGTCCAGCAGGTGGGCAATGCGTGCCCGGGCATCGAGGACACCAGCATCGCTGCGGCGGGCGAGCTTCTCAGGGCCGCCCATCGCCCGCGCTGCGCGCCGACGATCCTCGAGGTCATCCAGCAGGGGCCGCCAACCGACCTCTTCCTCGGGCACCGATCCACCGACCATGTCAGCCAGTATCCCGTATGGACCGACGATCCGGCTTGTCAGGAGCTCAGTCGCAGGCGGCGAAGTAGGGAGCCAGGTAGGAGCGTGCGACGTCGCTACGGGCGAGGTGCGAGATCCCCTGGTAGGCGGTGCAGGCCAGAGCGGCGAGCTCGCCCGGGCCGCAGCCCAGCTCGATGGAGCGCGAGGCGAACACCTCGGGTTCCAGGAGCGGGTCCAGCCCACTGAACGGCTGGTACGGGTCCTCGCCCTCCAGGTCGGCCAGGGTCCGATCTCCGAGGCGTTCGAGGACCTTCTCGGCGGTGGCCCGTCCGGCATCCACCAGCTCGACGCAGGTGGTGGCCCGGGCCGGGTCGGTGACCCGATCGGCGCCACAGCCGACTCCCAGCAGGGTTACCGCCACGACCACACAGGCCACCGGACGCCACCCCCATCGGGGGAGGACGCTGTGTCGGCCTATCACCGTGCCGACCGTATCGCCGTTGTGGTGGCTGCCCCGGTCAGACCACGACGATGGCTACCAGGACGAAGTGGGCGGCGACCGCGGCGGTCACGAGCGTGTGCCAGACCTCGTGGTACCCGAAGAACCGTGGCGACAGGTCGGGCCACTGGGCGCCGAGCATCAGGGCACCGCCGCTGTAGAAGACGCCCTGCACCACCACCAGGAGGATCGTCACCGGTTCCAACGCCCGGAAGAGGTCGGGTGCGACCATTACCGGCACCCATCCGAGGCCCAGGAACAGCGAGTTCATGAGCCCCTTCGGAGGGTGGAACGGCAGCAGGCGCAGACTGACGCCGATGGCCGCCCCGATCCACACCGCCCAGAGCAGGAAAGTGGCGGACCGTCCGCTCAGGACGCTGATACCCACGGGGGTGGCGCTGGTGGCAATGAGTAGGAAGATCGCCACGTGGTCCAGGCGGAAGAGCGCCTCGAAGACCGGTACCGACCAGCGCCTCAGGTGGACGATGCCGCTGGCCACGAACATGAAGAGGGCGCCGAAGGCGAAAATGGCGGCTCCCAGCCTGTCGGCTCCGGCCGGGGCCCGGGCCACCAGCCAGATGCCCGCCACGACGGTGGGGGGAACGGCCACCCGGTGCATCACCCCACGCAACCGGGGGCGCGGTAGCAGCAGTGACCTCCTCACCGAGGCCGACACGCCGACAAGGTCCGGAGATTCGTCCAGTGGAGGTTCGACCCGCATCACGACGCGAACCTAGATGGGCCGGGACGCTCGGCCGGTGACCGGGAGCCCGGTCGCATCCGGTTGACGATTCCGGCCTCAGGCCAGCAGGCGAACCAGTGCGGTGGCCGCAATGGCCAAGAGCACGACGACGACGAACGGCGCACGTCGCCAGACTGCAACAACCGCCAGCCCGACACCCACGAGGCGGGCATCAAAGACCAGCGACGTGCCGTTGGCCACCGTCATGATGACGATGATCGCCGAGAAGAGGGCCGCCGGGACCAGGCCGGCCACAGGCTCGAGGGTTGTTGCAAAACGGTTACCGGCCATCACCCCGACGGCCTTGAAGAGGTAGGCGCCACCGGAGATCGCCAGCACCGCGGTCCAGGTCACGGGGCCGACCCCGCGCTCTGGTCCCGGGGCACGGATCCACCACTACGGCGTCCGACCCACAACCCGGGGAGGATGGCCAGAGCGCCCAGGAGCATGGGTACGCCGGCCGCTGTGGTCGGCACGGCCACCAGGGCGATCGCTCCCCCACCAATGGCCGTCACCCATCCGGGACGGGTACGCAGGTGGGGAGCCAGCATGGCGACGAACGCGGCAGGGAACGCCGCATCCAGGCCGAGTGCCCCGGGATCATCAAAGGCACCTCCCGCCAGCACGCCCAGCACAGTTCCGACGTTCCAGAAGACGAAGAGCCACAGCCCGGTGAACCAGAAGGCATCGCCTGCCGTGTCGGCATCCTCCTGGACGCTGGCCATGGCGGTGGTCTCGTCGATCACGAAGTGGGCGCCTAGGGCACGGCGGAAGCGTCCGCCGTGCAGCAGCGGGCTGACCACCGGCCCGTAGAGGGCATTGCGGGCGCCGATCAGCACAGCACCTCCGACGGCGGCAGCGGTCGTGCCACCACCGGCCACCACCGACACCGCAGCAAACTGTGACGCCCCGGTGAACGTCAGCAGCGAGAGTGCCGATGCCTTCCCGAGGCTCAGGCCGGTGCTCTCGGAAAAGATCCCGAAGGTGATCCCGATGAAGAAGCAGGCCGCGGCCAGTAGGAAGCCGTCCCGGCGGTGTGGCGCCATCCGCCAGGGGTTCAGCACGCTGGTCCCAGCAGCTCCACCAGCCTGCCTACCAGACCGTCGAGCGTCACAGCGCAGGCATCGAAGTCGGTCTGCTCGCCGGAAGCGGGGTCGACGACCTCCTCCCAGCTCCCGACCTCGACGGCGGCCAGACCCAGCGAGGCCACACGCTCGGCCAGCGGCCCGTCGGAAGGGAGATCCCTGACCAGACGGGGCAGGGTGGCGGTCCGGGCGGCAGCTTCCCCATGGTGCCGACGGATCCACGCCACATGGCTGGGCTCCATTGCCACGATGAGGTCGGCGGAGACATCGGCGGTGACGAACTGGGAACTGCGGTGGTCGGGATCGGCGAGGCCCAGACCGGCCATGGCATTGCGCGTCCGACTGCTCATCGGCAGCCCCTCGATGACGAGGGTGCCGGCGCCGACAGAGCGGTAGTCGGGTGCCCGGTCGGCGAACATCGCGCGCGCCATCACGGACCGGGCCGCGTTGCCGGTGCACAGGAAGCAGATGGTGGGTGGCACGCCCGTCGCCCCCCTCACCCTTCGTCCGCCGGATCGGCGGCTCCATCCTGGGCGCGTCTGGGAATGCCTATGAACAGCGCCTCGGCCTCGGCGGTGACCTCAGTCCCGCCATCATCGGTCGGCGCGATGCAGCGGGCCCTGGCTACCAGGCGTCGCCCGGAGTGCCGGACCACACGGGCCTCGAAGCGGAGGTCGACACCCAACGGGGTGGGTCGGCGGTATCGGACCGACAGGCGTCCGGTGACCACCGGGCCTGCGTCCACCAGGCCCGGAGCACCGCTCAGGACGTCATCGAAGAGGCCGGCCACCATGCCGCCGTGGACGCGCTCGGGCGGCCCCTCCCTGGACCTGTCAAGACGGACCTCGCCAACCACCACCGGTTCGCCGTCTGAGTCCACCGTCGTCGAGACCCTCAAGGGCGGTGCAAGGGGGTTGCGGCCACCCCTGAACAGGCTGTGGTCACCGGCCTCCTCACGCAACCGGATGGTCGTGTCCTCGTCGATCTCGTCCAGGGGAACCTCGTACCAGCGGCGCCTGGCTGGCGAATCCAGCGCGGCGCGGGCCGCCACCACAAGGGCGCGGGCCGCCTCCAGGGCGTCGACATCGGGAGCCGAGCGGTTCACGTCGGCAATGAGGGCCCTGACCTCACCGGCCAGGTCCAGGCCGGCCATACGGGTGGCCTGCACGTCACTACGCCTGTCGCTCATGGGGCTGCAGTCTGGCGTCTAGCCGAGCCTCCGGTGCAGACCAACTCGTTGCCGTGGAGGTCGCTCAGGCCCGGCGAACCTGTGCCAGGCCCAGGCCGGCGGCGATTCGTCGACGATGCAGGCGGCTGTCGCCCCAGGATGCGGCGAGAGCCCAGCCCCTCTTCAGCCACAGCTGGAGGTCGTACTCGATCGTGTAGCCAATGGCACCGTGGCACTGGAGGGCGACACGACAGGCCCGGTCGACCGCATCTGACGCGAGGGACTTGGCCATGGAGACATCCATCGAAACCGATCCGCCATCCGTCGGGCTCACCCCGGTCGCCAGGGACCACGCCGCCACGTGCACCATCGGACGGGCGAACTCCAGGTCGATGGCCACGTTCGAGCAGTGGTGCTTGACCGCCTGGTTCACCCCGACGGGCCTCCCGAACTGCTCCCGATCGGCGACATAGGCCACGGTCATGTCCAGGAGTTGTTGCGCGACGCCCACGGCCTGCGCGGCTGCCGCCCAGGCCCCGCGGTCCAACCACTCCTCGAGCACCGCCGGATCATCTGAGAGGAGGGTTTCGTCCGACGGGGTCCACGCCACCCGGGCGAGGCGCCGTGAAGCATCGACGCTCTGCTGGGCGGTGCAGGTGACCAGATCGGCAGACACGGCATGCAGAGCACCTTCGACCCCCAGCAGCATGAGGTCGGCCCGGCTGGCGGCCAGCACCAGGTCATCGACCGGCGAGCCTGCCGTGAGGACGACATCGCCGGTGGTGGCGCGGCTCAGCCAGCGGTCCCTCAGGGCCGCCGATCCATGGTCCCGGAGGAGCGGAACCGCAACGGCCACATGCTCGGCAACAGGTTCGGGACAGGCGGCCCGGCCGAGTTCCTCGAGCAGCAGGACCAGATCGACGGCGTCCATGCCGAGGCCTTCGTGGGATTCAGGGACCGTCATGCCCAGCACGCCGGTCCCGCCCAGGGTCTCCCAGAGGCCGTGGATGCGAGCGTCGGGGTGCTTCCAGGAAGAACGGACGGCCTCCGGCGGACAGTCGGCCGACAGGATGTCGCGCAGGGTCGCGGCGAAGAGCCGCTGGTCCTCGGAGAAGGTGAAGTCCATCGCGCTACCCGCCCATCACTTCCGGGGGAGGCCGAGCACACGCTCGGCGATGATGTTGCGCTGGATCTCGTTGGTGCCCGCGTAGATCGGGCCCGAAAGGGCGAACAGGTAGCCGGCCATCCATGAACCACCGTGCACGGCATCGGGGGCGACAGCAACCAGTTCGCCACGATCGCCGAGCAGTCGTAGAGCCGTGGCGTGCAGCTCGACGTCCAGTTCAGACCAGAAGACCTTCATCATCGAGGAAGCAGAGCCGAGCTCCCCGCCACCCATGAGCCGGGCAGCGGTGGAGTAGGTCTGCCACCTGTAGGCCTGCGCACCCGTCCAGGCACGGACCACCTCGTCCAGCAGGGAGGGGTCGGCGGTTCCATCATCGACAAGCTCCCGGTAGAGCCCTGCGAGGCGATCCGCAGCCGCCAGGAAGCGTCCCGGCGCCCGGAGGTTCAGGCCCCGTTCGCTCGATGTCGTCGCCATGGCCACGTTCCAGCCCTGGCCCTCCTCCCCCAGGAGGTTGGACTCGTGTACGCGACAGCCGTCGAAGAACAGCTCGGCGAACGCCGGCTCGCCGTCCAGGCGGCCGACCGGCCTGCGCTCAAGGCCCTCGGCGTCGGCCGGCACCAGCAGGTACGAAAGACCCCTGTGACGCTCCGAGGTCGGGTCGGTGCGCACGATGCAGAACAGCCAGTCGGCCCACGCACCGCGCGTGCACCAGGTCTTCTGTCCATCCAGGACGAACCACTCACCGTCCCTGACCCCCCGGGTGGTGATGGAAGCCAGATCACTTCCGGCGTCCGGCTCGGACCAGCCCTGGGACCAGAGCTCCTCTCCGGACGCCATCGGTGGCAGGAAGCGGTCCTTCTGGGCGTCGGTGCCATACGCGAAGAGGGTGGGCCCCAGAAGCGAGACGCCGTTGGTGCTGACCCGGCCCGGGGCACCGGACAGGTAGTACTCCTCCTCGAAGAGGAGCCACTCGACAAGCCCGACCCCACGGCCGCCGTAGGCCTCCGGCCACGCCACCGCGGACCAGCGGGCCTCGTGGAGCACCCGCTCCCATTCACGGTGCCGTTCGAACCCCTCGGGGGTGTCCATGGACGGCAGCGCATCGGTCGGGATGTTCGCAGCCAGCCATTGGCGGATCTCGTCGCGGAAGTCCTGCTGGGCAGCGGTGAAGAGAAGGTCCACCGGTTACTCCCGGGGGCCGCAGAGACGATCCAGCGCCGCGCCGGCCTCGGCCACCGTCCGTCCGATCAGCTCGGCGCAACTGGGCAGCTCATGGATCGAACCGACTCCCTGGCCGGTGGGAAGGATGCCCACCTCGGGGTGGCCGTCGACCATCGTGGCGCGGGTCAGCATCGGTGCGTTGGCGGCCATCGCCACCTGTCCCCACGTCAGGTTTCCGCTGCGCTTCATGCGGATGCCCTCGGCCAGGAGGTCGCGCATCGGCGTGCCGGTGAGGTTGCGGAATCGCAGGGCGTTGAGCGCAGAGCGCGGGAAGGCAAACAGCCGGGAGCGCTCCAGGCGTTCGACCATGGGCGTGGCGACGACACGTTGGGGGGCGCCGTCCACGGCGCGGGTGACCACGGTTCCGGTCACGGGGGTGGCCAGGTAGATGGCCTTGATGGAATCGGGCACGTCGCTGTCGCTGGTGAGCAGGAAACGGGTGCCCATGGCCACGGCGTCGGCGCCCCAGGCAAGGGCGGCGGCAAGGCCCCGCCCGTCGGTGAAGCCGCCGGCGGCGATGACCGGGATGTCAATGGCGTCGAGCACCTGTCCGATGAGAAGCGAGGTGGGCACGACGCCGGTGTGCCCGCCTCCCTCGGCTCCCTGGGCGATGACGGCGTCCACGCCCCATTCGGCCACCTTCTCGGCATGGCGGCGGGCGCCGATCGTGGGGATGACCACCACTCCGGCCGCCTTCAGGGTGTCCACGGTGCGACGATCCGGCGCCTGGGCGAAGGATGCGACGCGCACCTCGGCCGTTACGAGATGCTCCACCCGACGATCGATGTCACCGGCGTCGGACCGGAGGTTCACCCCGAACGGCTCGTCGGTGGCCGCCCTCACCTCGTCGATGGCTGTGACCATCTGGTCGAAGGTCATGGGTGCTGAGGCGATGATGCCCAGGCCGCCGGCCCGTGCCGTGGCGGCCGTGAGTCGGGATCCGGCCACCCATCCCATGCCCGTCTGGACGATCGGGTGGCGGACTCCGACCAGATCGCAGAACCGGGTGTGCAGCCGGGGATCGGCCGCAGCCGGCGTCGGGTCGTCCATATCAGGCCTCAGCCGCCGAACTCGGCGCGGCGCAGACCCCGCGGGTCGATGACCTCGCGTATCAGCCGGAGCTCAGCATCAGTCGGCAACCGGGTCTCACCCACGGAGTCGCCCACCACCAGCTCGAACCCGGTGGCCTCGGCGACCTGGTCGAGGGTGACACCGGGATGGACCGAGACCACCTGCATGCGACGCTCGTCGTTGGCGAAGTCGAACACGCCAAGGTTTGAGACGACCCGGCGGATCTCGTGGTTGGCACGCACAGTGGAGGACAGGCCAGCCACCCGGTCGTAACCCGGTCCCGAGACGACGTCGACGGTCGGCACGAAGGTCCTGGTCGAGTGGTTGGGCACCCAGTAGCTGGTGACATGGTTGACCAGGTTCCCGGGGGCGCCGCGAAGGCCCAGCAACTGGGCCTTGGGCCTGCGCCAGTCCCCTATGGCAGCCAGGTTCTGGTTGCCACTGGCGTCGATCTGACTGGCTCCCATCACCACGTGGCGTCGACCGGACCAGAGCAGGTCGAAGAGGTCCCGGTAGGGCACCCACGCCTCGATGATCCGCTCTGCAGCGGCATCCCCCACCGGCAGGGTGTTGGCCGCCAGGAAGGCCACCGTGTCGGTCATGACCATGTCCGGTTCGAAGGTGGCGCGGGCCAGGCGTCCGCCGATGATCGGCGTGGTGCCTATCGGATTGCAGAGGATCTCGCCGTCTCCGCGGAAGGCCTCGGCAATGGCCACGACGCAGATCTCGTCGAGCGTGGCCGGATCGGTCACGGCGGTCATGGCGTGGCCCTCTCGGCGTCGCGCTCGGCTGTCCGCTCGTCCACCCGCTTCAGGTACTCGGCGTGGCTGGGCGCGTTCACGAACCGGTCGAGGAATGCGGCCCAGGCTTCGGGGTCACGGGCCGTCGCGGCGTACTCGCGCTGGAACTCCTCGTCGCGTTCGTAGTCGGGGGGGCACTCGGTGAAGTGGGCTCCGCGTGGCGCCTCGACCACCCCGTCCACGAAGAGTCGGGGGATCTTCAGCGTGTGGAACGTCCCCTCGTCCAGCAGCGATTCGGTCGGCACGACCTTCTCACACGACATGAAAGTGCGATCGGCGGCCTTGGTGAACAGGTCGTCGAAGTAGAGGTCGGGCCCGAGGAACTGTCCGTTCCCGCCCTTGTCGGCCCGGTTCATGTGTATGAGCGAGACGTCCAGTCGCAGCGCCGGCATCGCCACGAACTCCTCCATCACGCCGTCAGCGGCGGGATATGGAGAGGCCACGGTCCTCAGCTCAGGGTTCATGGTCATCATGTCGCTACCCAGACCGGCCCGGGTCGGGTAGAACGGCATCCGGTGGGCGGCGGCCAGCAGGCCCAGGTAGAAGGCGCCCTCGTCCAGTTCGGTGAACTCGATGGCGCCCTGCTGGCGGGCCTGACGGAAGTGGGGCTCGAGGGGGATCGAGTCCAGGGAGACGAAGCCGTAGACGGCCCGGCGGACCTTTCCGGTGGCGCACAGGATGCCGATCTCCGGCCCCCCGTAACTGACGATTGTCAGGTCGCTGAGGTCCGAACGGGCAATGGCCCGTACCAGCGACATGGGCTTGCGTCGGGAGCCCCAGCCCCCGATGCCGATGGTCATCGAGCTCTCGAGCTGCGCGACCACCTCGTCTTCGGTCATCAACTTGTCCGGCATGACCCCGACGGTAGGCGAGGTAGAACCTGACGGCTAGTCCTGACGGTGCGTCAGATAGTGGAATCGGTCACGTCGCAACACCTTCCGGCCTTCTCGGCACCGGGACGGACGTGGGTACGTGCCACGGGTAGCGTGCCGTCCGTGAGCCCCACCCGGTCCCCCACCGATCCCCTCGACTTCTCCGGAAGGTCGATCATCGTGACCGGTGGGACAAGGGGCCTGGGCAGGGTCATCGCCGGGACGTTCCTGGATGCCGGCGCCGACGTCGTCGTCTGTGCCCGCAATGCGCCGGAGTCCCCCGTGACGTCCACCGACGGGGCAAGGAGCGCCATGTTCGTGGCCGCCGACGTCCGCGAACCGGATCAGGTGTACGCCGTGGTCGCTGCGGCCGTGGAAGCCAACGGCCGCCTGGACGTGCTGGTGAACAACGCCGGCGGTGCGCCCCCGGCCGACTCGGCCACGGTCTCGCCACGCTTCAACGAGAAGATCCTGGCCCTCAACCTGACCGGGCCAATGACGTTCAGCCAGGCGGCGAGGCAGGCAATGGTCGAGTCCACCAGCGCGTCGGGTGGTGGGGTGATCCTGAACATCTCATCGGTCAGCGGAAGCCGCCCCAACCCGCAGGGCGTGGCCTACGGGGCGGCGAAGGCCGGGCTGGAGAACATGGGCCGGACGCTGGCGCACGAGTGGGGGCCGGAGGTGCGTGTGGTCACGGTGACCGTCGGCCTGATCCTGACCGAGGAGTCCCAGCAGTTCTACGGAGACGCCACCGGCCGGGCCGCTGTTGCCGACAATCTCGCAATGAAGCGCCTCGGCGACCCCTCGGAGGTTGCCGACATGTGCCTCGTGCTGGCCTCGCCGCTGGCGCGCTGGGTGACGGGAACGAGCGTCGAGGTCCACGGTGGCGGAGAGGGCCCGGCCTACCTGGGCCTCGCCGAACGCGCCACCGACGGCTGAGCAGGTCGACAACGTGGCACCCATCAGGAGTTGGCGTTCACCCAGAATCGAGGTCCGCGATGCCTCGGTGTCCGGGCGGGGGGTCTTCGCCGTCCAGCCCATTTCCGCCGGCCAGATAGTGGCCGTGAAGGCCGGCCACATCGTGCACCGTGAGGAGGTCATCCGGCTGACCGCCGAGATCGGCGACCAGAGCCTCCAGATCCACGATGACCTGTACCTCTCGCCGCGTACCGCCGAAGAGGTGGACGAGACGGCCATCCGCATCAACCATTCGTGCGACGCGAACGTGGGCTTCCGGGGTCAGGTCATCTACGTGGCGATGCGGGACATCGCAGCGGACGAGGAGCTCTGCCACGACTACGCCATGGACCGCACCGACGCATACCGCCTGGCGTGCGGGTGTGGCACCGATGTCTGCCGCGGCACGGTCACCGGTGGGGACTGGCGCCTTCCCGAACTCCAGGCGCGCTACGAGGGCTACTTCGTGGAGTACGTGGCCGAGAAGATCCGTGGCCTCACGGCCGACGGCTGACCACGGGCCGACCGGGACGGATCAGGCGCCCACGTCCTGTCCGATCTCGGCCAGGGCGTCGCGCAGGGCAACCCGGAGGCGTCGGGCGATGTCGGGCGAAAGGTGCCCGACCAGGCCCTGGCCGGCTCGACCCACCTCCTCGAACGTGAGCATCACACGCGGCTCGGCGTCCGCGTAGTCGTCACAGATGCCGACTGCCCACGAGATGGGGGTGAGCTCGTCCTCCTCATAGTCGGGGGGATAGTCGGAGGCCTGGAACGGGTAGTCATCGATGGAACGTCGCATCCGGTGAGTCTGGCCCACCCGTCCCGCCCGGACCCGGCCATCTAATCCTGACTAATCCGATCGGAATAACGTTGATTCACGGGGTGGGCGTCTGTAGGTTGAATCCTAATCCCGACCATACCTATCGGATTTATCAGGATTCACCCATGACGACGACCGCCACCCCCGTGCTCCTCACCCGCCGGAGCGCTCCCACCCATCCGGCGATCCCGGACCTGGATCGCCTCAACGACCGCTTCGAATCAGCGCACCCGGTCGAGATCATCCGCTGGGCGGTCTCCATGTTCGGCGACTCTCTCTGCCTCACCACATCCTTCCAGGACACCCTGCTCGTCGACCTCGCCGTATCGGTCGACCCGGAGGTCGAGGTCGTGTTCCTCGACACCGGGTTCCACTTCGCCGAGACACTCGACGTACTGCGACGTGCACAGGCCCGCTATTCGCTGCACCTGCGGGTGGAGCGACCCGACCCGGATGCAGCGGACGTCTGGGCCAGCGGCCAGGAAGCCTGCTGCAAGGCACGCAAGGTCGACCTCCTGGACTGCGCCCTGGCCGGGAAGGTGGCCTGGCTCTCCGGACTGCGGCGCGATGACAGCGGAGCCCGCGCCTCGGCACCAATCGTTGAAGTCGACCGCCGCGGCCTCATCAAGGTGAACCCGATGGCCGCCTGGCCGGCCGACGACGCCGACACCTACGTCCGGGACCATGACGTGATCCGCAACCCCTTATTCGCCGACGGATACACCTCCGTAGGCTGCTGGCCGTGCACCGAGCGACCCGCCCCCGGAGCGGACCCCCGGAGCGGCCGCTGGGCCGGATCGACCAGGACCGAATGCGGACTACACCTGTGACGCGTCTCCCAGACCACCTCGCCGTATGCCGTGAACCTGAACCTGAACGGTCGCCGGGTACTCGTCGTGGGGGGCGGCAGCGTCGCTGCCCGGAAGGTCCGCGGGCTGCTGGCCGCCGGAGCACAGGTCACCGTGGTGGCACCTGTCGTAGTCGCCGAGATCTCCGACGACCACCGGGTCCGTTGGCACCAGCGCTCCTACCGGCGCGGCGAGGTGGCCTCATACCGGCTGGCCGTCACCGCCACCGGCGACCCGACGGTCGATGGACAGGTCTACTGGGATGCCGAGGCAGCTGACATCTGGCTGAACGGTGCGGACGATCCACAGCACTGCTCCTTCACCCTCCCGGCTGTCACCACGCACGATGACCTGCAGGTGGCCATATCCACCAACGGTCGCAGCCCCGCCGTCGCCGCCTGGCTACGCCGCACCATCGACGGGACCATCGGCCCCGAGCACGCAACCGTCCTGACGCTGGCATCCGAGGTACGCACCGAGCTTCGGGAAGCCGCAGGTACCAGCGAATCGGCCGGCTGGGAAGCGGCGCTGGACGACCACCTCCTGGACCTGGTCCGGTCAGGCGACCTGGACGCCGCCCGCCAGCGCATCCGCAGCGCCGTCGGCCTCGAGGACCCCCTCATGGACGGGGCAGTGGCGTGACCGTCCACCTCGTGGGAGCCGGCCCCGGTGACCCCGACCTGCTCACCGTGCGGGCACTGAAGCTGCTGGAAGCCGCCGACGTGGTCGTCCACGACCGGCTGGTGGACCCACGGATCCTCGACCTGATCGCCCCGTGGGCCGAGGTCATCGACGTCGGCAAGCGCCCCGGCGGACCGACCGACGCCCAGGACCGGATCCACGACGTGCTGGTGGGCGCCTCGAGGCGGGCCGACACCGTTGTCCGACTCAAGGGCGGCGACCCGTTCGTCTTCGGTCGCGGCGGCGAGGAGGCCGAGGCACTCCGCCGGGCCGGCGTACAGGTGGCCGTGGTTCCCGGTATCACCTCGGCGATCGCCGGGCCCGCCGCCGCCGGCATCCCGGTCACGATGCGGGGACACGCCAGCGGCTTCACGGTGGTGACAGGCCACGAGGACCCGGTTGCGGGACGCCACCTGGACTGGGACGCCCTGGCACGCCTGGGAACCACCCTGATCGTGCTGATGGGCGCATCGCGCACCGCTGCCATCGCCGAACGCCTGCTCGCCGGTGGGATGGCTCCCGACACCCCCGTGGCCTCCATCGAATCGGCTACGACGAGCGCCCAGCGGACGCTGCGAACCACCCTCTCCGAACTCGACAGCCAGATCATCAACGCACCGGCCGTGCTGGTGATCGGTACCGTCGCCGGCCTCGACGTGATGGACGAGGCAGGGCTGGGACGACTCGTCGCCGATGCCACTGTGAACGAACCCTCACCCCACTGACCTATCCAGACCGACCACCGCCAGAGGAGAGCCGACCATGACACAGCTCACCGACCCGACCGACGTGTCGCCGATCCATCCCGAGATGGAAGCCGACATCACCAAGTTCGAGGAGATGCTCGCCGACTACCAGGCCGGCCGCGTCCCTGAGGACGTATTCAGGGTGTTCCGGCTGAACAACGGCATCTACGGCCAGCGCCAGGGCGGCACCAGCCAGATGGTGCGCGTGAAGGTTCCGTACGGCGCCATGAGCGCTGACCAGTTGGACCTACTGGCCGACGTGGTGGACGACCACAGCCGTGGGTGGGGTCACATCACCACCCGCCAGAACATCCAGTTCCACTTCGTGGAGTTGGCCGAGATCCCGACCGTCATGCGCAAGATGGCGGAGGTGGGGCTGACCACCCGTGAGGCATGCGGCGACACGGTTCGAAACGTGCAGGGCTGCCATCTCGCCGGTGCATGCCCATTGGAGGTCCTCGACATCACACCGTGGGCCGAAGCCGCCTACCGGCACTTCGTCCGCAATCCGCTGGGCCAGCGCCTACCGCGCAAGTTCAAGATCAACTTCTCCGGCTGCGACACCGACTGCGGCCAGGCCATGTTCAACGACGTCGGCGTGATCGGAGCCACCCGCACCTTCGACGACGGCAGCGTCGAGCGGGGATTCCGGGTCTACATAGCCGGTGGCCTCGGTACCACCCCGTTCCCGGCGCTCTCCCTTGAGGACTTCACCCCGAAAGAGGACCTCCTGGCCACCATCGAAGCGGTGCTGCGGGTCTTCGAACAGACCGGCAACCGGGACAACAAGCTACGGGCACGCCTCAAGTGGGTGGTCGACCAGCTGGGCATCGATGAGGTCCGACGTCGGGTGCTGGCCATACGCAAGCTGCTTCCCGCCTCGGCCACCTGGCCCGGAGGCATCCCGCCGGTGGTGACCGAATGGGGCGACGAGCCGGCTGGCGTGGCCGACGGCGTGACCCCCACCGCCATGGGCCAGGGAACTCCCGTGACCCTCGGCGCCAGAAACGACTACGACCGGTGGGTGGAGGCCAACGTGGTCCGCGGCGCCGCCAACGGCACCGTCTCGGCCTACGCCTGGTGCGATCTGGGTGACGTCACGTCCGGCCAGTTCCGTGCCGTGGCATCGATCATCCGTGGGTTCGACGTGGATGTGAGGGTCACCAACCGGCAGAACCTGGTCCTGCGGGACCTCACCGAGGACCAGTTGCCGGCCCTCTACGAGCGGCTCGTGGCAGCCGATATGGCCCGCCCGGGCGCCGAGTTGTCACGCGACGTGGTGGCCTGCCCCGGTGCCGATACGTGCAACCTGGCCGTGACCCAGAGCCGCGGTCTGGCCAGCGCCATCGGAGCAGCCCTGGACGAGGCCGGTCTGGCCGAGGTTGGTGGCCTACGGGTGAACATCTCTGGTTGCACCAACAGCTGCGGCCAGCACCACACGTCCGACATCGGCTTCTTCGGTGTCGAACGCCGAACGCATGGCCAGTCGGCTCCCGGCTACCAGATGCTGCTGGGTGGCTACGTGGGTCAGGAACAGATCCACTTCGGCAAGAAGGCGCTGCGACTGCCTGCCAAGAACGCCGCCGAAGCCACGGTGCGAGTGGTCGGCAGGTTCGCCGGGGAGCGCGAGGCGGGCGAGCGGTTCATCGACTGGCTGGAACGCTCCGGCGGTGCCAGCGGGGTGGCCGCAGGCCTGAAGGACCTCGACGAGTTCCCGACGCCTGACAAGGGACCCGAGTTCTACGTGGACTACGACGAGACCGGCCCGTACGTGGCCGAGATCGGCGAGTCGGAGTGCGCCACCTGATCCGGAACCACCAGCGCCGCCCGTAGCGACGACGGCTCCGGCCATAGGGCAGAATCCCACCATGGCCCCTGAGTTCCGCACCGAGGAGACGCCCCCCTACGGTGAGGTGGAACAGGTGTCGCCCCTCGTTCGCCGGGTGGTGGCCAACAACCCGTCCAGGTTCACCTACCACGGTTCGGGCACGTTCATCATCGGTCCGGCCACCGGCGGCGACGTCGCCATCATCGATCCGGGCCCTGCCGACGACGACCACGTGGCCGCCCTGCTACGAGCCGTGGAGGGCCAGCGCGTCACCCACCTGCTGATCACCCACACCCACCCCGACCACTCCCCTGCGGCGGCTGCGGTGAAGGAGGCCACGGGAGCCGTCACCCACGGGTTCGGCCCGCACCCGGCCGAGGCCATCCGTGCGCATGACGAGCGGGTCCGACGCGCCATCGAGGCAGGCGACGAGCCGGAGTCCGAGGACGGTGAGGGATCAGGCGACCGTGACTTCGTTCCCGACGTGGTGACGACGGATGGCGACGTGATCACCGGCGTCGGCTTCACGTTCGAGGCGCTCCACACGCCTGGCCACATCTCAAACCACCTCTGCTTCGCCCTCCGGGAGGAGGCCACGCTGTTCACGGGCGACCACGTCATGGGCTGGTCCACCTCGGTGGTCCCCGCACCCGACGGCGACCTGAACGACTACCTCGAGAACCTGGAACGCCTCCTGGATCGTCCGGAGACCACCTACCGGCCGACCCACGGTCCGGCAATCACCGATCCCATCCCGTACGTGACGGCACTCATCGAGCACCGCAGGATGCGGGAGCGCCAGATCGTCGACTCCCTGGCCGACGGTCCACGCTCCATCACCTCGATCGTGGAGGAGCTCTACGCCGACATCGACCCGAAGCTGCACAAGGCCGCCGGCGCCTCGGTGTACGCACACCTGCTGGCCCTGTCGCGCTCTGGTCGGGTGGAAAGTCTCGCCGCCGGCGACGAATCAGACTGGAAGGCCGACTGGAGCCTGGCCTGACGGACGCCCGACCAGTCCTGACGCACCCCCGACGGGTCCGACTAGGGGTGCTGGCTTGAGACCGAGACGACCTCGCCGGTCATGTACGACGAGTAGTCGCTGGCCAGGAACACGATCACGTTGGCCACCTCCCACGGCTCGGCGGCCCGGCCGAACGCCTCGCCGCCCACCAGGGACTCCAGCAGCTCGTCGCTGCTGGTCCTTGCCAGAAACGGGTGCATTGCGAGGCTCGGCGACACGCAGTTGATCCGGATACCGGACCCGGCCGCCTCCATGGCCGAACACCGGGTGAGGGCCATCACCCCGGCCTTGGCCGCCGCATAGTGGGTCTGGCCGGTCTGGGCCCGCCACCCGACCACCGAGGCGTTGTTCACTATCACGCCGTGGCCCTGTGCCTCCATGATCCGCAGGGCGGCCCGGGCGCAGCGCATGGTGCCGGTGAGCGTGATGTCCAGGACCCTGTCCCACTCGTCGTCGGGCATGTCCACGAGCAGGGTGTCGCCGCCCAGGCCTGCGTTGTTGACCAGCACGTCGATTCGACCGTGCTCGGCCACGGCGGCATCCATGAGGCCCTGCACGTCGGCCTCGACGCGGACGTCGCAGATCAGGGCAAGGGGCCTCGATCCGGAAACTTCCCCAAGGGCATCGGCTGCCTCGGCCAGGCGCCGCTCGTGGACGTCGGAGATGACAACCGTGGCTCCCTCCTCGACGGCCCGTCTGGCCACGGCGAAGCCGATGCCTGCACCGGCCGCAGCGGTGACGACCACGATCCTGTCGTCCAGCAGGCTGTGGCCATCCACGTAGGGGGGAGCGGTCATGGCAGGAGGGTAGGCGCGTCGGCGAGGGTGCCTAGGACGCCGCCCCGGATCCTTCGGCAGCCTTCTTCTCGGCCATCTCCTTCATCCGCCGCTCCAGGTCGGCGAACATGGGCATCTCCTCGGCGCCGAGGACGCTCGGGAGCCTCTCGATGATCTCGTCGACCGTGAACATCTCGCCGTCATCGGCCGACATGTGCCGCAACTCCTCCGGCTGGTTCCACACGGCGATCCGCCTCCCGGTGCAGGTGTAGATCTGGGCCGTCGTCTCCCGGGCGGCATCGGAGAGCAGGTATACGGCCAGGGGGGCGATCGCCTCGGGTCCACCGGCCTCGATCTCGAACGGCACATTCTCGGACATGCGGGTCATCGCCGCCGGGGCGATGCAATTGGCGTTGATGCCGTAGCGCTTGAGGGCGAAGGCGGCGCTGCGCGTCAGCGACACGATCCCGCCCTTGGCTGCCGAATAGTTGGCCTGGGCCGTCGAGGCCACGAAGGCCCCGGAGGTGAACCCAACCAGGCTGCCGCCCGTCTCCTGCTTGCGCATGACTGCC
>JAAZXC010000031.1 GCA_014240365.1 Acidimicrobiales bacterium | reverse complement strand
GGGGGATATGGCGATGCGGCGGCGGAAGACGCTGTCGACGAACGACTTCGTGAATAAGGTGCTCGCCGAGGGGGTCGACCATGAGGAGGGAGTCGTCATTGCCGACGTGGACCCGGGCCGGGTCGCCGAGGTACGCGATGCCTTCCGGTTCCTGCCGGACCGGAGGGCGTGATGGCCTCACCGACCGTCCTGGAGCGCGCCCGGCTCCTCGTCGAGCCGGCCATGGCGGCGGCCGTGGATCGTCTCTGCGTGGAGGTGAGGCTTCCGTTGCGCTACCACTTCGGCTGGACGGAGCCCGATGGCTCACCGTCAGACGCAGGGTCGGGCAAGGGCCTCAGGCCGGCCCTCGCCGTCCTCTCCGCCGAGGCTGTCGGTGCCCCCGGATCGACAGCGGTCCCCGGGGCGGTGGCGACGGAGCTGGTGCACAACTTCTCGCTCGTCCATGACGACATCATTGATGGCGACACCATCCGTCGGCATCGACCGACCGTCTGGTCCACGTTCGGGGTGGAGGACGCCATCATCTCCGGCGATGCGCTCCACAACCTCGCCTACCAGGTCCTCCTGGACGACCCGACGCAGCAGCGGGTCGCGGCCGCCACGCGCCTTGCTACGGCCACGGCGGCGATGATCGCAGGACAGGCCGCTGACATGGCATTTGACGACATGACAGGGATCGACCTGGAGGCCTGCCTGGCCATGGAGGCCGACAAGACCGGTGCCCTGCTCGGCTACTCGGCATCGGTCGGAGCGGTCCTGGCCGGCGCAACGGGGGACCACATCGATGCCCTGGAGGCGTACGGCCGCGAGCTGGGCCTGGCCTTCCAGGCGGTTGACGACGTTCTCGGAATCTGGGGTGATCCCTCGGTCACGGGCAAGGCGGCCGGCAACGACCTGAGGGAGCGCAAGAAGTCGATGCCTGTGGCCATCGTGCTGTCCGGTCACGACGAAGCCGCCGAGCAGCTCAGGGCTGTCTACGGCCTGGAAGGCGACCTGACCGACGCGGACGTGGATAGGGCCACCGCGGTCATAGAGGCCGCCGGTGGTCGGGACCGCACCGTGGCCGAGGCTCGCCTCCACCTGGATGCGGCCCTGGATTCCGTGGCCGATGTCGGCCTTGTCGACACGGCTGTGGGCGAGTTGGCCGACCTGGCCCGATTCGTGGCCGAACGCGACTTCTGAGCATCGGTCTGCATGGCCTGAACGCTGGCCGTCGAGCTTCCCGCCGGACCGGTCCCGGTTCTCAGAGTCGGCGTATTGCGCCCAGACGGACGACGGCGCGCCCCTCCTCCCTGGATGCGGCGAGGTCCACCTCCCCCTCCATGACCCATTCGTTGAACCCCTCGGGGTCCGCGATCGTCTGGCTGACGGGCCACCGGTCGGCACCGGAGTCGTCCATGACGAAGAAGCCGCCTCCCCGGGCATGTGCGTCGGTCGGCATCACGGTGTGCTCCTCCCAGTACGCGGCGATCGCCTCGGTGACGTCATCGGCGCTGCGGCGTCCGTCGCCTACGACGGGAACCTCGGCCAGCGTCTCGTGGTCATCGAGGCGGCGGTGTGCGAGCAGATGCACCCATCGGAACACCTCGTTGCGGATCATCACCCGGAAGGCCCGGACGTTGCGGGTCACGTCGGGCCGTTCGGGTTCGGATCCCGCAGGCCCGTCGCCGCCGGCTGGTATCTCGTCGGGATTGCGCAACTTCTCCCACTCGTCGAGGAGGCTGGAGTCGATCTGGCGGACCGTTTCGCCCAACCACGCCTCCAGGTCGTAGAGGGCTTCGGTCTTGGATCCCTCCGGCACGTTCTGGACGAGTGCCTTGTAGGCCTGAGAGAGGTATCGCAGGACGACACCCTCGGAGCGTTTCAGGCCGTGGTGCTCTATGTACTGGCGGAAGTCGTATCCGGTCTCGTACAGCTCGCGGGCCACCGACTTGGGCTTCACGTTCTCGTCGCCCACCCACGGATGGTGGTTTCGGAACACGTCGAAGGTGCCGTACAGGAACTCCCTGAGGGGCTTGGGCGCCTCGACGTCGTTGAGGCGTTCCATCCGCTCCTCGTACTCGACGCCCTCCATCTTGAGCCGGGCAACCAACTCGCCCTTCAGCCTGTGGACCTGGGCGGCGATGACGACCCCCGGGTTCTCCAGTACCGACTCGATCACCGACAGCACATCAAGGGCGTGTTCCCTTCCAGCGGCATCGGGATCCACGGTGATGGCGGCCGGCTGGTCCGGCTCATCGGGTTTGGCCACGTCATCGTCGGCGCCAGGGCTGCCGGCTGGGTCGGCGTGGTCCGCCGGGGCCGCCGGGACGGGCCGGTCGACCAGCTCGGGGATCACCTCGAGGGCGAACAGGGAGAGTGGCTGGTGCAGGGCGAACCGGTCCTGGAGGTCGACGCCCACGGCCACCATGCGTCCCGCGGAGTCGGGTTCGTCGAGTTCCACGACTATTCCGGCCTCGCGTAGCGAGCGGTACACGCCAATGGCCTTTCGGATGTGCTGGCGTTGGCGCTCCCTGGGTTCGTGGTTGTCCACCAGCAGCCTGCGCAGGTCGCGGCGGCCATCGCCGGGCCTGGACAAGACGTTCAGGACCATCTGGTGGTTCACGTCGAAGCTGGACGTGAGCGGCTCCGGCGACCCGCCGACCAGCTTCTGGAAGGTCTCCTCGTTCCAGTGGGAGTAGCCCCGCTCAGGTGGCTTCTTACGCACAGGCTTCTTCTTCTTGCCGGCGTCGGCAGCCAACTTGGCGTCGGCCCGCAGGTTCTCGATCCAGTGCACCGGTGCCTGTACCCAGACGTGGCCCTCGTTGTCGAAGCCCTTCCGGCCCGCCCGCCCGGAGATCTGCGCGAACTCCCGGTTCCCCAGCAGGCGTGTCGATATGCCGTCGTACTTGCAGAGCTGCGTGAACAGCACGGTGCGTATGGGTACGTTCACCCCCACGCCGAGGGTGTCGGTACCGCAGATGAGCTTCAGGAGGCCCGCCTGGGCCAGCTTCTCGATCAGGAGTCTGTAGCGGGGGAGCATCCCGGCATGGTGCAGGCCTATCCCGTGGCCAATGAAGCGCTTCAGGTCCTTGCCTATGGGGGTGTCGAACCGGAAGCCGCCCATCTCCTGGCGCACCGCTGCCTTCTGCTCCTTTGTGAGCACGTCGATGCTGCAGAGGTCCTGGGCTTTCTCGGATGCGGCCTTCTGGGTGAAGTGGACGATGTAGATGGGCGCACGGTCGGAGTCGACGAGCTCGACGATCGACTCGTGTAGCGGCGTCTCCCGGTATTCGAAGGTGAGCGGAACCGGCCTGACGCTGCCAGCCACGGCGACAGCGGGGCGCCCTGTCCGTCGGGTCAGGTCCTCGGTGAAGCGGGCCGTGGGTCCGAGCGTGGCTGACATCAGCAGGAACTGGGCGTTGGTCATCTCCAGGAGAGGAACCTGCCAGGCCCAGCCACGTTGCGGATCTCCGTAGAAGTGGAACTCGTCGGCCACCACCAGCCCAAACGGGCAGTCGGCGCCTTCCCTGAGGGCCTGGTGGGCGAGGATCTCGGCTGTTGCGCAGATGATGGGTGCGTCCTGATTCACCGAGGCATCCCCGGTGACCATGCCCACGTTCTCCGGTCCGAAGTCCCGGGCCAGTGCGAAGAACTTCTCGCTCACCAGGGCCTTGATCGGTGCGGTGTAGATGCTGCGTTCGCCGCGGGCCAGCGCCGCCGCATGGGCTGCGGTGGCGACCAGCGACTTACCCGATCCGGTGGGGGTGGCCAGGATGACGTGGCTGCCTCCCAGGACCTCCAGGATGGCCTCCTCCTGTGCCGGGTAGAGCTCCAGGTTCAGTTCTGTTGTCCAGTCGATGAACAGGTCCGCCACCTGGTCGGGTTCGGTTCCCGCAGGTATCCGGTCGGCCAGCGTGGCCGTGGTCGGGTCGTTCACCGTGGCGCCTCGACGGTGCCGGCATCCAGTCCGAACTCTCTGGCCAGCAGCTCGTAGGAGTGGACCCGGGCCTCGTGGTCGTGGCAGATCGTCACCACCATCATCTCCTCGGCGCCGAACCCGTCGATCATTCCCTGGAGCTTCTCGGCGACCCGGCCGGGCGAACCGTTCGCTATCGAGCGCCGTCCGGGCCGCACCGTGAGGGGAACCGGGGTGGAACCGCCGGAACCGGCGGGGATCGGGCCCCGCAGGCCCGCAGCCCGCCATGCCCTGACGGAAGCCGCAATGGCCTCGGCCTCCTCGTCGGTGTCGGCCACAACGGCGGCTGCACATACCAGGACCCTCGGTTCCGGACACCTGGCCGAGGGTCGGAACTGCCGCCGGTAGGCGTCCACCACGGCTACGCCGTCGATCTGGGCAATGAAGTCGGCCCAGCCCAGGGGTAGCCCGAAGTGGGCGGCGAAGGCCGCCGAGTCGGGGCTGGAGGCCAGCATCCACAGTTCGGGCGGCTCGTCAGGTCTCGGGGTGGCCCGTACGCCCTGGATGGGGCTGTCGGCGGGCAGCGTGTCGTCCACCAGATGGACCAGTTCCTGGATCTGGTTCGGGTAGTTCTCCAGAGCGGTCCGGGCGCCGCCCCGGGCAAGGGCCGCTGCGGTGAGGTGGTCCGATCCGGGGGCCCTACCCACCCCGAGGTCGATCCGTCCCGGGTAGAGCGAGGCCAGCACGCAGAACGACTCGGCCACCTTCAACGGCGCGTAGTGCGTGAGCATCACGCCGCCTGAGCCGACCCTGAGCCGCCTGGTGGCGCCGGCGATCGACCCGATCAGGGCTTCTGGGCTGGATCCGGCCAGGCCTGCCATGCCGTGGTGCTCCGCCACCCAGTAGCGGTGGTAGCCCATGTCCTCACACCGTCGGGCCAGGTCCACGGTGTTTCTCAGGGCATCGCCCGGAGTGGATCCCTCCGGAACGGGCGACTGGTCCAGGACCGACAGTCGGAAGCTCACGACGGTGCACCGGTGGGCATCGGGCGGACCAGCGCGGAGCGCTCCTGCTCTACGACGTCATGGAACGCACAGCCCGGCATGTGGTCGTTGACCATCCCCATGGCCTGCATGAGGGCATAGATGGTGGTGGGGCCCACGAACGACCAGCCGCGCTGCTTCAGGTCGCGGCTCAGAGCGGTTGATTCGGGGGTGTAGGAGGGGATGTTGCTGCGTGGCGCCTGGCTCGAGCCGGCAGGTTCGAATCCCCACAGGTAGGACGCCAGCGACCCGAATTCCCCGATCAGGTCCAGGGCGCGGCCCGCATTGTTGATCGTGGACTGAACCTTCCCGCGGTGGCGCACGATGCCTGCATCTCCCAGGAGGCGTTCGACGTCCGACGTGTCGAAGCACGACACTGCAGCAGGATCGAACCCGGCGAACGCTGCACGGAAGTTCTCCCGCTTGCGCAGGATCGTCAGCCACGACAGGCCGGCCTGGAACCCCTCCAGGCAGACCTTCTCGAAGAGGCGCACGTCGTCAATCACCGGTCGGCCCCACTCGTGGTCGTGGTATGCGAGGTAGTCGTCATGGGCTCGGGGCCAGTTGCAACGGACGATGCCATCGGCGCCGGTTCCCAGTTCCTCTCCCATACTCCACTTCCTTTCGTCGGTTACCCGGGCCCGCCCGCTTCCATGCCGTAGAAGGTCCGACAGTACGCTCCGTGCCGACCCGTCAGACCAGTAGCCGTTTCCAACCAGGGCCAACACCCAAGACCGACCTTCGGAGGTCCACCCATGCTCGTCATTGCCGGCACCATCAACCTCGACCCAGCCCACATAGACGAGATGCTCGCCGCCATCGTGCCGCTGATGGAGGCCACCCAGGCAGAGGAGGGTTGCATCGACTACGTGCTCAGCGCCGATCCGAAGGATCCCGGCACCATTCGTATCTTCGAGAAGTGGGCGTCGGACGAGGCCCTTGGTGCACACATGACGGCGCCCCACATGGGGGAGTTCCAGAAAGCCATTCGTGGCTGCGGCGTCACCGGGATGTCGGTCGACAAGTTCGAGATCGCCTCGGAGTCCAAGCTCATCTGAGTCCAACAGCCGCCGGTGGATATGTCGGTCGGTGGAGATGTCGGCCGGCGGTGATGTCGGCTGGGTGCCTCAGGTCGCGTCCCGCAGGTTCTCGACAACGTCCGACCAACGGCCCAGCAGGTCGGGGTCACGACGCCAGTGGTCCAGAGCGGTGTAGGTCATGACCCTCAGGTTCGGCGCCACGCCCCGGTATCGGTCGGCCAGCACGCCACCCAGATTTCCCCAGGTGGCGCTGACTGTGTAGTGGTCGAGCACGTCGTCGGTCACCAGGGCCACCATCGAGGCCAGGTCGCCGGACCGCTGCAGCGAGTTCAGCTCACCCTGCAGGCCGTCAAAACCGTGGTGTTCCAGCACTGGCGCGTAGTTGGGGGTCGAGCCGTAGAAGGCGATGGTGGCCCGGTTGCGTTCCCGCATGGCCTCGATCTCCTCGTCGTCGTCGCCCACGGCGATCATCACCGGGCATACGAGGGTCACATCGTCGAGCGTGCGGCCTTCCGAGGCGGCCCCTTCTGCGATCAGCGGAACCTGTATGTCGGAGAGCCAGCCCGGCGAGTGCATCGGGTGGATGTGGACTCCATCGCACACCGCTCCGGCCATCCGGCTCATCCACGGCAGGACCGCTGATATGTAGATGGGAGGGTCGTCCACGTCGATGGGGCCCGGTGACCACATTCCCGGCAGCAGCGAGAAGGAGTAGTGGTCGCCGTCGAACGACAGCTTCTCGGCTCCCCGGAAGGCCCGGAAGATGGCCTGCATGGCCAGCACGTACTCGCGTAGGCGGGGCCCGGGCGGCGCGTACTCGCTGCTGTAGCGGCGTTCCACATGTGCCTTTACCTGCGTCCCCAGGCCGATCACGAAGCGGCCGCCGGTGGCTTCGGCCAACTCCCAGGCGACTTCGGCTGTGACCATGGGACTCCGGGGAAAGGCAACTGCGATAGCCGTTCCCAGACCCAGTCGCTCGGTGGCGAGCGCCGAGGCGGTACACGACAGGTATGCGGTACGGGCGCCCTCGGTGAACCAGAGCGTCCCGAAGCCCGCTGCTTCCACGTAGGCCGCCAGGCCACCGACCTGCTTCAGTGGGAGCGGCGACGCCATCATGTCGAGTTGGAGACCCATGGGCGCCGACGGTAGTTCCAACCTTTATCGGGTCGCCCACCGGCGGTGTCGTGTTCCGGAGAGTCGGTGTAGGTTCGACGCCATGGACCTCTCCCTCGTAAAGAACTACACGGACGTGATCAACTTCGGGGCCGCCGCTCTCGGGGACCAGGACATGATCGTCCTCGGCGACGATCGCGTGTCGTGGAACGAGATGCAGCGTCGGGCCGGCCAGGTGGCCAATGCCCTGGTCGCCGATGGTGTCGGCTCCCAGGACCGGGTGGCCTTCATTGACAAGAACTCGGTCGAGTTCTTCGAGGTGGCCTTCGGTGCCGCCTACGTGAACGGAGTGACCGTGGCGGTGAACTGGCGGTTGGCTGCCCCGGAGATGGCCTACATCATCAACGACTCCCATGCGAAGGTTCTGATCCTCCACGAGGAGTTCGCTGAGCACCTGGCGGCATTTGAGGCCGACCTCACCCACGTCACCAGCATCGTGGTGATCGGTTCACACGGATCGTACGCCTCCTACGACGCCTGGCGCGATGCCAACGACGGCTCCTTCCAGCCGGTCGGATCGACCGACGACGATGTTGCCGCCCAGCTCTACACGTCGGGGACCACCGGCCTCCCGAAGGGCGCCCAGCTCACCAACCGGAACTTCCAGGCCCTCTTCGCCACCGTGGACTGGGACATGGACGAGGACTCACGCAACCTCTGTGTCATGCCGCTCTTCCACATCGCAGGCAGCGGCTGGGCTCTTTTCGGTATGGCCAACGGCGCAGTGACAGTGATGATGCGGGAGTTCGATCCGGTTGCGGGGCTGCAGATCGTGGAGTCGGAGGGATGCACGCATGCGATCTTCGTGCCGGCGATCCTCCAGTTCTTCCTCATGGTCCCCAGCGACAGCATCGACCTCTCGTCCATGCGATACATCGCCTACGGGGCCTCACCCATCACCGAGGACGTGCTCGTGAAGTCGATGGCGCAGTTCGGTTGCAGCTTCTTCCAGGTTTACGGGATGACCGAGACGTGCGGTGCCGGCACCACCCTCCCGCCCGAGGACCATGGGGCCGATGCCGACTCCGGCCTGCTGCGTTCGGCCGGTAGGCCGATCCGGGGAATGGAGATGAAGATCGTGGATCCGGAGTCGGGCGAGCCGGTTCCGGACGGCGAGGTCGGCGAGGTCTGGATGCGCCACGGCGGGATCATGAAGGGCTACTGGAACATGCCCGAGGAGACGGCCAAGGCCATGCCCGGCGACGGCTGGCTGCGATCCGGCGACATCGCCTACATGGAGGACGGCTACCTGTACATCCACGACCGCGTCAAGGACATGATCATCTCGGGCGGCGAGAACGTCTATCCGGCGGAGATCGAGAACGCCCTCATGTCCCATGAGGGGATCGCCGACGTGGCGGTCGTCGGTGTGCCGGACGATAAGTGGGGCGAGGTGGGCAAGGCCCTGGTGGTGCCCGTACCCGACTCCGGAGTCACCGCCGACGAGATCCTGGCCCATGCCCGCGAGCGTCTCGCCGGTTTCAAGATCCCGAGGTCGGTCGACTTCGTGGAGGCGATTCCCCGGAACCCGTCCGGCAAGATCCTCAAGCGCGAGCTCCGCGAGCCCTTCTGGGAGGGTCACGACCGACGCGTCTGACCGGACACCAGCGGTCCCACGGGTGCCGGGAAGCAGGGCCCGGTAATGGGTCAGGTCGGGCAGGCCCCGCTGCGATCAGCGACCTGACCCATCACTAGGGTCGCCGTCCATGGAACTCTCACTCTCAGGCAAGGTCGCCATCGTCACCGGTGGATCACGTGGAATCGGGCGCGGGATCGCCGCCGCCATGGCCGGTGCCGGGGCGAAGGTGATGATCACCAGCCGCAACGAGGAGACCTGCGCGGCCACGGTGGAGGAACTGCGGGCCTCCACAGGCGGCGACCTCGCCTATGTGGCCGGACACGTGGGGAAGACCGAGGACATGACGCGTGTCCTGGACGCCACGATGGAGGCCTTCGGGGCCATCGACGTTCTGGTCAACAACGCAGCCACCAACCCGTACGCCGGTCCGGTCATCGACATCGACGTGCCCCGTTGGGATAAGACCTTCGCCACGAACCTCACCACGCCGCTGGTCTGGACCCAGGCCTGCTGGAACGCCTGGATGAAGGAACACGGCGGAGTGGTGATCAACATCTCGTCGGTGGGGGCCTTCGGGACCAACTCCATCCTGGGCGTATACGACCTCACCAAGCGGGCGCTGATCCACCTCACCGAGCAGCTGGCCGCCGAGATGGGACCAGACGTCCGCGTCAACGCAGTCTGTCCCGGCCTTATCCGCACGGACTTCGCCAGGGCGCTCTGGGAGGACGGCCGCGGCGACGCCATTGCCCAGAACCTTCCGATGAAGCGCCTGGGAGAGCCCGAGGACATCGCCAACACGGCCCTGTTCCTGGCCTCGGATGCGGCCAGTTGGCTGACCGGCCACGCAGTGCTGGTCGACGGTGGCCAGCTCATCACCATCAGTTGATTTGACACGGTTGAAGCGGTTGGCGTTGAGGGCGGACAGCGGGCCCGGGAGGGTCCGGTAGATGGCCCTCGAATTGGTGATGGTGGGTACGGGGAGTCCCCTGCCCGATGCCAGCCGTGCCGGGCCGTCGCAGCTCGTCGGCGTGGACGGGCGATGGTTCCTGTTCGATGCCGGCCGGGGCTGCCTGATGCGTCTCGCCGCTACCGGGGTGGGACCGGCACAGATCGAGAGCCTGTTCCTCACGCACCTCCACAGTGACCACGTCACCGATGTGAACGACGTCATCACGACCCGGTGGATCACAGGCTTTCCGGGGTCGCCCCTTCCGGTGGTGGGGCCGGCGGGCACGCAGCGCTTCGTGGAGGACACGCTCCGGATGCTGGAGCCCGATATCGGCTGGCGGGTGGCCCACCACGATGACCTGGTCACGGGCCCGGAGGTTCCGGTCACCGAGACGACCGGCGTCGAGGGCGAGGTCGTGCTCGATGACGGCGTGCGGATAATCGCCACGCCCACAGACCACAGGCCGGTGCACCCGACGGTGGCCTACCGGGTGGAGGCCGACGGGTGTTCGGTGGTGCTGGCAGGCGACACGGTGCCGTGTGGGGGACTGGACCTGCTGTGTGCCGGGGCCGACGTGTACGTGCAGACCGTGGTGCGCGACGACGTCATCCGCAATATCCCCCTGCAGCGACTCCGAGATGTCCTCGACTACCACTCCTCGGTGGCCGATGCGGCCCGGACCGCCACCAGGGCCGGGGTTGGCACACTCGTCCTGAACCACTGCGTGCCGACCCCGGGACCCGATCCGGACGGGCCGAACGGCCGCAACGAATGGTTGGCAATGGCCGCCGAACATTTCGACGGAGAGATCCTGCTACCCGACGACCTGGATCGGATCGGCGTCGGTACCTGACCCGCACGCCGGGGTCTGATCCCGCGGTGGTTCCCGCTGGGCTCGTGGAGGTCAGAACTCGAGTTGGGCGGCGACCGCCTGAGCGGCGTCGATGAACTCCTCAACCATGTCGATGACCACCTGGCCGGCACCCTTGGAGCGGTTCATGTCGCCCACGATCTGGCCCACGAAGTAGGTGGCGAGGTCCTCGGCGCCGGAACCCTCGTGGTGGGCGGCACGGTTGATGCGATCCAGCGCCGAACTGGTGAAGAGGTTCTGGAGCGGCATACCGAGCGGATCGGGAGTATCAGAGCGGTCCCATTCGTCGGTCCAGGCGGTGCGGAGCATCCGTGCCGGCTTTCCGGTGATCGACCGGGAACGCAGTGTGTCCGTCGAGGTGGCGCTCAGCATCTTCGCCTTCACGACCGGATGGGTCTCGGCCTCATCGGTGGTGAGCCATACCGAGCCGCACCACACGCCAGCGGCACCCAGGGCCATGGCGGCGGCCATCTGGCGCCCCCGGCCTATTCCGCCCGCCCCCAGGACCGGGACCGGGTGGACGGCATCGACCACCTCGGGTAGCAGGACCATGGAGCCGATCTGACCTGTGTGGCCACCGCCCTCCGTGCCCTGGGCGATGATTATGTCGACACCCGCGGCCACGTTTCGTTCGGCGTGGACCGTGGTCCCGGCGAGGGCTGCGACCTTCACGCCGGCCTCCCTGCACCGTTCCAGCATCTCTGCCGGTGGCGGTCCGAGTGCGTTGACGAGGAGCGATGGACGGTGTGCCAGGGCGATGTCCATCTGGTGGCTGGCCCGGTTGGCTGAGAACGGCGCATCGCCGGGTCGGTCCGCCCACCCGCCGGCGTCGGGGTTCTCCGGAACCCCGTAACGCTCCAGGAGTTCGTCCAGGAAATCCTGGTGAATGCCGGGAACCGCCGCCAGCAGGTCGGCTACCTGCAGACCGCCCTCCTCGGATCCTGAATACCGGGCGGGGACGATCAGGTCGACGCCGTACGGCCTGTCTCCGATCTCGTCCTCGATCCACGCCAGGTCGGTCTCGAGCGCCTCGTCGCTGTGTGCGACCGCGCCGAGCACCCCCATGCCCCCCGCCCTGGAGACTGCGGCGATGACGTCGCGGCAGTGGCTGAAGGCCACGATCGGGAACTCGATGTCGAACATCTCGGTGATCGGCGTCTTCATGGGTTGGTCCTGTTCATTACGTGGGTCGGGTCCATGGGTTGGTCGTATTCAGACGGATACTTCGCCGTCGGGGTCCAGTTCGGCTTCTCGGCCCACGAACTCCTCGACGACCATGGCGTCGAGCGTGGCAGGGTCGGTGGTGCCACCCCATACCCGGGAACCCGAGGTCGTCAGCATGCAGACCAGGGCACGCGTGGGGTTGCCATCGCGGTCATGCGAGACGGAGTAGCCGTCAATGGTGGCTCGACCTGCGAAGTCCGGATCCGGGGTCCGGCTGGGGGTGGCTGCGAGGCCCACCTCGGCGCTTGCCGTCCTGTAGCCGGCGGCCGGTGGCTCTGTGCCGTAGAGGCCGAAGGCGTGCTTGCCCAGGTAGCCGCCGTTGCCGTAGACGAGCCCCGTGCCCGGCTTCTCCCTGAGCCTCCCCACCATGGCTGCCAGGGACTGGCCGACGGAGTTGCTGTGGGGGGCGCCGGCGAAGGTGAGGCCCCCGGTGACGGTGAGGGGCCGGTCCGATGGGCTGTCCAGGTCCAGGCCCAACTCCAGGGCACATACCTGCACCGAGGCGGGGAAGCAGGCGTAGATGTCCAGGTGGTCGACCTCGTCCAGGCCGGTCCCGGCAAGCTCGAAGGCCAGGTTCCCGGCAGCCCGGGCGGCAGGTGATCGGTGGAGGTCGTGGCGGGCCCCCGGCGATGCCTCGTCGTTCGCCTGTGTCCCTACCAGGGGGAACACCCAGCGGTCCCTGGGTACGCCCAGGGCCGCAGCCCGGGCGGCCGAGACGATGAGCACAGCGGAGGCCTGATCGACGCTGTTGTTGGCCATCATCGCCTTCGTGTACGGCGCTGCGACCATCCGGTTGTCCTTTGACGGCGTGGTGATCTCCGAGCCGGTCATGGGTCTACGGACAGCGGCATGGGGGTTCTCCACGGCCACGGCGTTGAACCGGGTCCAGAGGGTGCCGATCCGGTTCCGGTGCTCGGCAACCGACTCGCCCCGGGAGTGTCGTATGGCCGTCTCGAACAGCGGGTAGACCACGCCGGGTTCCAACACGCCACGCTCGATCTCGTGGTCGGTTGCCATGTCGAGCGCACCCTCGTAGCGCTCGGCGGGGTCCAGCTCCGGGTCTGCGTCGCGTCTCACCTCCACGCCCAGGCGCCGTGCACGGCGGCGGGATCGGAACGCCTCGCCGCCGACCATGGCGGCAGCATCCAGGTAGCCGTCGGCGATGCGTGACGCCAGGTGGTCGAGCAGTCGTTGCGGTGACGTACCTGACAGGCCCGTCAGGAGGGTCGTGGCGTCGTCGGCACCGACAGCCGTCGCCACCTGTCGGCCCGGGTCCCGGTATCGCCACATGCCGCCGACAGCAGCCACGAGGTCCAGCCCGGCGAGGGCGCCCGGCGCTCCAGCGTCGATGGCGGCGCTGCGTAGCGCATCGGTCATCAGCTCCACGGGCGTCCGGGCGACCTCGGGGTCATCCACCCGGTCGGTCACCTGGGCTACGCCGATGATCACCGGTGTGCGGGGGTCGAGGGTCACCGGACCATCATCGCCCCCGCGGCGGCGACCGACCGAACCGGGTCGCTTGATCGTCACGCCGCGGAGCCTCAGGTCGTCTGGCTTCGTGGCTTCGGGTGGAGCGTGCCACCCGAGGGCGGCCTGCGGTCGGTGTCGGCGACCTTGCCTAGACTCGGGCCGTGGCATACGAGACGCCGGAATACCATCCGGCCTTCGAGGAGTACTGCGAGACGATCTTCGAGCTCGCCGAGGACGATCTTGACGTCATCCAGGCGCGGATTGCCGACCGTCTCGAGGTGAGCCGGCCAGCGGTTTCCGAGATGGTGAAGCGTCTTGAGAAAGAGGGTCTGGTCACCAGCAGCGATCATGTGATCCTCCTCACGGACGACGGACGGGACCTGGCCACCTCGGTGGTCCGACGGCATCGCCTGGCCGAACGATTCCTGACCGACGTGCTGGGCCTCTCATGGACCGAGGCGCACCACGAGGCCGGCAGGTGGGAGCACGTGATCTCGCCGGCCGTGGAGGTGGCGCTGGACCGTCTGCTGGGCCAGCCGACGACATGCCCGCACGGCAACCCGATCCCCGGCAGCTCCTACAGGGAGCCCGATACCCGCCACCTCAGCGATGTCGGGGTGGGCGAGTCGTTCACGGTGAGTCGGATTCCCGAGGAGTTGGAGTTCACCGAGGGCCTGCTGGAGTTCCTCGAGAAGGCGAGCCTGATGCCCGGCGAGACCGGTTCGGTGACGGCAGCGGCTGATGGCACGGTCACGATCCAGATATGTGGTCATTCCGTGGCCGTCGATCCATTCGCCGCCGACCGGATCCTCGTCACCACCTGCTGATCCCCGAGCATCTGACCGGATCCACATCGGCTGGTTGCCGGCCGCGCGATGTCTGTGTGGATAGCGGGTGGTCGGTCGGCTTCAGCGAAGGTGCTCGCTCTGGCGCACCACCAGCAGCCATGTCAGCACCGCGCTGATGCACACCAGGACCATTGCCAGAATCGCCGTCTCCGGCAGGAACAGTGCCTCGTAGGTGTTCCAGATCTGGGTACTCAGGGTCCGGAACCCGATGGGTGAGGCCAGGAGGGTGGCTGGTAGCTCTTTCATAGTGGAGAGCATCACGAGACCCGCTCCGGCGGCCAGACCGGGGGCCATGAGGGGCAGGTCCACCGTGGCGAGGCGTCTCAGGCGGCCTGCTCCTAGGAGGCGGGCGGCGTCGTCCATGCGTCGCGGGACCGTTCCGACAGCCACCTGGGCGGTCCGCATTGCCTGGGCCCCGAAGTGGACCACGTAGGCGAAGACCAGGACCGGCATGGTGCCGATCAGGAACTCGAACGGTGAGGCGTGCATCGTCCAGAAGATCATCGAGAGCGCCACGACCAGGCCCGGTATGGCGAAGCCGGCGACGACGACGGCGTTGACCACCTCGCCCAGGCGACTCCGGTGGCGGGCCACCAGGTAGGCGACGGGTAGCACGACGAGCGTGGCGACCACGGCGGTAAGCACGCTGATCCAGACGGTGTTCCAGGTCGGGCCCAGCACGTCATCCCAGTCGAGGCGCAGGGGCATTCCCCCGTTGCGGGCACGCAGGAATCCGAATAGGCCCCAGTCGGCCAGTGATACCGCCGGAGCCACCAGCGCCAGCCCGACCACAGAGGTTGCGGCGGCCAGCGCCGGGGCGGTCCACCGACCCAGCGGAACCGTCAGCGAACGTCGATCGCCCAGGGTGTCCAGTCCGGCTCCACGTCGTCGGCCGGAACGCGAGATGGTGCGTTCCGCCGCGACCACCAGGAGGGCCAGGACCAGGAGCAGCAGGGCCAGGGTGAACGAGCGGTCACGGTCAAACAGCCGGGTCCTGAAGATCGTCTGGGTCAGGGTCTCAAAGCGCATCAGGTGGACAGCGCCGAAGTCCGAGACCGTGTAGAGGAACACGAGAAGTGACCCTGCAGCGATCGACGACCCGATCTGGGGCAGCACCACCCGGGCGAACACCCGTCTGGGCCCGTCACCCAGGAGCCTGGCGTTCTCTTCGAATGCACCTGGCAGAGCCGTCAGGCGGGCAGCCACCGGTAGGTAGACGTAGGGATACGTGAAGAGCGTCAGGACCAGCCAGGACCCGGTCAGGCCGTGGAGGCGGGTGGTCAGGTCGACGCCCAGGTGACCGACCAGGTCATGGACGATTCCGCCCGGGGCGAGGCCTGAGATGAACGCTGCAGCACCCACGAAGCTCGGGTACACGAGCGGGAGGGGCACCACGATGCGCCAGAGGCGGCGCAGCGGAAGGTCGGTTCGGGTGGTGAGCCATGCGAGGCCGGTACCCAGCACCGCAGCGGAGGCCGACACCAGGACCGCCAGTTGGATGGTTCGCCAGAGGGGTTCGAGGGTCCGACGTGATGCCAGCAGGGCCAGCGGTGATGCGGAGCCGCCCATGACACGCCAGACCACGTAGCCGCCGGGTAGGGCGAAGAGGGTGGCTGTGAGGACAGCCGCCGCGGTGAGGGTTATCGGAGGTCGTCGGACGCCCACCCGGCGTTCGAGGACCTCCGGGTGTGGAGCCGTGGTGGACTTCGCCGTCATGACGCGTCGGTCCGGACCCTGGTCCGTCGGCGATCAGCCACAGTGGCTACGCGGGGGCTACTGGTCGAGTACGCCGCTGGCCTCGATGATCTCTATGGTCCGCCTGAACTCGGCGGCGATGTCGTCTATGTCCACGGCACCCACCCGGTCGGTAGGGGCCGGTGGGAGGATTTCGGCCGGCTCCACGCCCAGCGCCAACGGGTACTCGTAGACCTTGTTCGTGAGGTGGGTCTGCTGACCGTCGCTGAGGAGGTGGGCCAGGAGCCGGTTGGCGGCGGCCTTCTCTCCACTGGAATCGATCACCGCAGCGGTGGCGATGATCATGAGGCCACCGTCGTCACCGGGGACGAAGCCGTGGTTGGCCGAACGCTGGTTGTCGCCGTTGGCGGCCACCTTCTGGAAGTTGTAGTAGTGGTTCACGAGGCCGAACTGGATCTCGTTGCGGCCGACGGCCTCCACGATCGCACCGTTCTTCGGGTAGAAGCGGGAACCGTTGGCGACCATGGCGTCGAGCCACGCGATCGCCACGTCATCGCCGTTGCGTAGGCGAAACAGCGTGAACCAGTCCTGGAACGAGGAGTTGGAGCCCGGCACGGCCACCCGGTCCCGGTACTCGGGGCCGGTCAGGTCGAACACGGAATCGGGCAGCTCGGCGGCATCCACCTCGTCGATGTTGTAGACGAGCACCCGGCCCCGACCTGCGAAGCCGACCCATGTGCCATCGGGGGAGTGGTCGCCGTCGGCGACGCGGTCCAGGACGTCGTCGTCGATACCGGCGAGCATTCCGAGGTCGTCCAGGAAGCCGGCCGGACCGGGGCTCCGGGAGAGGAACACGTCGGCGGGCGACTTGTCGCCCTCCTCGGCCAGCAGGAGGGCCAGGTCGTTGGACGACCCGTACCGCACGTCGAGGGCGATCCCGGTGTCAGCGGTGAACGCTTCGAGGATCGGACCGATGAGCTTCTCGCTGCGACCGGAGTAGACGGTCAATGACCCGGGGTCGCCGCCGCAGGCCGTAGTCGAAGCGCCGAGGCCGAGGACCAGCAGGATGGCTGCCACCGTTGCGGCCAGTCGTCGGGTGGTGCTTTCGTTCATCGTGCAGATACGCCATTTCGATCCGATGGTGTAAAGGTGCCCTAATAGACTGTCAAGGGAACCTAACAAGTGGGGTTCGGGACTCAAACCTCGAGGGCCACCGCACCGGGACCGACATATGTCACACCCACCCGGTCGCCACGCTGGTGGACCAGGTCGGCACCGGTCCTGACCCGGATGGACGTGTGGTCATCCAGGCGGACCTGCACCATTGCGTCATGGCCGTAGTACTCGACCAGCTCCACCACGCCATCGTCGCCGGCCTCGACCCGTATGTCCTCCGGGCGCAGGAGCAGTTCAGCGGGCCCATCCACATTTCCGACCACCGGAACGTCGCCGACCACCGTGCGACACGTGCCGACAGCGGTGGCCACCGGGATCAGGTTGGCGTCGCCGACGAAGGTAGCGACCCATCGGTCCACCGGATGGCGGTAGAGCTCGTCGGGTGTCCCAACCTGGGCCAGCCGACCCTTGTTCAGCACAGCGACCCGGTCACCCAGGACGAAGGCCTCCTCCTGGTCGTGGGTGACGAAGAGGGTGGTCACCCCCAACTCCAGGAGGAGGTGGTGGATCTCGTTCCTGACCTGGACCCGGAGGGATGTGTCGAGGCTGGAGAATGGCTCGTCGAGGAGCAGGACCCCGGGTCGGGGAGCCAGCGCACGCGCCAGTGCCACGCGTTGCTGCTGGCCGCCCGAGAGCGAGCCGGGCATGCGGTCGACCATGTCGGCCAGTCCGACCAGCTCCAGGGTGTCTGTCACCCTCGATGAGCGGCGTTCGGCCCGGGGCAGGCCATAGGCCACGTTCTGACCCACGTCCAGATGCGGGAAGAGGGCGCCGTCCTGAAAGACCATCCCGATACGGCGCCTCTCCGGAGGTACGAACGTGGTTCCGTCATCGAGGATCCGGCCTCCGAGTCGGACCGTGCCCGCCTGCTGGCGTTCCAGGCCGGCAATGGTTCGCAGCAGGGTGGTCTTGCCGCACCCACTGGGGCCCAGCAGGGCCACGATCTCCCCGGCGGCCACATCCAGGGACACGTCTGAGAGCACGGCCGGGCCGTCATAGGCGACCGACAGGTCTGACACCTCGAGCCCCTCGGCCGTCGCCCGGGGTACATGGGTGCGCTTGTTCAGCATGCCTAACAGGATATGGGCCGCCAGCCGGACTCCCCAAGGCCAGCCGGACTCCCCAAGGTAGGCGTATGGGAATCCGGGGCCGACACGTCAGGCGACTGGCATGCCGGGGCTGGCTACGGTGGGACGGTGACCGACGTGTACATCGGCTGGTGGGGACTGGCGGCGTCGCTGGTGCCGCTCCTAGTGGTTGTCGGCATCTCCGCGGGCCGCCGGCTGGGCCTCGAAAGCGATCTCGTGGTGGCCACGGTCCGCGCTGTGGCGCAGCTGGTCCTCGCAGGCTGGGCCCTCACGCTGCTGTTGGACGAGGGAACCTCGATCACCTGGGCCTGGGCCTGGGTGGCGGCCATGGTGCCGGTGGCCGGCGAAGCGGCCCGTCGCCGAGAGCCCCGGCTACGGGGACTGGGACTGACGACGACCCTTGGTGCATCACTGGGCCTTGCCGTGTCGCTTGCCACCGTGTTCGCCCTGGGGATCCTGCCGCTTGAGGCACGGGTCCTGGTGCCCGTCTCGGGGATGGTGGTCGGCAACTCGCTGAAGGTCGTGGTGGTGGCCTCCACCCGTCTCGTGGACGGCATCCGGTACCGTGCCGGCGAGGTGGAGGCGATGCTGGCCCTCGGCTTCACACCTGAGCGTGCAGTGCGCGACGTGACATCCGAGGCACTGCGGCTGGCGCTGCGGCCCCAGATCGAGATCACCCGGACGGCGGGCATGGTGTTCCTACCCGGCGCCCTGACGGGCCTCATTCTGGCCGGGGTGGATCCACTGCAGGCGGCGCTGATCCAGGTGGCGATCCTGTTCCTCATCCTCGGGACGGCTGCGGTGACCGCTCTGGTGGTCGTCCTGCTGGGCGCACGGACGTTCAT
Organism: Acidimicrobiales bacterium; assembly: GCA_014240365.1. Lineage (GTDB taxonomy): Bacteria > Actinomycetota > Acidimicrobiia > Acidimicrobiales > MedAcidi-G1 > UBA9410. The sequence goes on along the minus strand of JAAZXC010000031.1, from coordinate 5,023 downwards.
CACCGACGACCAGCGCCTGGTGCCACCGGTCGGCTGAGGCCTCCCGCTCAGCCCCCGGGCAGGCGTCTCCACCCGTCGTCGGCGGGACCGACCGTGGCGAGTAGCTCCAGCACGGTCGTGACCGGTAGGCCGATGACGTTGTCCCGGCCGCCCAGCAGCTCCACCACGAAGTCCGCTCCGCCGCCCTGTAGACCGTAGCCACCGGCCTTGTCCAGGGGCTCTCCCGTGGCCACGTAGGCGGCTACCTCATCGTCGGAAAGCTCCCGCCACGTCACCTCGGTACACACCGTCGTGGATGTCCGACCCACCGGTCCGGCCACGGCAACGCCGGTCAGTACCTGGTGGGAGCGGCCCGAGAGGAGCCTCAGCATTGCCGTGGCCTTCTCCGGGGTTCCCGGCTTGCCCAGTGCCTCGCCGTCCACGACGACGACCGTGTCAGCTGCGACCACCCATTCCCCCTCGCCCGCCACGGCGTCCCGTTTGGCACATGCGAGGCGTTCCACCATTGACGCGGCGTCCTCGCCGGCCAGCGGGGTCTCGTCGACGTCCGGGATGCGCACCTCGGGGTCAAGGCCGACCTGGTGCAGCAGGTCGAGGCGGCGCGGCGATGCGGATGCCAGGATCAGGTGGTCGGGGAGCATCTGCGAAACGGTCGGGCTGCCGGGATCAACCCCCGGATACCAGGACCTCAGCGGACGCCGGGGGTGGTGTGGCGTCAAGTGGGTCATCCAGCCAGCCCTCCGGAAGAACCACGGGCCTCGGACCGCTGCGGTGGCTGCGGGGGATGCGCAGCGACTCCGGGTCCAGCGTCATGTCCGGATCCACTTCATCGAGAAGGCGGGCCAGGATCCCCTCAAGGTGGTCCACGTCGGTGATCGTCTGGAGGTCGCGGCGTGCAGCCGGTCCTGTGGCGTAGCCCTTCAGGTACCAGCCGGTGTGCTTCCGGAAGTCCTTGATGCCGTGCGGGCCGGCCCAGTCCACCAGCAGCCGGGCATGACGTGCCATGGCCATCGTGACGTCCCGGAGCCTGGGAGGATCTCCCGGTTCCACTCCGCCGGTCCCGGGTCCGTTGCCGAAGACAGCGGCCAGGTCGCCGAACAGCCAGGGTCGGCCCAGGCAGCCGCGTCCGACCACCACACCGTCGCAACCGGTGGTCCGCATGAGGCGCAGGGCATCCCACGGCTCCCAGACGTCGCCGTTGCCGAATACCGGGATGCCCGTAACGGCGGCCTTCAGGTCGGCCACGGCGGACCAGTCGGCCTCGCCCGAGTACAACTGCTCCGCGGTCCGGGCATGGAGGGAGACTGCCGAGGCCCCGACCGCTTCGGCGATCCGACCCGCATCCAGGAAGGTGAGGTGGTCGTCGTCAGTGCCCTTCCGGAACTTGACGGTGACGGGTACGACGCCGGAGGAGTCCACCGCTGCACGCACGATGTCCTCGAAGAGCCGTGGCTTCAGCGGGATGGCCGCCCCTCCACCCTTGCGTGTCACCTTGGGCATCGGACAACCGAAGTTCATGTCGATGTGGTCGACGCGTCCCTCACCGACGAGCAGGTCGACGGCTCGTCGGATGCTCTCCGGTTCGGTTCCGTAGAGCTGGATGCTGCGGGGCGACTCGTCGGGATCGAAGTGGGCCAGACGCGTCGTCTTGAGGTGGCCGTCCACGAGGCCACGGGCTGTCACCATCTCGCTGACGTAGAGGCCCGCTCCGAACTCCCGGCAGAGGGAGCGGAAAGGGGCGTTGGTGACGCCGGCCATCGGGGCCAGGACGACAGGGGGCCACACCTCCAGTGGGCCGACGCGGGGTGCCTCGAACTCGCCGGGCGCGGCCGGCTCGACGTGCCGGTTCAGATCGCTGCGCAGCCCCATGTAGGCAAGGCTACGGGCGAAGCGCAGCCGGGCTGGTCGGAGCTCAGCGGGCCAGCCTGAAGCCCTGGTTGCCGGCTGAGCTGTCCGGCGGACTCGACGTCCTGGCGGCGATCCGGTAGCGGTGGCAGTAACTGTCGTGGCAGAGGTGCGAGCCGCCCTTCACCACCCGGCCCACCCCCAGCGGCGTGCCGATCGGATCCGTGCGCGGCGCTGCATCGGGGTCGCCGTGGTCGGTGCCGAACCAGTCCGAGGTCCATTCCCACACGTTGCCGGAGCAGTTGAACAGGCCGTAGCCGTTGGGTGCGAAGGCATCCACCGGGCAGGTCCCGGCCCAGCCATCCTCTGCGGAGTCCACGGTGGGGAAGGTCCCGGTGAAGATGTTGAACCTGTGGTCGTCGGGGCCGTCTGGCTGGTTCTCGTCTCCCCACGGCAGTCGCTTTCCCTCCAGGCCTCCCCTGGCTGCGTACTCCCACTCCGCCTCGGTGGGCAGGCGCCCGCCAGCCCAGGCGGCGAAGGCCGCAGCGTCCATGTACGACGTGTGGACCACCGGATGGTCGGCCCGGTTGTCCACGTTGCTGTCGGGACCCTCGGGGTGGCACCAGTCGGCGCCGAAAACCTGGCGCCACCACTCGGCACCCACGACGCCCCTGGTGGCCTCGAAGTCATCGGGCAGGTGTCCGGCGAATACGAATGACCAGCCCTCGCGCTCGGCGGTGGTGACGTGTCCCGTGGCCGCGGTGAACGCGGCGAACTCGGCGGTCGTGACCGCAGTCGTCGAGATGGTGAAGGGGGAGAGGAGAACAGGTCGAACCGGGCCCTCGCCGTCCGACGGGTACCCGCCCTGATCGGTGCCCATCAGGAACCTGCCCCCGGGAAGCTCGACCATCCCTGTCAGCCGATCGGCGCTCACTGAGTGGTTGCCGGGCCTGTGACGTAGGTGTTCACCCGTCTGCCAGTCCGGCCATGAAGCGTCTCACTGCGCCGGCACACCGGCCGGGAGCCTTCACGTGGACCATGTGGCCCATGTCCGCCACGACCACGGACTCGCGAACGTCCAGGTCCCTCTCGAACAGCGCCGCCGAAGCAGCGAAGCGTTTGTCCCTTTCACCCAGCAGCACCAGCACCGGTACCCGTACCTCCGCCAGGTGGTCGATCACGTGGGCGTCGTGGTGCATCGAGATCTCCTCGGCGCCGGGTGGTAGGTCCATGCCGTCCGCTGCTGCCCGTACCGATTCGTTCCACTGCTCGCGGGCCTCCACCTTCCGGAAGCCCGGACCGGTGGCCACGAGGACCAGGCCGGCCACATCCTCGGGATGGTCAACGGCGTGGGCCAGGGACAGGAAGCCACCCAGACTGTGGCCCATCAGGACCGCCGGACGTCCAGCCAGGTCCAGTACGGCGGTCAGGTCCCCGAGGGCGTGGGCGCGGGTGTAGTCGCCGGGAGGCGCCGCCGCGCTGGCACCGTGGCCCCTCAGGTCCCAGGTGGTGACCGTGTGGTCGGTGCAGAGGTCGTCCACCATCGACGTCCAGACGCTCCGGGTGTTGGCCCATCCCGTGGTGGCCACTATCGGCGTGCCGCTGCGCCCATCGGGTCCACGGGTCTCGGCGGCGATGTGCAGGCCGTCGGTGCCGGCCAGCGTTGTCGTGGCGGCGATCGGCGTGCTCATCGGAGTCCCCTGAAGAACTCCCGGATGTCGGCCACGATGGCCTCCGGTCGCTCCATGGTGGCGAAGTGTCCGCCCCGGTCGTGTTCACGCCAGAACGTCACGTTGTGGGTGGCCTCCACCCAACGGCGCCGTGACATGAAGAGCTCCGCGGGGAATGCGGATACCCCCAGTGGCACGTCGGCGTTCTCGGCCAGGCCCTCCCCTCGGGTCATGGCCTTCATGGTCTCGAAGTACATGCGGATCGAGGAGTTGATCGTTCCGGTGAACCAGTAGGCGCTGACGTTGGCCAGGACCTGGTCACGGTCGACGACGTCCAGCGGGTCGCCGTCGTGGTCGACCCAGCCGTGGAACTTCTCGCCGATCCACGACAGGAGGCCGGCCGGGGAGTCGTTCAGAGCCGTCCCGAGGGTCTGCGGGCGCGTCTCCTGGATGCGGAAGTAGCCGTTGTCCTCGGCCATGTACCAGGCGCCCCTGTCCATGAGCTTCTGCTCGGTACCGGTGATGTCGTCGAAGTCGTCGTCGTTTCCGGGGGGTCCGCCGGCGAACATGTTGACGTGGCAGCCGACCACCGAGTCGGGGGCAGCGGCGGCGATCTGTCTGGAGATCATGGAGCCCCAGTCGCCGCCCTGCACTCCGTAGCGGTCGTAGCCCAGTGTGGCCGCCAGTTCTGCGAACGCTGTGGCCGTACGGCCCACACCCCAGCCGGGCTGGGTGGTCGGGCCGGACCAGGTGAAGCCGGGCAGCGACGGTGCGATGACGTGGAAGGCGTCGGCTGGATCGCCGCCGTGGGCCACCGGGTCCGTGAGGGGCCCGATCACCTTTTCGAACTCCACCACGGAGCCGGGCCAGCCGTGGCTGATGAGCAACGGCAGGGCTCCGGGTTCGGGCGACCGCTGGTGGATGGCGTGGATGCGCTGGCCGTCAATGGTCGTGACCACCTGGTCGCGGCTGTTCAGCCGGGCCTCGGCGGCCCGCCAGTCGAATCCGTCGGCCCAGTAGGCGGCCAGATCCTGCAACCAGGACAGGTCGCAGCCGTAGTCCCAGCCGGAGCCCGGGATCTGGTCGGGCCACCGGGTGTCCACGAGGCGCTGGCGCAGGTCGGCGATCTGTGCATCTGGCACCGAGATCCTGAACGGCTCGATCTGTTGGGCCTGGGCCACGGTTGCTCCTGGGTTCGGGGTCTCCGGTTGGTACGCGGCCCGACCGTACCCGTGACACCCGCAGGATCCAGAAGCCGGATTGCGGGGTCGCAGGCAGATACGCCGTCGGGAAGCCGGACCGTCCGGCGGAGAGTGGTCACGGTCCCCGAACTACGGTCACTCCATGGATCTTGACGGCGCACGGGTGCTGGTAACGGGTGGCTCACGGGGGATCGGCGCAGCCCTGGCTCGGGCATACGCCGCGGCGGGTGCCGACGTGGTGGTCGCAGCCAGGTCGCAGGCAGATACGCCGTCGGGAAGCCGGACCGTCCGGCGGAGAGTGGTCAC